>JADLBT010000290.1 GCA_020847555.1 Gemmataceae bacterium
CCTCCTGGGCGTCGAAGGGGACGTTGTTGATTCCTTCGGAACAACCCAGCCCGCGAAAGTCCACAACGAGCGTGGCATAACCGTGACGGGCGAAGAAGCGGTGAACCCCGTCATACCAGAGGCCGCCACGGCCGTCCTTGTGATAGGGTAAGTAATTGACCAGGCACGGGACGGGACCCACGCCAGCGGGCCGGTACAGGTTGGCGGCTAACCGCACCCCGTCGCGCAGGGGGACGAGCAGGTCGTGAACAACCTCAACCTCGTGGCTCATGAGTGCAGTCATGAATCCTCCTCGCTCTGTGGTGAATTGTCATGAGAACAGGGGCAGAAGGTAGACGCCGGTGTCCATCTCCTGTGGGGTCAGCCCGCCGTGGTGGCCCAGCTTGTCCATGAGGAAGCGGCCTTCCTCCCGCCAGAAGATCGTCTCGCCAGCTTAGGGCAGCACCACCAGGTTGCCCACGCGCTCCAGGAACCGCTCCGTTGGAAGGCGATCTCGTCGCGCAGCTGGTCGCAGCGCTGCGCGACGGACTGCGTGCCGCCAACGGGAAGCCGTATCGCGATGATGCGACGTTTTTCCGCGAAGGCGTCTTCGTGGTCAGCCCGCACCACGCCCAGATCCGCACGATCCAGCGCGAACTCGCGAAACAGCGGCGCTGGGACATGGTGCCGTTCGTGGACACGGTAGACAAAATGCAGGGTCAGGAGGCGAAGGCGGTCGTGGTGAGCTACGGGGTTGCCGACCCGGAGTTCGCGCTGCGCGAGACGGAGTTCATTTACGGCCTGAACCGGCTGAACGTGGCGCTCACGCGGGCGCGGACCAAGAGCATCATTTACCTGCCGCGCCCGCTGCTCGACGCCACGTCGCAGGTGCTGGACGTGGAGGCGGCCGCGGTCGGGCTGGCGTTCATGCGGAGGAGAGAAAGCCCACGGGTGGCGCCCCGTGAGGGAAGCGCTGGCGACTCGACCCACGGGACGCCACCCGTGGGCTTTGGTTCCCCTCCTCACTCCTCACTCTCCGTTCTGGGCAGGAGGAGGGGTTGGGGCCGCAAGCGGTCGGTTCGCTATAATCGACGGGTATGAATGGTTCCAGGCGCGCGGAGCGTCACCCCGCTCGCCCAACGTGCTGGTTTCGAGCAAAGGTAACGACATGGCAAGCTGGCAGCGGACGCACACGTGCGGGGAACTGAGAGAGTCGGACATCGGCAAGACCGTCGTGCTGAACGGCTGGGTCAACACGTTTCGTGCCTACAACGATCAGATCTTCGTTGACCTGCGCGACCGCCACGGCATCACCCAGGTGGTCTTCGAGGCCGACCACCCCGACGTGTTCGCCCCCGCCCAGGAAGTCCGCAGCGAATGGGTGCTGTCGAGCAAGGGCAAGGTGCGCGAGCGCCTGCCGGGCAAGCACAACCCCAAGCTCACGACCGGCGACGTCGAGGTCGTGGTGGATGAACTGCGCGTCCTCAATCGCTGCCCAAACCCGCCGTTCGAGGTCATGTCGATCCCGCTCGAAGGGCAGGTATTCGGCGACCCCGAACTCGCGAACGAGGATCTGCGCCTGCAGTACCGCTACCTCGACCTGCGGCGGCCGACACTGCAGCGCACCCTGGCCATGCGCCACCGGATCGCCAAGGTGATGCGCGACTGCCTCGACGCGCAGAGCTTCCTCGAAATCGAGACGCCGCTGCTCGGTCGCAGCACTCCGGAGGGGGCGCGCGACTACCTCGTGCCGAGTCGCGTCTCACCCGGCAGCTGGTATGCCCTGCCGCAGTCGCCGCAGCTGTACAAGCAGATCCTCATGGTGGCCGGGTACGACAGGTACTTCCAGATCGCGCACTGCCTGCGCGACGAGGATCTGCGCGCCGACCGCCAGCCGGAATTCACACAACTCGACGTTGAAATGTCGTTCGTCGAGATGGACGACATCTTCCGCGTGATGGAGGGACTGACGGCGGAGATCTTCCGGCAGTGCCTCGGCGTGGAGATCCCGTTACCGCTGCCGCGTCTGCGCTACGAGGACGTGATGCTCCGCTACGGCAGCGACAAGCCGGACCTGCGCTACGGGCTGGAGATCGTGGAACTGACCGACCTGCACGCCCGATCGCAGCACCCGCCGATCCAGGAGATGCTCGCCAAGGGGTGGAAGGTGCGCGGCCTGGCCGCGAAGGGGGCGGCGGACAGGTTCTCTCGCAAGCGGATGGACGAGCTGAAAACGGCCGCCCAGCGGCTGGCCCCGGAGGGGACGGTCGGCGTCACGGTCGATGTCTCGAAGGTCGAGGCCGACAAGTTCGGGGCGTTCTTCGAGAAGTTCCTGCCGGAGGAGGCGCGGCGAGCGCAGCGGGAAAAGCTCGGCGCCGCGCCGGGCGACCTGCTGGTCATCGCGGCCGGACCTGAAGCGACGGTCTGCCAGCTTCTCGGGATGACGCGCACCCGCCTCGCGGACGACCTGAAGCTCTACGACCCGGCCGGCACGACTTACCGGATCGCCTGGGTGTACGACTTCCCGTCGTTCCTCTGGGACGACGAGGAGAAGCGCTGGGTGGCGAACCACCATCCCTTCACGGCGCCGATGGACGAGTACCTGCCGCTGCTGCGCAACGCGAGCGACGCCGATCTGACCAACCCGAATGGGCCGCTCGCCCAGGTGAAGGCGAAGGCCTACGACCTGGTGATCAACGGGTACGAGTGCGCCGGCGGCAGCATTCGTATCCACAGCCCGGAGGTGCAGTCGGATCTGTTCCGTGTACTGGGCATGTCGCCGGAGCAGGCACGGCAGCGCTTCGGCTTCCTGCTCGACGCACTGAAGTACGGCGCCCCGCCGCACGGCGGCATCGCCCTGGGACTGGACCGCTGGGTGATGATGCTGGCGCGCACCACGAACATCCGCGACGTGATCGCCTTCCCGAAGAACCAGAAGGCGCGCGACCTGATGACCGGCGCCCCGGCGCCGGTAGACCCGAAGCAACTCAAGGAACTGGGCCTGTCGCCGGGGTAGGGCGGGGTTCGTCAAGCTGCCGCCGCTCACGACGGTCTGGCCGAGAAGTTCACACGGCCAGAGGAGGTCTTCTGGCTGATCCGGATCGAATGACAAGTGACGCTCGTGGTGCCGGGATCGAACCAGATCTTCTCTTCAGCGCCTCTGCGGCAAATCCGCCGGCTCACGTCGGCGATGACGGTTGCTGCCACACGAAAGTCATTCCAGCCTTGTACACTGGCAAGTTCGGATGTGCGACTTGACGCAGACGATCCGCTACCGTGGACGCCGTGGCCTTTTGCTTGCGCGGGCTCGAGCGATCGGACACGCTCCGATCTTCACCCGACCCGTTCTGCGGCTGGAGGGTTGGCGGCGCGGTGGCCGGGGAGATACGTCAGCCAGTGGGTGAGGCCGCCGACGAGCAGGAAGGCACACAGGATGGTCGTCAGCCCCCAGACCCCGAACGTGAACTGACGGCGGGTGCGCGGGAGTTGCCGCGCGGTCACGATCCACAGCCGGCCGGAGAATATCCCGTCCTTGAAACTCAACCGCTCGTCGTCCGCCGCCACCACCAGCAGCGCCCAGAACTGGCCGACGAGCAGCAGCACCAGCCCCATCCCCAGCTGGCAGGTACACCACAGGCAGCGCGCGAACGAGTCCGCCGGCCAGGCTAGCAGCGGCACGAGAGAGAGGCCGACCGCGAGCCCGACGCCAGCGAGGAGGGGCCAGAGCCAGGTCGGCATCCGGACCAGGAGCATGAAGAACTCGACGGCGCCAAGGGCGGAAGGTCGGGACGGACCTTGCGATCGACGCGGCGGAGCCTGGTTGCGCTCGCCCGCCAGTGAGTGGCAGTAGCCGCACGCCTTGCACCACCCGAGTCCGGCCGGATCGATCAGAGCGCCGCCGCAGCGCGGGCAGGCCGCCGGCGCAGTCCCGGCCTCTTCCGGCGGCAGGGTGATGTCGGGGGCGCTGCTCCCTCCCAGATCGGCGCTCGTCTCGGACAGCGGGGACCAGCCCTCCCAGGTGCGGCGCAATTCCCGGGCGTTGAGGTCAGAATCGTGCGGGGGGGAAGCAGCCACGGAGCACCTCGTCACAGGGGATGAAGGGAGAACCCTACCATCCCAACTATAGGACACATCCGGGGCGCGTGGGTGGACGGAGCGACGAGAGGGCGGGCCGATCACTTGCTCGAGTCGAAGAGTTGCGGGTCGGTCGGCTCGTCCAGCTTCAGCCCGGTGTAGATCTCGCTAATCCGGGCCGTCTTCTCTCCGGGCAGGGCGAGGGTGCGCTTGAGCGGCAGGCCGGTCTGCATGTCGATCCAGACCGCCGCACGGACCTCGTCCTTGCCGTCGAGGCGCACCGTGTAGGTGACGACCTGCGCTTCACGCTGGCCCACCTTCTCGCGGCCGCCGAGGCGGAACCCGGAGACGTGGAAGACCTCGGTGACCTTCGCCTTTTTCAGCTTGATGTCGGCCTTGTGGATCCCACGGAACGCCCAGTACAGGCCGCTGCGGGCGAGGGCGTCCGCCAGGACCGCGGCCTGGCGGACGTAGGTGTTCTTCCGCATCTGCTTGGCGCTGTCGCTGGAGGTGACATGCGTCTTCTTGCCGTCCGACACGATCCGGACCTTGCTGGCAGCGCCGAAGAAGGCCACGTCGGCCTCGAGCCGAGACTTGTTGCCGGCGGCGAAAACGAACGTACCCTTGAGGTACACCTTCAGGGGCGCGGCCCCGGCCTCGATGTCGAACCCGAGGCGCACCGACCGGGCCTTGCGGATCCGCGCCTCCATGGCGCGGAACAGAGTCTCGGCGTCCTGCGCCTCCGGGGCGGGGCCGAGCAGCGGGAGCAGCAGGACGACCAGCGCGGCGCGTCGCATGGAGCGGGGATCCTTCGGTCACACGGCGGTGGGGTGGGAGCACTCCCCGGCATGGTAGCCGCGAGCGGCCCCCGGGACAACCGGCGCCGGCGGGTACGTCCGCAGGCCGGACGCGCCATACAATCCCGAGGAGTTTTACGGCGCGGGCGGTAACAGGCCGACAACGGAGGGTACGACGATGCGCGTGCTCGGGTGCGTGGTGGGGGTGGCAGCGCTGGCGAGTTCCTTCGCCCTGGGCTGGACGCTGTCGGGCCGGGCGGCACGCGGCGAGGGCGAACCGTCGCCCGCCGTCAAGGGGTGGACGAAGGGCAAGGGGTGGGGGCCGTGGGGCAAGGGCGACGAGGTCGGGTCGCTCAACGCCATGACGCCCGAAACGATTCGGACCGCTCTCGGAATGGTCAAACGCGGCAAGGTCTACGACCTCGGCGTACCCTACGACGCCGAATCGTTCCGGTGGCCGGGGCACAACGCGGGGGCGATCATGACGTTCCGCGGGCCGGAGGGGGTCAAGCGGCAGGGCGACTTCGCGCCGGCCGCGGACCCGAAGCAGAACCCGGCGAAGCTGGCGTGGCACAGCTGCGCCCTGTTCATCAGCGACAACGTCGGCACCCAGATCGACGGCCTGGGCCACATCACCGCCGGCGCCGACGACCACTGGTACAACGGATTCAAGGAGGCGAACTGGGGCGGCAACTTCGGCATCCGCAAGTGCGACGCGACGACGATCCCGCCGATCGTCACGCGCGGCGTCCTGCTCGACGTGGCGGCCATGCGCCAGGTGGACGCCCTGCCGTCGCACTACCGGATCACGGTCGAGGATCTGAAGGCCACCGCCGCGAAGCAGAAGACGACGCTGCGGCCGGGCGACACGGTGCTGATCCGCACCGGCACGTTGCGCTACTGGGGCAAGAACGGGTCGAACCACGACAAGCTACGGCAGCACGACAGCGCGGGGATCGACCTGGCGGCCGCGAAGTGGCTGGTGGAGCAGCAGGGCGCCATCCTGGTCGGGTCGGACACAAGCGGGCTGGAGTGGGGGCCGGGGCCGAAAGAGCAGGCGACGTTCATCCCGGTCCACCGCTACCTGCTGATCGAGCAGGGCGTCCACATCGGGGAGTTCCACTTCCTGGAGGAGCTGGCGCGCGAGCGAGCATACGAGTTCTGCTACGTCTGCATGACGAACAAGATCCGCGGCACCGTGGCCGGGTTCGCGCTGCGGCCGATTGCGATTCGATAATGCCGTTTCGCGCAAAGACGCCAGGAGCGCAAAGGAAGATCTCTTCCTTTGCGCTCCTGGCGTCTTTGCGCGAAATTGTCAGCGCAGGATCTCGTGGACAACGTGCCCATGCACGTCGGTGAGGCGGAAGTCGCGGCCGGCGTAGCGGTACGTCAGGCGCGTATGGTCCAGCCCGAGCTGGTGCAGGATCGTTGCGTGCAGGTCGTGCATGTGGACCTTGCCCTCGACCGCGTGGTGCCCGAACTCGTCGGTCCGGCCGTGCGTGATCCCCGGCTTCACGCCGCCGCCCGCCAGCCACATCGTGAACCCGTTCGGGTTGTGGTCCCGGCCGGTCCCGTTGCGCTCGGCGTAGGGCGTTCGGCCGAACTCGCCGCCGAACCACACGAGCGTGCCTTCCAGCAGCCCGCGCCGCTTCAGGTCGGCCAGCAGCCCGGCCACCGGCTTATCGACCGCGGCCGCGTGGTCGGCGTGTTTGGGCAGGTTCGAGTGCTGGTCCCAGGCGGGGTTGTCGGTGTTGTCGCCGTAGCTCACCTGGATGTAGCGCACGCCCGCCTCGGCCAGCCGCCGGGCCATCAGGCACAGCCGGCCGAAGTTGTCGGTCCGACCCTCGCCGATGCCGTACAGCCGCTGCGTCGTTCGCGTCTCGCCGGAGATGTCGAGGACGCCCGGGGCGTGCGTCTGCATCCGGTGGGCCAGCTCGAACGACTCGATGACCGCCTCCAGCTCGGTATCGCCGGGGGCGCGGCGGACCTGCTCGGCGTTGAGGGCCTGGAGCAGGTCGATCTGGCGGCGCTGCTGGGCGGCCGGCACCTGGCGGTTGACGAGATTGCGGATCTGCACCTCGGCCGCCGGGACGCCGGCCCGGCCGACGGCGGTGCCCTGGAAGTGGGCCGGCAGGAAGGCGTTGCTCCAGTTGCGCGGCCCGCCGTTACCCATCGACGGGGCGAGGGTGACGAACCCCGGCAGGTTATGGTTCTCCGTCCCCAGGCCGTACGTCACCCACGAGCCCATCGCCGGGCGCACCAGGTTGATCGAGCCGGTGTGCAGGAACAGCGTCGCCGGGCCGTGGGCGATCCCCTCGGTGTGCATGCCCTGGAGGAAGCACAGGTCGTCCGCGTGGTGGCCGATGTGTGGGAACAGCTCCGACACCCGGTGCCCGCACTGCCCATACGGGCGGAACCGCCACGGCGACTTCATGACCCGGTGGTTGGTGACCGTGCGGGTGCGGGCGAACGTGCGGGCATCGTCGAACGGCATCTGCTGGCCGTCGGCGCGCTCCAGGCGCGGCTTGTAGTCGAACGTATCGACGTGCGACGGACCGCCCTGCATGAACAGGAAGATGACGCGCTTCGCCCGGGGCGTGTGGTGCGGCGGGCGTGGTGCCAGCGGGTTCGCCCCGGCGGCGCCGGCGGTGCTCGCCAGATCGGCGAGGGCGAGATACCCGAACCCGCACGCCATGGACTTCAGCGCCTGCCGGCGCGAGACGAGGAGGCTCATAAGCGGTCCCTGTGAAGAACGTTCCCCCACCAGCCGGGAGCGCCAGTGCCGGGCACTGCGAAGCGCCCGTCGCTCGCGTTCCCGGCTGGTTAGTTGACGTAGCGGAAATCGACGCACCCGAACAGCGCCTGCACCAGCTGCCCCCAGGCGGTCCGGCGCTGGTCCGCCGCCGCGCCGGCGAGGAATTCCAGCGCGAGCCGGCGCTCCCGGTCCGTCGGCAGCCGCCCCAGTGCCACCCGGTAGGCGTGCTCGACGCGCCCGGCGTCGGCCACGTCCGCGCGGGCCAGGAAGCGGTCCGCGGCCAGCCGCGCCTGCTCCTGCACGAACGGGCTGTTCATCAGGTACAGTGCCTGCGTCGGCACGGTGCTCACGACGCGCTGGCCGTTGCAGACGTTCGGGTTGGCGAAGTCAAACACCTCGAACAGCTCCAGCACCCGGTTGCGGAAGATCGGCGTGTACACGCTGCGCCGCGCGTCCTCGAACTTGTAGTCGCGCTCGGCCACCGTCCCGGCCCGGATCGACACGCCGCCCGCGGCCCGGTCGAGCTGTCCGCTCACCACCAGGATCGTGTCGCGGATCGACTCGGCATCCAGGCGGCGGCGCGGCATCTTCCACAGCAAGCGGTTGTCGGGATCGACCTTCTTCGCCAGCTGCGCCACCTCGGGGGAGGCGGGCTCGGTGCCCATCTGGTAGGCGCGCGACAGCATGATCGCGCGGATCAGCTTCTTGACCGACCAGCCCTGCTCGACGAATCGCAGGGCCAGGTGGTCGAGCAGCTCAGGGTGGGACGGCAGCTCGCCGGTCAGGCCGAAGTTATCGACCGTGCGGACCAGGCCGGCGCCGAACAGGTGGTGCCAGACGCGGTTGGCCATCACGCGCGCCGTCAGCGGATTCTCCGGGCTAGCCAGCCAGGCGGCGAGTTGCCTGCGGCCGCTCTCCTTCGCCGGGATGTGCAGCCGGCCGCCGGGGGCAGTCGCGCCGGCCGGGATGAGAGCCTCCAGGAGGCCGCGCGACACCTTCGGCCCGCGGTTGTGGATGTTGCCGCGGATGCAGATGAAGCAGTCCTCGACCTTGTCGGCCTCGCTGACCGCCATCGCCATCGGCCGCTGCGGGCCGCTCGCGATCAACTTCTTCAGCCGCGCCTCCAGCGCGCGCGACGTGACCGCCGGCGCCTTCGCCTTCACCGGGGCGGGGGCCTTACGCGCGGGCTTCGGCTCGTCCTGCGCGTCGTCGGGGAGGAACTGGACCGCGTCCGCGATGACGTGGCCGTCGGCCTTCTCGGTGGACACCATCACGAACCACTGGCTACCCTTCTCGAAACGGTAGCGGCCGAGCGAGACGAAGTATCCGTCGATGGGCGGCGTCAACCGCTGGTTGACGCGAACGGTCACCTCGCCGTCGGTGTGGAAGATACGCACCGGCACGTTCGTCGCGCGGTTCGTGGACGGGACGTAGGCCAGGCGCACCTCGTAGAACCCGGACTGCGGGATCTCCGGGATGAAGGTGAGCGTCTTGTCCTCCTTCTTCCCCCGCTCGTCGAAGAGGTAGCCCTTGCCGACGAAGGTGCCGGAGAAGACGGAGTGCTTCCAGCTGCCGACCACCCTGGCCTGGCTGTCGTCGATCACGATGCCCGGCAGCAGGCGCGGGTCGAGTGCCCCCTTGCCCTTGGCGGCGACGACCTTGCCGGCCTTCTTCTCGGCGGCGCGGACCTGCTCCAGTTCGCGCCTCAGGGCGGCGACGGCGGCCTCGTGCTCCTTGACCGCCTGCGCCAGCTTGCCGGACACCGGCAGCGGTCGCTCGGTCCAGTTGGAGACGTTCGCGTGAACGATCCACTTCGTGCTCTTGAGGATGCCGGCGAGGGCGTAGTAGTCCTTGTGGGAGATCGGGTCGAACTTGTGGTCGTGGCAGCGGGCGCACCCGACCGTCATGCCGAGGAACGCCTTGCCGATCGTGTCGATCTGCTCGTCGATGATGTCCATTTCGAGGCCGGGCTTGTCCTGGCGCTCGTAATTGTGCGGGCCGAGCAGGAGCAAGGCGGTGGCGATCAGCAGTGCCTCCTGCTCCTCGGGCGTACGGGCTTCGAGGAGGTCGCCGGCGATCTGCTCCAGGATGAAGCGATCGTATGGCTTGTCGCTGTTGAAGGCGTTGATGACATAGTCGCGGTAGCGCCACGCCTGCCGGAAGATCAGCGAGCGCCCGCCGCCGCTGGAGTCGGCGTAGCGGGCGACGTCGAGCCAGTGACGGCCCCAGCGCTCGCCGAAGTGCGGGCTGGCGAGGAGCCGATCGACCACCCGGGCGAACGCGCCAGGGGTGCGATCCTTGACGAAGGCGTCCACCTCGGCGGGCGTCGGCGGCAGGCCGATGAGGGCGTAGTAGGCGCGGCGGATGAGGTCGGCGCGGCTGGCGTCGGGGGCGGGGCGCAGACCCTTGCTCTCCAGGCTCGCCAGCAGGAAGCGGTCGATGTTGCCGCGCGGCCAGGCGGCGTCCTTGACCGCGGGCACCGAATGCTGGCGCGGCGGCTGGAAGCTCCAGAACCGCTTGCCTTTCTCCAGATCCCACCCGTTGCCCGCGACCTTCGGCCCGCTGCCGGTGCGCGGGTCCGGGGCGCCCAGCGCGACCCACTTCTCCAGGTCGGCGACGACCGCCGCCGGTAGCTTCTTCTTCGGCGGCATGCGCATGTCGGGCGCGGTGTAGCGCACCGCCTTGATGAGGAGGCTTTCGTTCGGCTTGCCCGGAACGATGGCGGGGCCGGAATCGCCACCCTTGAGGAGGGCGGCGCGCGTGTCGAGGTGGAGCCCGCCGCGCTGCTTTTTCGTTTCGACCGAGTGGCACTCGTAGCAGTGCTCGACCAGGACGGGCCGGATCTGTTTCTCGAAGAATACGCTGCCGTCGTTGTCTGCGGCGGAACTGCCGACGGAGGCGACCGCGAGCAGCAGAAGGGAAAGGAAACCGCGCGTGCGCATGCTGTGCTCCGAACCGTCAGGTAGGATACCTCCAGGGTACGCGGACCGGGCGGGGGTTCGCAACCGGCATTCCCGGAATTCTATCCTGCCACCATAAAGCCCACGGGCGGCGTCCCGTGGGTCAAGTCTCAGGGAGCCTGGCCCCCGGGTTACGTCCCGTGGGTCAGGTCTCCAGCACCCGGCCCACGGGATGCCACCCGGGAGCTTTGAACGCCCAGCGCTTGCTGCAACCGGGCGATCTGCTCGGCCATCGGCCGCGGAGCCTTCGGCGTCTTCTGGCCGAGACGCCCTTCCACCTTCAGCCACACCGCCACCGGCCCCGGCCCGGTCAGCGCCTCCGCCGCGCCCGCCCGCCAGGCGTCGAGGGAGTCAAAGGCGTAAACGCGCGGGATCCCAGCGGCCCGCGCCAGGGCCGCGAACGCGACGCGCCCGGCGCCCGCCGTCGCCTGCCCGCCGGTCACCTCGTAAAGAGCGTTGTCGAGGATGACGAGGTACACGTCGGCCGGGTTCGCCGCCAGCGTCACCAGGCAGCCGAGGCTCATCAGCGTGCAACCGTCGCCGTTCAGCACGATCACCCCGCGGCCCGGCTGCGCCAGGGCGATCCCGAGCCCCAGCGCCGGCCCGTGCCCCATCGCCGACGGGATGTAGTGAAAGTCGAGCGGAGAATCGGCCAGCTGCGGCCAGATGGCGACCGCCGTCATCGTCGTCACGACCACGCGGTCGCCGCGATGGCCAGCCACCACTTCCAGGGCTTCGCGCTGCGTCATCGGCACGGCGGTCACTCCGCAAGCAGGATGGCCGCAGCCCGGCCGTCGGCGCGGGCCTGCCGGTACGCGGCCGCCAGGTCCGCCGCCGTGTGCCCGCGTTCCAGGAGGGTGTACGGCAGCTGCCACGCCCGCACGATCGACTCGGTGAACACCGGACACGAGTCGCCGCTCGTCCCCGCCTGGCGGGCGTACCAGCTGCGCACCCCGACGACCAGGAAGAGCGGCAGCTTCAGGTCGTGGACGACGTTGCGCAGCGCGTCGCCGGCCTCGAACAGGCCGGTACACTGGATCAGTACCACCGGCCGCGCGCCGCCGAGGAGCAGGCCGGCGGCGATACCGATCGCCTCGCCCTCGCGGCAGACGCGAATGAGCGGCAGCCCGCCCGGCCCGGTCAGGGCCGGCTCCCACGTCCCGAGTTCGCTGTCGGGCAACCAGACGACGTGCGTGACGCCGCAGTCCTTCAGGGCGGCGACCACGGAGGGGCCGTCGAGCATGCGCTTCCCCGGCGGTTGTGAGCGACGCGCGTGGGCCGGCGACGACTGGCCGGCCGAACCGTCCAGCGTCTTTGTAACGCGCCCCCAGGCGCCGGGCAACGCAGGCGCAGCGAACGGACCCGCCAGGATGACCTGGCGGGTCCGGGGTTGACTCCACGGCACGGTCAGCCCAGGAGCCAGGTGGTTAGCCCTTGTGAACCTTGTGGCAGGCCCCGCAGTTGGCGGCCTTCGTCAGCTGCTTGCCGGCGTTCTTGCCGCCCTCGACGGCGACCTTGGCGGCGGCGACCAGCCCGTCGGTGAACTTCTTCCAGCTGTCGGCGTCGCCCTGCGGGGGCTTGTTCTTGGCCAGTGCGATGTACATCTCCAGCAGTTTCTCGGCATCCGCCTTGTCACCCTTGCCGGAGGCGATCTTCTTGAGCAGCCCGGTCTTCTTGTTGTGCGCCTGCTTCATCACGTCGGAGATGGAGTACTTCTCCTTCTGCCCGGCCTGAGAGTTCTGCCCCGCGCCCACGAGCAGCGCCGCCGCCGCCACGCACAGACCCGCAAACACGATCCGCATGATCCAGCCCCCATTTGAGGAACCGCTCCCGGCCCCATGCCGGAAGGCACCAACGACTCTCCCCTTCCTTGACCTCTGCCGGTAAACGCCTTCGTCTACCCGGGGAGAGCGAACGAACCTTCATCCCACCGGCAGCACGCACGCGGCCCGCAGGATGTTGACCATCCCTATCGACTCGTCGCGCTTTCCTGCTATTCGATCATTCCGTGAGATCCCGCAGGGCCGCCGGGCGGGGTATAATAAACGTTCCTGTCACACCGCTGTCAACAGCCTGTTTCGCCAAACGGGGGTGGCCCGCGCTGCGGGCCGAGTCATGCCGGCCCTGGAAGGGGACATCAAACGGGAGGCCCGCCGGCTCGGGTTCGAGCTGGTCGGGATCGCCGCGGCCGGGCCGGCGGACGGCTTCGATTCTTTCCGCGCCTGGCTCGACGCCGGCCACGCCGGGGAAATGGGCTACCTGTCCCGGCACGCCGACGCCCGCCGCCACCCCGACTCGATTCTGCCCGGGGTGCGCAGCGTCGTCATGGTCGGCATGTCCTACCACTTCCCCGCTGCCGATCCGCCCCTCCCGCCGCTGGCCGGCCGCATCGCCCGGTACGCGCGCGGAGTCGATTACCACGACCTGCTGCGCGACCGGCTGAACCGGCTCCTCGGGTGGGTGGGCCGCGCCGCCCCGGGCTGCCGCGGGCGCGGGGTGGTGGACACGGCCCCACTGCTGGAGCGCGACTTCGCCCGCCGCGCCGGCCTGGGGTGGGTCGGCAAGAACACCATGCTGCTAAACCGGCGCCTCGGCAGCTACCTTTTCCTCGGCGCCCTGCTGCTGGATCTTGAGCTGCACCCGGACGCGGCGCACGAATCCTTCCACTGCGGCACCTGCACGGCCTGCCTGGACGCCTGCCCGACGGGGGCGCTTATCGCCCCGGGCCAGCTCGACGCGCGCCGCTGCATCAGTTACCTCACCATCGAGCTGAAGGGCCAGGTGCCCGACGAGCTGCGTGCCGGGGTCGGGGACTGGGCGTTCGGCTGCGACGTGTGCCAGGAAGTCTGCCCGTGGAACCGCAAGGCGTCGGCCGGGACGGAGCCGGGCCTCGCCGCGCGCCCGGACCTGGTGGCGGTCGATCTTGTGGAGTTGCTCGGCCTGTCGGAGGAAGAGTTCCGCCGGCGATTCCGGGGCACGGCCCTGCTGCGAAGCAAGCGGCGCGGGCTGCTGCGCAACGCGGCCCTTGTGCTCGGCAACCGTGGCGACCCGGCGGCCCTGCCGGCTCTGCAGCGCGCCCTGACCGATCCGGAGTCGCTGGTGCGCGAGGCGGCGCGGTGGGCGATCGACCGGATTCGGGACACGTGCGGGAGGGACGCTTCCCCGCCCTGACCAGCCCCGATTCCACGGTGCCCACGGGAGAGCGGCCCATACGATAACCCCCGCCGGGACGGTCCCGGTCGTCAGCGCCGGTGCGAGGCAAGGGAGTTATTGTGCGGTGGCATCTGGAAAGCCCACGGGTGACGTCCCGTGGGTCAAGTCTCCAGCACTTCACCCACGGGGCGCTACCCGTGGACTTTCAACATCCCATTGCGAAGGGGGAGCACACAATGTTGGACAAACGCCTGATCGTCGGCATGCTGGTGGGGGCGGTCCTCGCCGTCGGGAACTGGGTCCGGTCCGAGGAGGAACCTACCCTCCTGGCGCAGGGGAAGGACAAGGAGGCGAAGAAGGAGCCGGAAAAACGCAAGGGGACAGTGGTCGGCACGCTGGTGAAGACGGGGCCGGCCTTCATCGAGGTGAAGGCCGACGGGGAGGAGAAGGCGCGGCGATACGTGCCGCACTGGGTCGGCGGCGCCCCGGCGGCTGGCGGCGGCCCGGACAAGAAGGTGCTGGAGATCATCCGCAAGCTAAAGGTCGGCAGCCGGGTGCGCGTGGAGTGGGAGTTCCAGGAGCGGCCGCGCGTGGTTCGTGTCGAGGTGATCCAGGCCGGTAAGGGCGGCGAGAAGGGCAAGCAGAAAGAAATCGAGAAGAAGTCCGCCCGCTGAAACCTTGGAGGAGTGAGGAAATAAAGCTCACGGGTGGCGGCCCGTGGGCTTCAGGTTTCCCCCTCCTCACTCCTCACTACCTGCCGGCGGGGAGAGGTTATCTCATTCACCCACCTTTCAGAGAACCCACCATGAAGATGACCAGACGCGAAGCCCTGCTCGTGGGGTTGGGGATGACGTTGCTGCGCGGCGCCCCGCGTGCCGGCGGGCAGGCGCCGCAACCGTGGCCCCCCCCGCTCCGCGGCGCCCGGCAAGGGACGGTGTCGCTCCGGTCCGACGCCTTCCTCGAAGTGCCGGCGAGCGTGCGCACGGCCGGGCGCGAGGAGGGCGCGGCCCCGTTCACGGTGGCGCGGACGGCGCCGACCGTGGACCTCGCGCTCCACGACAACCTCGGCACCGACGCCGCCAGCCGGCGGCTGTGGTCGTCGTGGGGGGACATCGCCGTCGCCAGCGACGGCCGCGTCTACTGCGGCATCGGCGACCACGGCAACGACGCGGGCGGCGATGCGCGGTGCTTCCTCTACCGCTGGGATCCGCGCCGCCGCACCCTCGAACAGATCGTGGACATGAACCGCGTGGTGCCGCCCCAGCAGGGCCAGCCGGCCTGGTCGAAGGTCCACGCGCGCATCGACGAGGGAGCCGACAACAAGATCTACTTCAGCTGTACCCTCAACGACGGCAACCGGGCCAATCAGGAGCAGTTCCGCTGGACGGCCCGCCTTCCCGGCGGGCAGCTGTACCGATTCGATCCGCAGACCGGCCGGACGACCGTCCACGCCGACCTGCCGCGGCCGCGCTGCACCGCGACCTCGTACCTGGACCGGCAGCGCAACGTCTGGTGGTGCAACCTGGAGGCGGGCGGGAACGCCCTGTACGGCCTGAACCTGGAGACGCGCCGCGTCGTGTTCCAGGGGCCGGACGGGTCGGTGACGTTCAACCGTAACTTCGCGGTCGGCCGAGACGGGTCGGTGTACTTCAACGGGGAGGGCGGGATCTGGAAGTACGACGCGGCCGCGCGCCGCCAGGCGCGCACGCGCTCGTCATTCGCCAACTCGCCCGGGATGCGCTCGTCCGCCCGCGAGTCGCGCGACGGCTGCATCTATGGTACGACGCACCGCTCGGGCCAGTTGTTCCGCTACCGGCCGGCGCGCGACGAGGTGCAGCTGCTCGGACCGGGATGGCTGCGCGGAGACTACGTGACGGTGTGCGAGCTGTCGCCGGACGAGCGCTTCCTCTACTATCTGCCGGGCGCCCACGGCGGGGCGTTCCGCCACGGCACACCAGTGGTGCAGTACGAGATTACGACTGGCCGGCGGAAGGTGCTCGCGTTCCTGGCGCGGGCGTTCGAGCAGGCGCACGATTACGTCCCGGCCGGCACCTACGGCATGAAGGTCAGCGCCGACGGCGCCACCCTCTACATCAACTTTAACGGCCACGCCGCGGACCGGATTCGGCCGCGACAGATGCGCCCGAATGGCTTCGGCCTGTGCAGCTTCGCGGCGCTGCACATCCCGCCATCGGAGCGCTGAGCGCGGGAAAAGTCGGCACGCCTCGGCCAGGGGCTCACCCCCCGCGGGCACGGTGCGCAAGAGGATCCCTCAAAGCCCACGGGCGGCGTCCCGTGGGCTTTACGAACACCCCTTACACACCCTCTCCCTTGCCTTGTACATGGGGAGCGCCCTCCACCGGGCGACAGGAATTGTCCGGCGGGACCACCTACCCGAGGATGCGGTCCCAGCGGGCGCGGTGGTAGGCGACCTTCTCGGCGGGCGACAGCTTCGCGAAGTCCGGTTCCCCGTTGGCGGACGGCTGCGGGGCGACGGGGGGGCGGGACGCGGCGGCGTGTGTTCCATTCACCTCCGTCGGCGTCGGCTGACCGTTGGTTGATGGAGGGGGGCTAATCGTGACACCGCTGCCGCCGTAGCTCATCACGCCGGTCTGCAGCTGCAGATCCTCCTCCAGCGGCCGGTGCGGGCGGATGCCGAGCTGTTGCAGCACGCCGTGGTAGGCGCGGACGGCCTCCTCGGCGCCGACCTCGCCGTCGGCGATCCAGCGCAGGAATCGGACGAACGCCAGCTGGTTCTCGGCGTTGTTGATCTTGCGGCCGAACAGGGCGACGCGGGCGCCGTACTTCTTCGCTTCACTCAGCAGCTTGAAGGCGTCGTAGGTGGTGCCGGCCGACCCGCCGAGGATGCCGACGACGAGGTGCGGGTCGTAGTGGACGAGTTCCTCCATCGCCCGCGGGCCGTGGTAGACCATCTTGAGGAAGACCGGCCGGCCCTTCGCCGTCACCCCGCCGAGGGTGCGCACGATCACGTCGTTGATGAACCCGGGGAGCTGGCTGGCCTCGACCGCCTCCGGCCGGTTCGGATCGAACACCTCAAGGAAGTGGCGGAACCCCTTGCGCTCGGCCTCCAGGCGGAACGCGTGGTACTCTTCGAGCGCAACGCGGTCGAGCGCCGCGTCGTTGTTGAAGGTGATGCTGTACAGCCCCAGGTCCGGCCCGCGCGACCGCTCGGCGGCGGTGCAGTCGAGGTGGCCGCACTGGATGTGGTCGAGCGTGGCGGTGCGGAACGGCAGCGACGGCTGGGCCGGCGACCGGCCGCCGCGGTAGACGTGGATGTCGGTCGTGTCGTTGGCGCGCACCGCTGGTGTCACCGGGCTGTCATCGAAGAGGCGCCTGTGGAGGGTGAGCACCTCGCTGGTGCTGGCGGACATGAGCATGATGTCCACGAGCCGCTGCGCGACGATCTGCTCGATGGTGTCGCGGTACTCGCGCAGGCTGCGGTAGCGCAGCTCGCCGCTGTGGGCCTCCGGGGACAGGCCAGGGGCGCCGATGGCGAGGGCCATGTCGGCGTCCTTGGCGTCGGCGAGGATGAAGTCCTTGCACCCGTGCGGGTCGGCGTGAATGCGCCGCAGTTTGACGTCGAGGGATTTGTCCATCGGTGCTTCGCCCCTTCGGTTCTCGCGGCCCAGACCTACTTCGCGCGCTGCCAGGCGGCTCGCGGAATCGTGCGGCCGTTACCCGCCGTGGCGGCCGCCGGCGCCGGAGCCGCGGCGGGCGCGGGTTGTTGCCCCCTGCCCGCCGCGGCGCGGACCGAGCCGACGCGCGCCTCGACCTGCTGGATTGTTTCACGCAGCACCCGGGCCGACTGCTGGATCCCCAGCCGTTCCTTCTGCGTCAGCGCCAGCTCGACGTGCTGGCGGACCCCGCCGCAGCCGACAACCGTCGGCACCGACAGACACACGTCGCGCAGCCCGTAGGCGCCCATCTGCAAGGTACTGACCGGCAGGACGCGCCGGCTGTCGAGGGCCAAAGCGTGGACAACCTCGCGGATCGACAGCCCGACGGCAAACCCCGAGCCGCCCTTGAGCTTGATGATCTGGGCGCCGGCCGTCTTCGTCTCCTCGAACACCTCCTTCTGGAGGTTCGGGCCGAACCCGGGCCACTGCTCCAGCGGCAGGCCGTTGACGGCGGCGCTCGACCAGATCGGCACCATGCTGTCGCCGTGTTCGCCGAGGATCAGGGCGTTGACCTGCGTCGCTGGCACCTGCAGTCGCTTCGCCAGGTAGCCACGGAACCGGGCCGTGTCGAGCTGCGTCCCCAGCCCGAGGACGCGCTGCCACGGCAACCCGGCGCGCTGCACCGCCAGGTAGGTCAGCACGTCCACCGGGTTGCTGACGACGACGAGGTAACTGCTTTCCTTGAGCCCGGCCGCCTTCGCCTGGTCGAGGATGCCGAGGAACAGATCGACGTTGCGGTTGATCAGGTCGAGGCGGCTCTCGTCCGGCTTGCGGCGCAGGCCGGCGGTGATGACGACGACGTTGCTGGTCGCCACCTCGGCCATGTCGCCCGCGTGGATGCGCTGGTCGGCGACGAGGGCGGCGCCGTTGAGCAGGTCGAGAGCCTGGCCCTGGGCGAGATCCTTGTTGGCGTCGATCAGGGCGATGTCGTGGACGACGCCGCCGCACTGCAGGGCATACGCCGTCATGCTGCCCACGAGCCCGCCGCCGCCGATGATGCTAACTTTCACGGAGAATCTCCACGTCAGATTTCGGAGTGATTGTGTCCTTGTTGGCGGCCTGCTCGACCTGCACGGGCTGCTTGCGGTCCTCGGCGGCCGCGGCTTCCGCCGGCAGCGTGCCAAGACTGGTCGCGACCGTCACGAGACTGACGACGCCGCAGACGCCCCAGATGGTACACAGCACGGGCAACCGCCAGGAAGCCTCCGGCCAGGCGAGAATGAGGGCCGTCCCGCCGACCGCCGCGCCGGCCATGAAGAGAGGAACGACCAGCCCGATCGCGGCCGCCGCCCGGGCACGCGTCGTCTCCGCCTGCGCCTGCAGGATCTCCGGCAGGACGCCCTGGTCGAGGGCCTTCATCCACTCCTGGTGCCGCTGGTCCTGCTTGCGGAACTGGAAGCGGACCCCCAGAACGATCATGATGAGGCCGAGCAGGAGGCCGAAACCCATCAGTGCCAGGGCAACATAGAGCTGGGTGTGGTCCATGATCGCGCTCCGGTTTGCGGATCGGTTACTTCGTCCAGTCCTCAACTGTCAATCCTGGCACCTTCTCGAAATCCTGCAGGTTGCGGGAAAGCCGTGTGGCATCATGCGCAAGGACGATCGCGGCGACCTTGAGGTCCATCGTCCCCACCCGCGACTTCAACTTCTGAAGCCGCTGGAACTCAGCCGTAGCGCGGTCGTCGAAGGGCAGGACGCGGATCTTGCGGTAGTCATCGAGCTGGCGCAGCAGCCGGGCGTAAGCGCTTACCTGCTGGGAAATGGTCCGGGCCTTGGCGAGGACCGCCAGCCAGCCCCGCCTCTGTTCTTCAAAGCTAACGATTTGCCCGGATCATATCACCCCGCGGCCGCCCCCAGCGCCGCCATCACCTGGTCGGTGATCGTCCGCACCAGCACGTCCATGTCCGGCGCCGCCGCGAGGTGGCCGTTGCCGCCCGCCCGGCCGTTCGCGCTCGCGCGGTCGGTGTCACTCACCCTGCACGCGCACGCCGCCACCGGCTCGGCCTCCGCATACCCGCGGCCGAACGTGTTGTTTCCGCACAGGTCGCAGTTCGCGGCCCGGGAAAAGCGGACGTCGTCGTAGCCGAGCCGCTTCTTCAGGTCGAGCAGTTCCTTCGTCTGCCCCTGCGTGAAGTAGTTCACGTTCCCGAGCTGCCTCGCGAGGATCAAGATCTTGCAGTAGGCGTCGATGATCTCGCTGTTCCAGTACGCCTTCTCCAGCGTCGGCCCGAACGTCACCGTGCCGTGGTTCGCGAGGATGATCGTGTTGCTCGCCTTCAGGTGCGGCAACAGCGTGTCGGCGAACTTCTGCGTCCCGGGCGTCTCGTACACCGCCGTCGGCACCTCGCCGAGGAACACCTCGACCTCCGGCAGGATGCACTGCGGGATCGGCACGCCAGCGACCGCGAACGCCGTCGCGTGCGGCGGGTGGCAGTGGACGACGGCCTGCACGTCCGGCCGCTGCCTGTAGATCGCCAGGTGGAGCAGGATCTCGCTCGACCGCTTGCGCGTCCCGGCGAGTTGCTTGCCGTCGTAGTCCACCTTGCAGATGTCCTCCGGCTTCATGAACCCCTTCGACACCATTGTCGGGGAACACATCACCTCCCGATCGTTGAGGCGGACGGAGATGTTGCCGTCGTTGGCCGCGGCGAACCCGCGGTTGTAGACGCGCCGGCCGATCTCGCAAATCTCTTCTTTGATCTTCCACTCGTTCATACTTGGCTCCACTCTGTCCTCACGACAGTAACTCGTCGAGGGTATACGGGCACTCGTTCGGGAAGCGGTCGGCCGGAAGGCCTGTTTCTTCCGAGGCGTATTTCACCGCCCTGGCGTAGGCCTTACCGAGAACCTCCGCCGCGTGGTTCTTCAGGGTCTGACTTTCCAGTAAATCTTGCAACTCGTCCTTTTGCGTGAGGATCGTCACCTGCCAGCTGCGGGACCGTTTCCGCGGCTGATGGTCCGATTTCAGCACGTGCATGATGAGGGTGGTCAGCCGATTGACCACCTCCCGCCGGTCACGCTTCGCCATGTCCAGGAGATACCCGCTCAGGTTCTCGGTATCCGCCTCGTCGAGGCGGCCCTCCCTGATCAGGCGTGACATCTCCTCCAGCCAGGCGGTTTCGTCAGCCTCGTAAAGCCGCGTCAGTTCCGCCCGCCGTTGCTTCGCTTGCGACCGGGTACGCTTCGCCGCGCCGCCGGCCGTCCGGTTCCCTCGTGTCATTGGCCTGGCCCCCGTGGTGTTCTCTGGATGCTCACGGTGTCCAGGATACACGCGCAGTAGGCGTCCACGGGCTTCTTCTCGGGGGAGAACGGGACGGCCGCCTCGCCCCCCTCGCTGATGCCGATGCGGCTGTCGTTGCCGGCGCCAAGGTCGTCGTAGACCACCAGATCCTCGCCATCCGGCGGCAGGCCGTCGCGCAGCGCAGCAAGGCTGAACGGGACGGCCACGATCCACCGGAATCCGCTGACGCTCGGGTGCGCGCGCGACAGCGTCACAGTGCCGATCACCTCAGCGATGCGCATGGCCGTCCAGCTCCCGCAGGGTACACGCCACGCCGGGCGGGCACGCCGCCGCGCCCGGCATGCACAGGACGCGGAGGATCTGCCGGATCTCGAAGAAGGTCCGGCCTGGCATCTCGACCGCGACGAGGTTCGGCCCGAGGGTCAGTACGGCCCGCCCCGCCTGGGCGACGGTGGCGACCGGGACTGCCCGCAGCCCGGCCACCTTGTTCGCGACGCAGCACATCAACCCCGGGTCGGCGCAGAACACCACCCCGCCCGCGCACTCGCCTCGCGCCACGCACTCCGCCAGCGACCGCGCCCAGCCGCACTCGGGGCCACACGCCGCCGGCATTTCCTTCCAGCTGAGCCCCTCGTGGGCCAGAGCCTGGACGGCGCTTTTGACCATCGGGTGCGGCCGGTCCTGAGCGTAGCCCCACGCCGGCCGCGCCGTGCCTTCGGCTTGCGCCGGCGCCTCGCGGCGGATCTCGACGCCGCGGTGGCGCAGCTCCTCCAGGGCCAGCGGGGTAATGACTGCACGCGGCCCGACGAGCAGCTCGCGATGGCCGTTGAGCGAACGGCCGAGCGCCTCGGCGGACACGACGCCGCCGGGCCAGCGCAGCATGTGCTCGCCAGCGGGCGTCTCGCGGGGTTGGCCGTTACCGCTCATGTGTCACAGATCCCCAGCACCATCCAGCGCACTGGCGAGGTCTTCGACTTCACCAGCGCCCGCGCCCCCGCCCCGTCGTTCGAGAGAATCGTCCGATCCCCGACCCGCGCCCCGAGGCTGTCGATCGCCAGGATCGGCTCGCCGTCGCCTTTGCCGTCGGCGGTCAGCAGCTGCACGACGAGCAGCCGCCACCCGGTCATGCTCGGGTGCTTGACCGTGGAAACCGCCTGTCCGACAACGAGCCCGATCTGCATCTCGCCACCTGTCCAAGGCCCACGGATTGCGTCCCGTGGGGCAAGTCTCTGGTGACTTCGCCCACGGGACGCCACCCGTGGGCTTTGGCTCCAGCCCCTACAGCACCCGCATCCCACCGGCCGCCGTGGTTGTCCGCCGCTGCCGGGTGAACGTCAGCGGCGTCGTCACTCCCTCGCCGGTCGGGGTCGCGATGCTGAAGCTCAGGTAGCCCTCGCCGCCGCTGCCCAGCGCCGCCATGCTCGGCCCGTTCTGCACGAACAGCGTCACGTCCAGTTCGCGGCCCATGCGCGTGATCGTTTCGACGTTGCGCGAGTGGATGATCGCCGTATGGCGGAAGCCGTGCTCGTACTTCTTCGCCAGCTCGATGGCGGCGTCCACGTCCGGCACGCGCACGAATGGGACGAACGGCATCATCTGCTCGTGATCGACGAACGGGTGCGACTCGTCCGTCTCGCCGAACACCAGTTCCGTGTCGGCCGGCACCGTGGCGCCCGCGTGCCCGGCCAGCACTGCCGCGTCCTGGCCAATCAGATCCTTGTTGACGACCAGCTTGCCGGCGTCACCCTCGGCGGGCACGAACGCCGCCTTCGTCAGCGTCTCGATCTGCCCCCGATCGAGCCGGGCCGCCCGGTAGCGTGTCAGCGCCTCCAGCAGATCGTCGAAGATGGCGGCGACGGCGAACACCTCCTTCTCGCCGATGCAGAGCAGGTTGTTGTCGTAGGCGCCGCCCTCGACGATGCAGCGGGCGGCGTTCTCCAGGTCGGCCGTCTCGTCCACCACCACCGGCGGGTTGCCGGGGCCGGCGACGATGGCGCGCTTCGGACTGCGGAGCGCAGCCCGGCCGACGGCCGGCCCGCCGGTCACGCATAGCAGACGGACGTCGCGGTGATCGAAGATCGCCTGAGCCGACTCCAGCGTCGGGGTGCGGATGATGGTGATGAGCGAGTCGATGCCGATGGCGTCGTGGATCGCCCGGTTGAACAGCGCGGCCCCCTTGCACGCGATGCGGGCACCGGATGGGTGCGGGTTGCAGATCAGGGCGTTGCCGGCGGCCAGCATGTTGATCGCGTTGCAGGCCAGTGTCGGCAGCGAGTGCGTCACCGGGGTGATGATGCCAATGACGCCGAACGGGGCGAACTCCTGCAGCGTGACGCCGTTCTCGCCGCTGAACGCCTCCGTCCGGAGGAATTCGACGCCGGGCGTTTTCTCGCCGCACACCTTGAGCTTCTCGACCTTGTGGACGAGTCGGCCGATGCGCGTCTCTTCCAGTTCCTCGCGGCCGAGTTGCTCGGCCTGGTCGATGCAGATGCGACGGACGCAGGCGACGGCCTTGCGGCGCGCGTCGAGGCCCATCGCCTCGAACCGCTTCTGGGCGTCAGCGGCGGCCGCGACCGCGCTGCCGACGTCGTCGTACACGCCCCAGGCGCGAACCCGGCCGTTGCCGTTGGCCGAAGGCACCTTGCCGCCGTGCATCTGCGTCAGAACCTGCTGGACCACGTCGCGGATCAGTTGGTCGGTCACTTGCATGGCTGTTTCCTGATTTCGGATTCCCGATAAAGCCCACGGGTGGCGTCCCGCGGGCCTGCGAGCGCTTCACCCACGGGACGCAGCCCGTGGGCTTTCAGTTATGGTTCGCGCGCGTTGAAGATGGTCCGGTTCTCGACGTTGACCGTGTCCACGATACCGATGATGGTCGCGTCCACCGGCAGCTTCTCCGTCTCCGGCGTCAGGCGGGCGCTCGACCCCTGGACGATCAGCACCAGCTCGCCCTGGCCGGCGCCGACGGTATCGACCACAACGAACGTCCGGCCCGTCGTCGCCAGCCGGTCGCGGTGCGCCGGGTCGATGCGCAGCGGTTCGACGGTCAGCAGTTTGTGACCGATCATCGAGGCGACCTTCTGCGTCGCGACCACGCTGCCGGTGACTCGGGCCAGGAACATGATGGGTGCCCTCGATTCCGCCGCTTGCGGCCTATCTGGATTCCAGCAGTTCCTTCGCCTGCCGCGCCACGATCAACTCCTCGTTCGTCGGCATGATCCAGACCTGCACCCGGCTACCGAGCGCGTCGATGCGCGACTCCGGGACGCCCCGGACGTTCAACGCCGGATCCAGCGCGATCCCGAACCAGTCGAGGTTGGCGCAGATCCGCTCGCGCATCGCCGGAGAGTTCTCGCCGATGCCGCCGGTGAAGACGATGGCGTCGCACCCGCCCAGGTGGAGCAGGTACGCGCCCAGGTAGTGGCGCACGGACTCGGCGAAGACGTCCAGCGCCAGCTTCGCCCGCTGGACGCCAGCGGCGGCCGCCGACTCGATGTCGCGCAGGTCGCGCCCGGCCCCGCTGATCCCTTCCAGCCCCGACCGATTGGCCAGGTCGTCGAGCAGCGCTTCCAGCGTCTTGCCCGTCCGGCGCAGCAGCGCCGGCAGGGCGAAGGCATCGAAGTCGCCGACGCGGTTGTTGTGCGGCAGACCGCTCTGCGGGCTCATGCCGAGGCTGGTCGCGACCGACTTGCCGGCCCGGATGGCGCACAGCGAGCTGCTCCCGCCGAGGTGGCACGAGATCACCCGAATCTGCCGGTTATGCAGTAGCTGGGCCATCCGCTCGGCGATGTAGCGATGGCTCGCCCCGTGGAAGCCCCACCGTTTAATGCCGTACTGCTCAGCCCACTCCAGCGGGACCGCGTACAGCCGTCGGGCCGGCGGGATCGTCTCGTGGAACCCGGTCTCGAACGCGGCCACCAGCGGCAGGGCCGGGAATTCCTTCGCGAGCAGCCGCATGGCAACGACGTATGGCGGGTTGTGGGCCGGGGCGACGTCGGCGTAGGCGTCCATCGCGGTCAGCACCTGGTCGCTCACCCGATGCACGCCGGTCAGCCCCTCGGCGTGGACCGCCTTGAAGCCGATGGCGGCCAGTTCCGACGGATCCTTCAGGCACTTCATGCGCGGGTCGGACAGCTGCTGCAGGCACAGGCGGACGGCTGCCGCGTGGTCCGGCGCCGGCACCTGCGCGTCCTCCGAGACGCCGCCCGCGGAGACGTAGCAGCGCGCCCGCTCGGAGCCGATGCGCTCGACGCCGCCGCGCCCCAGCACGCGCTCGTCCGCCATGTCGAACAGGCGGTACTTGAAGCTGGTGCTGCCGAGATTCGCGACAAGGATCTTCATGGTTTCAGCGGTCAGCTATCGGCGGTCGGCGGTCAGTTGCCAATCTTGCTGAAAGCTGACCGCCGACCGCTGAAAGCGGCTTGCTACTTGCCCAGGAAGTTTTCCACGACATCCTCTTCCGGACGCGGGATGACGTGGGCGCTGACCAGTTCGCCGTACTGGCTGGCCGCGTGGGAACCGGCGTCCACCGCCGCCCGGACCGACCCGACGTCGCCGCGAACGAAGGTCGTCACGAACGCCCCGCCGATCTGCACCTGGCCGGCCAGCGTCACGTTCGCCGCCTTGCACATCGCGTCGGTCGCGGCGATGGTCGCGATCAGCCCCTTCGTCTCGATCAGGCCGAGCGCCTCACCGTTACCGCCGTTTCTCGAATTGTTCGTCGCCATTGGGGATATCCTCAGTTCAAATAGATGTCTTCTCAGCCGACGCTCGCGGACTGCTTCTTCCCGGCCGTTGGCAGGACGGCGCCGAGATCCTCGTGCGGCCGCGGGATGACCTGCACGCCGACGACCTCGCCGACACGCCCGGCCGCCGCGGCGCCGGCGTCGATCGCGGCCTTGACCGCGGCCACATCGCCGACGACCATCGCCGTCACCAGCCCGCTGCCGATCTTCTGCCACCCGATCAGCGTCACGTTCGCGGACTTTAGCATGGCGTCGCTCCCCTCAATGAGCGCCACCAGCCCCTTCGTCTCCAGAAGCCCGAGGGCTTCCATGTGTGAACCAGCCATCATTAACCTCCACGGGTCGAGGCCGCCGTCCGGGTCCGAAGCGTCAGCGCGGGTTGAGACTCGTCCCGCGCTGACGCTTCGGGCTCGGATGACCGACCCCACTACCTGAACAGTTCCACCCTGGTCGCGTGCGGCAGATCGGCCGCGTTGCCCTCGTCGGTGTCGAGGTGGACCTCCAGTTTGGAGGCGGACGCCACCCGAACGAGCAGATCCTCGAGCACCGCCGCACAGGTGCTCCTGATTCGCAGGTTCAGTCGATCGCCGTCCCTGACGCTGTAAAAGGCCGCGTCCGACGGGCCCATGTGGACGTGCCGCTCGTGGCGGATCACCCCGCGCGGCAGTTCGATCATCCCGGCCGGACCGAGCAGGTAACAACCGGGCGAGTCGCGGTGGTCGCCGCTCTTGCGCACCGGCACGTCCAGGCCGAGCGAGATCGCGTCGGTGAACGCCAGTTCGACCTGGCTGTGGTCGCGGCACGGCCCGAGAATGCGCAGGTTCGGGATCAGCCGGTGCCGCGGACCGACGATCGTCACCGTCTCCGCCGCCGCGACGAACCCGTCCTGGTACAGCGGCTTGTGGACGGTCAGCCGGTGGCCCTTGCCGAACAGCCGCTCCAGGTCTTCCTGCGTGACGTGGCAGTGCCGGGCCGAGATGTTCACCACCAGCCGCGGGATCCCCGCACCCCCCCGGCCCCCCTCCCCCACGAGGGAGGAGGGGGAAGCAGCAGACTGGAGGCGGCTCGGTGATGGTCCGGCGCCTGTGCCCGTCTCCCCCCTCTCCCCTCGTGGGAGAGAGGGGCCGGGGGGGCGAGAGGATCCCGCGCGTCCGTTGAGCCGTTCGGTCAACACCTGACGGACCAGCCGCTCCACCAGGACCCGGTCCAGCGTCCCCGTGCTCATTGCCGAAACTCCTCCGCCGCCTGTCCGTTCGTGTGTTCGCCCGCGACCAGCAGGCGCACGTCCGCCTGCTCAAGCAACGCGCGCTGGTCCGGGGTCAGCTCGCCGTCCACGATCAGCGTGTCGATCGCCGACAGCTCGCACAAAAACGCCAGCGCCTGCCGGCCGATCTTGGTATGGTCCGCGACAACCACGACCTCGTCGGCGCAGCGCATCATCTCACGCTCGGTTTCGACCAGCAGGAGGTTGCTGTTGAACAGCCCGCGAGCCGTCACCCCCCCGACGCTCATCACCGCCTGGTGGACGTGGACGTCGGGCAGCATGCGCGTCGTCAGCGGACCCAGCGCCACGCCCGTGCGCGGGTAGATGTACCCGCCGAGGAGGATCAGATCGGTCTCCCGGCTGCTGGCGAACAGGTTGGCGATGGGCAGACTGTTGGTAACGATCTGCAGCGGCCGGCCGACCAGCAGGCGGGCAACCTCGAGCGTGGTCGTACCGCCGTCGAGCAGGATGGCGTCGCCGTCACGGACCCGCGCCGCCGCGGCGCGGGCGATCGCGCGCTTCTCGTCGATCTGCCGCGCTACCCGTTCCTCCAGGGCCGGCAGAACCCCCTCCTCGTTCAGGTAAACCGCGCCGCCGCGGGTCCGCCGGATCGCCCCGCGGTGGTCGAGGTAATCGAGGTCGCGCCGCAGAGTCGATTCTGACACCTGGATCGCCTGCGCCAGTTCGGCCAGGGAGGCAAATCCTTGCCTGCTGATCAGGTCCAGCACCCGCTGGCGACGTTCCTCGACGAGCACGGGAAGACCCTGGAAGATCGTGATGGAAACCCATCAACTCCTGACGGTTCCTGATATGATACGATCACTTCAGATGGGTCGTCAAGCATAATCTGCCAGGTTTTTCCATTTTCTCCCATCGCCAGGCCCGCGAGTGACGCCCCGTGGGCCTGGTTCCCAGCATCTCCACCCGCGGAACGCTACCCGTGGGCTTTTACATAAACCTTGCCCGGAGGACTCTCGCTGTCGCCTTGACCGCCACCCTCTGAACACGGTATCTGGTTCCGCGTATAGTGAAAGCGCGCGTGAAGAGAGAGGTAGCATGGCAGCAGCGGCTCCGTCCCGTGTCCTCCTGTGCGCCGCCGAGTCGGCATCCGTGGACGATGTGCGTCGCCTCCTGGAGCGCGAGGGCCACGGCATTCAGGACCACACCCTTGCCGCCGCCGAGCCCGCCGACCTGTCTGCCTGTCGTCTTGTCGTCGTCGATGGTACGCGCCAGGCGCCCGCCGCGCTGGAACTGTGCCGCCGTCTGCGCGGGCGCACCGCCGAGGACTTCCTGCCCCTCCTCTTCGTCACCGCCGACCACGCACCGGGCGCCCGCCTCGCGAGCCTGGAGTGCGGGGCCGACGCCTACCTGCTGCGCCCGTTCGACCCGGCCGAATTGCTCGCCCAAACTCGTGCCCTGCTGCGCATCAAGGACGGCCACGACCGGCTGACGGAGAAGACCGCCGAGGTCAATCGCATCAACAAGCGCCTCCAGGTCGCGTACCAGCACATCGACCAGGAGCTGGAACTGGCCCGCCGCATCCAGCAGAGCTTCCTGCCGCACACCCTGCCGGAGGTGCCGCAGGTGCGGTTCGCTGTCCACTACCAGCCGTGCGGTCAGGTCGGCGGCGACTTCTACGACGTGTTCCGCCTGGACGAGCGGCACATCGGGTTCTACGTCGCCGACGCGATGGGCCACGGGGTGCCGGCGAGTTTGCTGACGATCTTCGTCAAGAAGGGAGTGCGGGCGAAGGAGATCTTCGGCCAGCAATACCGGCTGGTGCCGCCCGGCGAGGTACTGCAGCGCCTCAACCGCGATCTGATCGAGCAGCGCCTGTCGGAAACGCCGTTCATCACGATGGTGTACGCACTGTACAACTTCCACGACCGGACGTTCCAGTTCGCCCGGTCCGGCCACCCGTACCCGGTCTACCTGCCGCACGATGGCGCCCCGGTGCAGTGGCAGATCGAGGGCAGCCTGCTCGGCGTGTTCGACACCAGCTACCCGGTGCGCTCGCATCCGCTGCGGCCCGGCGACAAGGTGCTGATCTACACCGACGGCATGGACGCGGCCGCCTTTGACGAGAGACCCGTCGGGACCGCCAGCCTCCTCGCCGCCGCCGCACACCACCGCGCGCTGCCGGTCCACGAACTGGTGCCGCGCCTGGCGCAGGAACTGTTCGCGCAGACGCGGCAGGTCGACGATCTGACGGTGTTCGGGCTGGAGGTGCTGGGTTGAGGGGGACTGAAGAAAGGTGGTAAAGCCCACGGGCCGCAGCCCGTGGGCTTTAAAAGCAGCTCTCCCTGCCTCTCACTTCTTCCCGTCGCCCTTGCGCGCCTTGAGGTGCCGGTCGGCGTAGTCGAGGAAGACGCGCCAGTCCCGCGGCGTCATCGAGTGCTTGCCCGGCCGGATGTAGTACCCCAGCGTGCCGCCGCTCAGCTTGTTCGTCGCCGGCATCGCCTTCGCCTCCAGCCCGCCGGCGCCCAGCAGACGGTACACCGGCTCGGCCGCCTTCAGCACTTCAAACTGCCCGGTCGGGTTGGCCCAGGTGTCCTCGACCGCGTTCGTGAACAGGACCGGCCGCGGGGCCACCAGTGCCACCAAACAATGCTGGTCGAACGGCAAGCGGTCCGGCTGATCGTTGAACTCCTTGAACGCGCCGTTGAACCAGTGCGGGAAGCTGGTGTTGATGCGCTTGACCGACTCGGCCCCCTTGTCGCCGATACGGCGGCTCGGCCCGGTCCCGCCGCAGCCGGCCTGGTGCGGCATGGCGATGGCGATGCGCTCGTCGAAGGCGGCCGCCAGCAGGGCCGTCTTGCCCAGCCGCGAGTGGCCGACGACGATGATGCGCCCAGCGTCGATGTCGGGATCCTGCACGAGGTAATCGACCGCCCGCATGATGCCCCACGCCCAGGCCGCGATCGTGCCCCAGTCGTGCGGCCCCGGCTGCGCGCCCGCCTTGCGCAGATGCGGCTGGATCCCGAGGCGTTTGGCGGCCGTGTCCGGGTCCACGTCACCGCAGTAGAGGGTTGCAACCGCGTATCCGCGATCGATCGTCTGCTCGATCGCCCACACGTCCACCTGCTTGCCGCGACCGGCGTCGGTCGCGCGGTTGTTCTTCGCGCCGGGGCAGCGATCGGGCAGCCACGACTCGGGCAGGCGCACCTTCGGGTCGGTGACGAGCGTGTGGTTGCCGCAGAAGTTCATGCCGACGAACACCGGCGCCGGCCCGCTGCGCTTGTTCGGCACGAACAGCATCAGCTGGATCTTCGGCGTGGCCGGCGGGCCGAACGAGATCGTGATTTCCTTCAGGGTTGCCTTGCCGCCGAGCGCCTGCCTGTCGATGCGCTCGACCTTGAATGCGACGTTGGCCGGCCTCGGCGGGAAGTACCCGTACATGTAGTGCTGGAAGAGTTTTTGCAGCTCCGGGCGCCGCTTCTCGCGCCACTCGGCCGGGGTGGTGACGCGGGTGCCGTCGAGCATCGCGAGCGGGTCGGGCAGGCTGGGGTGTGACGGCAGCCTGTCAATCGGCGGGAAGTCAGCGCGGGCCATGACAGCACCTGCAACGAAAAGGACGGCGAGCAGCGGCAGCCGCCGGGCGGCGGGAGAGGCGGAACGCATGGGGGGACTCCTCACGGGTGCGGTATCCGGGAACCACGCAGGGAATATACCAGTCATCGCGGGGACGGCGAGGGCGAGAGTGCGGAGGTTGCCATGAAGCGGACGACGTGCGGGGTGTGGCTCGGGGGCTGCATGGCCGGGGTACTCCTGCCGGCGTTGCTCGCGGCGGACCCTCCCGAGAAAGGGAAGTATTTTCGGATCGCCGTGGTCGATGAGCAGACCGGCCGTGGGGTGCCGCTGGTGGAACTCCGCACGACCCACAACGTCTGCCTGTACACCGACAGCAACGGCATCGCCGCCTTCCACGAGCCGGGACTGATGGGCCAGCCGGTCTACTTCGCCGTCAAGAGCCACGGATACGAGTTCCCGAAGGACGGCTTCGGCTTCCGCGGCAAGTCGCTGCTCGTCAAGGAGGGCGGTAGCGCCGAGCTGAAGGTCAAGCGCCTCAACATCGCCGAGCGCCTGTACCGGGTCACCGGCGGCGGCATCTATCGCGACAGCGTCCTGACCGGCGTGGCGGTGCCGCTGCGCCGCCCCGTGCTCAACGCCCAGGTACTCGGCCAGGACAGCGTCGTCAACGCCATCTACCGCGGCAAGATTTACTGGTTCTGGGGCGACACGAACAAGCCTTCGTACCCGCTCGGCAACTTCCACGTCCCGGGCGCCGTCTCCGACTTGCCCGGCAAGGGCGGCCTCGACCCGGCGCGTGGCGTCGCTCTCGCCTACTTCATCGACGCGAAAGGGTTTGCGAAGCCGACCGCGAAGCTGCCCGGCCCCGGGCCGACGTGGATCAACGGCCTGGTCGTGCTGCCGGACGGCAAGGGCGGCGAGCGCCTGTTCGCCGCCTACGCCCGCATCCGCAACTATCTGGAGGTGTACGAGCGCGGCCTGCTGGAGTTCGACGATGCACGCAAGCAGTTCGACAGGGTGGCGACGTTCGACCGGAATGCGCCGCTGCACCCGGACGGCCACCCGTTCGTGCGCACCGTGGACGGCACGGCCTACGTCTACTTCGCCAACCCGTATCCCCTGGTGCGCGTGCGCGCCGACCCGAAGGAACTCGCTCGTCCGGAGCGGTACGAGGCGTTCACCTGCCTGCGGGAAGGATCGGCGCTCGCCGATGCGAAGCTGGACCGCGGTCCGGACGGGCGGCTCCGCTACGGCTGGAAGCGCCGCACCGCCGCGGTCGGGCCGGCGGAACAGGCGAAGCTGATCGCGGCCGGGCGCCTGAAGCGCGAAGAGATCCTGCTGCCGCTGCAGGATGCGGGCACCGGCAAGGCGGTGACGGCCCACGGGGGCTCGGTCTACTGGAACCCGTACCGGCGGCGCTGGGTGATGATCGCGGTGGAGAGCCTCGGCACGTCGGTCCTTGGCGAGGTGTGGTACGCGGAGGCTGACACGCCGCTGGGGCCGTGGGCCTACGCCCGCAAGGTGGTGACGCACGATCGGTACAGCTTCTACAACCCCAAACAGCACCCGCTGTTCGACGGCGAGGGCGGGCGCGTGATCTTCTTCGAGGGGACGTACACGGCCGAGTTCTCGGGCACCAAGGAGCGCACGCCGCGCTACGACTACAACCCGGTCATGTACCGCCTCGACCTTGGCGACAAGCGCCTTGTCCTGCCCGTCCCGGTCTACCGCCTGCCCGGCGAGCGACTTGGTGTCCCGGCGCCCGGGGACGGAAAGAAGGAGGTGTCGGCGATCGCCTTCTTCGCCCCGGACCGCCCGGCGCGAGGGACTGTGCCGGTCTACGCGGACGCGAACGGGCGGCTGGTGGCGGGGCCGAATGCTGCGGCAGGAGGGAAGGGTGAGCCACACTTTCACGCGCTGCCGGCCGACGCCAAATCGCCCCCGCCGACGGTGCTGCCCCTGTACGAGAACGTGCCGGAGAAAGGCGGCCCGAGTCATTACTCCACGGCGGTCGCCGTACCGCCCGGCCACAACCGCTCGGCGCGGCCGGTCTGTCTGGTGTGGCGCAACCCGATGGGCGTGACGCTGCCGCGGGATTGAGAGGTGAGCCGCTGACCAGCCCGGAGCGCCAGCGATGACTCAGAACGGACCCGGGACGTCGGGGCGCTCGGCGACGGCGGCGTCCGCGGGCAGGAGGTCGTCGGGCAGCGGCGGCAACTCGTCGAGCGGCGGCATCGGCTCGGCGTGGCCGCCGGCACGTTCGACGCCTACCAGGTGGTCGGCCAGGTCCACGAAGAACTGGCGTCCCGCCTCCGCATCGCACGCTTCGCCGAACGCTGCCACGGCCGGACCCTCGCGCCGTTCCGGGGCGTCCTCGCGGAGTCCGTCGAGCCGGGCAAACCCCACGACAGTCCCCACCAGCGCTGCCAGGAATACGATCCGCAACGGTCCGGTACGGAACATGCATGTCCCTCCAGGGCGGTCTGCCAGGCGGACGGGGCAGGACGGATTCGCCGCCGTCCCCTCGACAGGAGGTGGCAATAGCAGAAGACAGAGGTTTTTTCTACCTCGAAACGCCCCTGCACGGGCTGGGGCGGGCAGCGGCTGTAGCAGAGGCCAGGCGAGGAGCCTATCCTGAACTGAAACACCGACGTGTCCGCGATACCCTCGGAGAGCCGACCATGTCATACTACCGTCCCCCCACCGCGCCGCCCCGCCATTCGCTCGCGTCGTTCATCTTGCCCGTCCTGGTGCTGGTGGCGATCGCCCTCGTACTTGTCTGGCGCTTCTGGCCAGCCGACGACAGCAGCATCAACCCCAATGCCGAACTGCGATCCATCAGCCCCGGCGGTAAACTGGCCGACGCCGAGAACGCCGCTATCGAGCTGTACAGGAACGCCGCCCCATCCGTCGTGAACGTCGCCAACCTCGCTCTCCTGCGCGACCGCTTCACCCTCAGCATCCGGCAGCTGGAGAAGGGGGTCGGGACCGGGCTCATCTGGGACAAGCAGGGCCACATTGTCACCAACTACCACGTCATCCAGGGTGCGCAGGCGGTGCGCGTCACTCTGGCGAACCGTAAGGCCCTGCCCGCGAAGGTGGTGGCGTCCGACCCGAACATGGACCTGGCGGTGCTGTGGATCAAGGCCGACCCGGGCCAGCTGCAGCCCATCCCGCTCGGCGAGTCGAGCAAGCTCAAGGTCGGGCAGTGGGCGTTCGCGATCGGCAACCCGTTCGGGCTGGACCATTCGCTCGCGCCCGGGTTCGTCAGTGCCCTGGGACGCGAGATCGAGTCGGTTGGCGGCCGGCCGATCAAGAGCGTCATTCAGACGACGGCCCCGATCAACCCGGGCAACTCGGGCGGCCCGCTCCTGGACAGCTCCGGCCGACTGATCGGCGTGAACACCGCCATCCTCAGTCCGTCCGGGGCGTGGGCCGGCATCGGCTTCGCCATCCCGGCGGACGACGTCAACCGGGTGGTAACGCACCTGATCCGCAAGGGGTGGAAGGGGCAGACAGCGTCGGCCGGGCTGGGGATCGAGGAGGTGCCCGACCAGGTCGCCCAGGGATGGGGTCTGACGCGGGGCGTGATGATCCTCAACGTCGTGCCCGAGGGGGCGGCGGCCAGGGCCGGGCTGCAGCCGACGCGCCGGACCGAGGAGGGCGTGCTCGCCGGGGACGTGATCCTGCAGATCGACGACACCCCGATCAACACGAGCAAGGATCTGCACCGGGCGCTGGCGCGATACCGGCCCGGGGACCAGGTGACGCTGACCGTTTGGCGGAACGGGGAGAGGTTCCGGGTCCAGGCAACGCTGCAGGAAGCGACCCGGTGAGCGGCGGCCGACGCGGCGATGATCCGGGCAGTGACAATGGGCTGTCCAAACCCGCAGCGTCAGCGCGGGTGGAGACAAGCACCCTTGTTGACGCTGCAGGTTGGTCCGTCGGCACCTCGGTCAGGCGAGCGGTGAAGGTCTTCGTTTCGTCTCCATGCTTGCTCTTCAGTTGCAACTCCTTGCCGGTCCCGGTCGCCTCCACAACCTCCCCCAGCGCCTCGTGGGTGGCGATTTCCTTGCTGCCCACCTTCAGAAGGATGTCGCCGTGCTTCAACCCGGCCTGCGCCGCCGGCCCGGACACGGAGCGCCGCGAACGGTTGCAGGAGGTGCGGTCCGCGGGGCGCAGACCGAATCGCGGCACTCCACTTGCGGCTGGAAGAATCGACGGTGCAACGCCCATGTCAGGGCGTCCCGCAGCCCTGGCGCAGTGGCGGACTGGAGGAGGAGTGGGCCGGGCAGTAGCATGGACGGAGGAGGAGAAGGGCATGACGGCAAACCATCACCCGAACGACCATCAGGAGTCCCACGGACCCTCCGGGCACCGGCACGGCCGCCGCGGAACCGAGGGCAGTCGGCTGGCGTTCATTCTCGTGCTGGTCGTCGGCTACATGATCGCGGAGGTGGTCGGCGGACTGCTGACGAACTCGCTGGCCCTGCTGGCCGACGCCGGGCACATGCTCTCCGACGCGGCGGCGCTGGGACTGAGCCTGTTCGCCCTGTGGGTGGCGCGCCGGCCGCCGACCCCGCAGCGCACTTACGGCTACTACCGGGCCGAGGTGCTGGCGGCCCTCGCCAACGGCGCGTCCCTGATCGCCATCTCGATCTACATCTTCGTCGAGGCCGCGTGGCGCCTGAGAGAACCGCCGGAAGTCCTCGGCGCCGGCATGGCGACGGTGGCGCTGGGCGGACTGGTCGTCAACCTGGTCGGCCTGTGGCTGCTCGGCGGCCACCACGTGGACAACCTGAACGTCCGGGCGGCGTGGCTGCACCTGTTCGCCGACATGCTCGGGAGCGTGGCCGCCCTCGTGGCGGCTGGCCTGGTGTGGGCGCTCGGCTGGAACTGGGCCGACCCGGTCGCGTCGGCGGTGATCGGCCTCCTCGTCGTCCGGTCCGCGTGGGAACTGCTGAAGCAGGCAGTCGCTATCCTGATGGAGGGCGCGCCCGGGCACATGGACGTGGACGCGGTCCGCGATGCGCTGGCCGGACTGCCGGGAGTGCGTGAGGTCCACGACCTGCACGTCTGGTCGATCACCACCGGGCTGGAGGCGCTGTCGGCCCATCTGGTCGTGGGCGCCGAATGCCCCGGCCCGCCGCTGCTGCACCAGGCGCGCGACACGCTGCGCGAGCGGTTTGGGATTGGCCACGTCACCCTGCAGATCGAGCCGGAAGCGTTCCACGAGGGGCACACCCCGTTTTGCAATCCCGGGCTACCGGCGGCCGCCGGCCCGAATCCCTGACGTCCTCTGAGGAACCACCATGAACGGAGAACAGACCCCGTGGGGTCGGTCGCTCGGCATCGTCGTGCTGCTGGTGGGCGCGTTCGCCGCGGGCGGGATGGCGGAGCGCCTCGGCCTCTTGCCCGGCAGCGCCAGTGAGCCCGCTGACGCCGAGGCGGTCTTCAAGCCGTTCTGGCAGGCGTGGCGTCTGGCTCGCCATTCCTACGTCGAGCGGGATGCGGCCGATCCGATCAAGATGACACGCGGGGCGATCCGCGGCATGCTCGCCTCGCTCGGAGACGTCGGTCACACCGGCTACCTCAGCCCGGAGGAGTACCGCGAACTCAAAGAGGGGCTGGAGGGCGAGTTCGAGGGCATCGGCGCCCACGTGACGATGCGCCAGAGGCGGCCGACCATCATGCAGGTCATTCCCGATTCGCCGGCCCAGGAGGCGGGCCTGAAAGCGGGCGACGTGATCCTGGAGGTGGACGGTAAGTCCGTCGCCGACCTGCCGCTCGAACGGGTCGTGCAGAAGGTGCGCGGCCCGGCCGGCACCCAGGTCAAGCTCCTCATCGCCCGCGAGGGGGTGTCGAAGGCGCTGACGGTCCCGATCACGCGCCGCCGGGTGGACCTGCCGAGCGTGACGTGGCAGCGCCTGGAAGGCAAACCCATCGGCCACGTCGCCATCCGCACCTTCGGGCGCCAGGCGGACGAGCAGCTGCGCGCCGCCGTGGAGCAACTTCGCCAGCGGGGGGTAAAGGGGCTGATCCTCGATCTGCGCGGCAACCCGGGCGGGCTGAAGGAGCAGGCGGTGGCCGTCTCCAGCGAGTTCCTCAAGAGCGGCAACGTCTTCCTGGAACAGGACGCCGAGGGCAACCGGACGCCGGTCCCGGTCCGTCCGGGCGGGACGATCACGGATCTGCCGCTGATCGTGCTGATCGACGAGGGGACGGCCAGCTCGGCGGAGATCCTCGCCGGCGCCATCCAGGATCACAAGCGCGGCCAACTGGTGGGGACACGCACCTTCGGCACCGGCACCGTACTCCAGCCATTCCGCCTGAGCGACGGGTCGGCGGTCCTGCTGGCCGTCCGGCAGTGGCTGACGCCCAACGGGCGGAAGATCTGGCACGAGGGGATCACGCCCGACGTCGTGGTTCCGCTGCCGGAGAACGCCACCGTCCTGCTGCCGGTGAATGGCGGCGAACTGAGCGCGGCCGCGCTGGCCCGGAGCGACGACGCGCAGTTCCGCAAGGCGCTGGAGATTCTCGAAGCCCAGCTGCGTTGACGGCCGCGCCTCAAGGCCCACGGAGCGTCGCCCGTGGACCCAGATTAAGACCGGGGGACGACTTCGGCAGAAGGCACGGGAAAGGTCAGCGAAGGGGATGAACGCGCTCAGGTCGATGCCTGGGCGCTGTGCTGCTGCCAGACGAGGATCTCCCCCTTCCCAGGAACCGAGGTGTCGCCGGTGTAACGCCGGTACGCCCCCTCTCGTGGCGACGTGGGGATGGCGAACCCAGACGACTGGAGAGATCCGGCATAGAGATTCAGGAACACCGGGTTGTACGTGCAGGCGTAGGAGAAGGTCGGCAGCAGCCGGAGCGGCGTCAGGGAGACGATCGTCCCGCGGACCATCCACGCGCCCGTGCGGATCTCCGCTCCCCCCAGCAGAGCAATGGTCCCCCCCTTCCTCTGCAGGCCGGCGAAGTCCCGGACCGGCCCCTTGATCGCGATGACCCCGCGGCGCATGCGCATTCCGATCTCGATGCCCGCCGAGCCTTCCACCAGGACCGTCCCCCCCTTCATCCCGGTCAAGCTCCCCCGGTAGGCCGCTCCGATCTGTCCGCCGGCGTTGCCGCGGACGCGGATGAGGCCGTCCTTCATCTCGGCGCCGACCCAGTCCGAGGCGTTGCCCACAACCTCGATCGCCCCGCCCTTCATGTAGGCTCCGAGGTGCATGCCGGCGTTACCGTCCACCGTGATTCGCCCCCGGGTCATTCCCCGCCCGATCCACTTGACCCGGCCCGCATCCCCGCGGATGAGTAACTCCTCACTGCCGTCGCCTTCCACCGCGAAGAAGTCGTCCAGCCGCAGCTGCCGCTTGCCCAGGAAGACGGGCAGGGCTCGTACTTGCTCGTGCCGCAGCGGCGCGACCACGTCCGGCGAGAGAACCTCGGCTTCCAGCGGGACGTGCGGGCGTTCCTTGAGAGTGAGGCGTATAGGGGTCATGGGTTCGGTGATTTGCAGGGGCGGACGTCCGCGTGCTCGATGCGGTCCATCTCCACCGGGTAGTTGTCGAAGGACATCGTGTAATATTGCTGGAACAGGGGCCGGATGTAGTCCGCCACCTTCTCGTCGTAGGTTGGCCGCACGAGCAAGCCCCTGCCCGCGACGATGTGGCGAATCTCGCCCTCCTCGATGACCACCTCGCCCCCCTTGATGACGTAGCGCGGGTAGGCGAACATCCGGGCCGCGTCCCGGTCCTCGTTGAAGATCGCCACGTCCGCGTCGGCGCCGACGCCGAGGTGCCCCTTCTGCGACAGCCCCAGCGCCCGCGCCGGCCCGGCCGAGGTGATGATGGCGATCTCGGACAGGGTGTACTCGCGGTCCAGCTCGGGCAGGATAATCCGCTTCAGTGCCTTCGGAGTCAGCGCTCCGAGCTGTTCCTTGCGGAAGTCGGCGTCCATCAGCAGCCGGATGATCTCGGGGTAGCGCCAGAAGGCCGCGCCGTTGGGGTGGTCGGTGGTGAGGTAGATACGCCAGGGGTCGTTGATGAGCAGCAGTAATTCCAGCCCGGTGGCCCACTGCACGGCGTTGACGAGGTTCTTCTCCTTGTAGGCGTAGGGGACGATGCCGCAGCCGGTTTCGTTCTCAACATCGAGGTTGCCCCACTTCCTGCCGGTGAGCTTGTGGAGCAGGTGCTGCCAGGGGCCGTCGGCCGTGATGGTCACGGTGTCGCCGAAGAGGACGGCGCCGGCGTCGGTCGTGAGATTCCGGCGGGCGTTGAACTCCTCGGCGATCTTGACCGACTCCGAGCGCATGGTGAACCAGTCATCCCCGCCGTAAGCGTGGTACTGCAGGTGCGCCAGGTGCGCCCGGTTGCCCTCCAGGAGCTTCATCGTCTCCAGGGTGGTCGTGAAGTTCCCCGGAGCGCCAAGGTTGTTGCAGTGCAGGTGGAGCGGGTGGGGCAGGCCCAGCTCGTCCACGATGTCGGCGAGGGCGGAGATAATCGTGCGGGGCGTGACCTTGCTGTAGCCGGGGATCGGATCGTTGAGGCCCTTGGCGTCCTTGCCCCACTTCCACGCCGTCACGCCGCCGGGGTTGACAGCCTTGACCCCATACGCCTTGGCCGCCCAGATGTTCCAGGCAGCGACGTGGCGGGCGCGCTCCAACTCGCCGGCCTCCAGCAGGTCGAGCAGGATCTCGTTGTTGGCCATCAGGACGCAGCAGGCCTTGTCAACGATGGGCGTGTCGCGCAGCTCCTCGTGCGTGTGCCGCGCCGACAGGATCGGGACGGCGGCCTCGTTGACCGTCGTGTATCCGAGGCCGGCGTAGAGGTAGCCGGTCACGAAGGTCGTCGGCGTCGAGCCGCCGATGCCACCGCGGCGGATCTGAGTGCGGACGAACGGGGTGTTCCGGCGGTGGTCCTCCGGGATCATGGCCCGGGCGAAGTTGAGGGCGGCGCCGGCGACGTGCGTGTGGACGTCCACGCCGCCGGGGAAGACCACCATGCCCGTCGCGTCGAGGGTGCGGCCCCCCTCGACCGCGGCGACGATGCGACCGTCGGCGACGCAGACATCTCTGACTGCACCAGCGACGCCGTTGGCGGGGTCGTACACCTTCCCGCCCACGATCCGCAGCACCGAGTTCGCGCTCAACCCGTCCTCCTCTCCCCCGCCGGTGGTCAGCCCGCCGCCAGCTTCGTCAGCGCTGGCACCGGCAGAGGCGGCTTCGCCGCGACCGCCGCGCGGATACGGCGGACAATCTCCTCGTCGGTGGGATAGGGCGACTTCAGGGCCGGACGCAGCGGCAGCGGGATCTCGTCCATGCGGTAGACAGTGCCGGGAGCACTGATGCCCGTGGCGGCCGTGGTGAAATGGACGCGGGCCAGCCGGCTGGTGTGCGTGACCTTGGGGTCGAGTACGATCGTCGGGATGCGGGCGAGGTGGTCGATGGCCGGTTGCGGCATGGTCGCCCCCGGGTCGGCGCCGAGGACGAGGGCGGCGTCGCAATCTCCGCGGATGAGCAAGTCGATGGTCGAGAATTCGCCCGGGTTGAAGCGGGGGTAGCCACGCGCCAGGTTGACGCCGAACGGGTAGCCCGTGCTCCAGCGCATGATAACGTCGCCGCCAGTCACGTTGCCGTGGCCGCGCATCGGCATGGCCACGAACTTCGTGAAGGCGTTCAGCTCCGCCGCCAGCGTCAGCACGGCTGCCGAGTTCATGTGCTTGCCGCGCGTCATCGACAGGCCCATGCCGAAGAACAATACCCCGAACTTGCAACTCTTCAGGCGCTCGGCAAAGTCCCGCAACTGCTCCATGCTCAGCCCGGTCTGTGCCGCCAGCGCCTCATCGACCGGCTGGCCCTTGATGAGGGCGCGGAGCGTCGTGACAATCTCGAAGTCCTTGCCGGGTCGGACCTGGAGGAAGATGTCGGCGGCCTTGGCGCTGGGAGTTTCGCGGATGTCCACGAGGATCATGGTGCGGTCCTTGCGGCCGCGCGGCACGAACTTGCCCTTCTGCGTCAGGGTGTACTTGGTGAAGTGCCGCGGGTGGCACTCCGCCGGGTTGCCGCCCCAGTAGACGATCAGGTCGGCCCGGTTCTTGACCTCGCCGAGCGTGCAGGACACCTTGCCGCCCAACTGGGCGGCGATCTCCGTGGGGCCGTGTCAGAGCGAGGTGTGGCTGTCGATCACCCCGCCGATCAGTTCGGCCAGGGAGACCGCCTCGCGCTGGGCCTCGCAGGTGATGTTGCTCAGCCCGTAGACCAGGGGCAGGTCGGCCTTGTAGAGGTAGTCGGCCGCGGCCTCGACGGCCTCATCCACGGTGGCGGGCCGGCCGGCGATGAGGGCATCGGGGTAGAGTCGCTCCGCGGTGTGATTCTTGAACCAGCTGACGCCGAGGACGCAGGCGGCCTTGGTGTGGGTGATGCGTTCGCCGTCAGCGTGCAACTCGATGTCGTCGCAGACGCACCCACAGAACGTGCAGGTGGCGTTCTTCACAACGGTCAGTTCCATCCTCGCCTCTTCAACGAAGGATCTGCCCGTCCGAACCGGACGGAACGGTGAACGTTCAGCCAAGGGCGCGGCCTTTGAAGCTGCCCCGAATGCGGCGCGGCATGTACCGGCCGGCCCCGACCTGCTCCCAGGCGAGCACTTTCTCCTCCACGGCTTCGCCGGTGAACTGCGCTGCGGTCCGATCTGCTCGTTCATCCCCGACACGGCGTTCTTCGGATTCCATCGCGTCTCTCCTCCGGTCGGTACTCCAGAACTCACGTCGTGGACCCGCTGGTCGTGTCCGCCACCGGCTCGACTTCCACCTCCCACCCCTTGGAAGTGGGCATCCCCGTGCCGTCGGTCTCCATGCCCATGAGGCGGCAGGTCGGCGGGCCGTAGGGGACGAAGATCATGCCGCGGGGCACGTTCCCCGCCTGGCAGCGGAAGGTCGCCTCACCGCCGTACTCGGAACGGACCCGGACCGTCCCGCCGGTGGGGACGCTCAGTTCCCTCAGGTCGTCCGCGTTCATCGTCAGGGTGCCGACGATGGCCTGGTAGTTGTCGTCGTCCTTGCCGATGTTGATCTGCTGGCCCTGCTTGCTGGTGCGGCCCGCGTTCATGATGAAGCGCCTGCCCGCCATTGATCCTCCCCGCGTTCGCGACGTGCAGACCCACCCCCAGCGATGCGGCAAACGGCATGGCTGTGCGGCTTGCTTGATTGTACCATCAGGGGTACTTACCAGCAAGAATCGGCCACCCTCTCAAGGGACGCCCTCGCGGTCGTCGTTCCGCCAGCCGGCCTTCTCCAGCCGCGCGAACGCGCTGCGGACCTCGGCGCCCTCGTGGAACGCGAGTACCCCGCGCAGGCGGCGCGTCTGCCCAGGCGTGCAGTCGGGGAATTTCGGGTCGGCGTGCAGGCAAGGGCATTTTGCGTTGCCCCAGGTGCTGTGGCAGTGCTGCCAGGCGGTGATCACCCAGCGCCGCCCATCGCGTGAGCGGCAGGCAGCGTACGGCGCCGCGAACACCTTGTTGTCGTCCACCTGGGCCTCGAAGCCGCGCGCGTGGCCGAGCAGCACGCAGTTCTGCACGCGCAGGTCCGTCAGCCGCTGCTTCGTGCCGTTGGTCAGCGTCAGTTCGAGGCGAACCAGTTGCGGCGTCGGCGCGATGCGGGCGCAGAACGCGATCCCGTTGGGCAGTTTCCGCTCCAGGTCGAGGGTACCGTCGGCGCGGCGGTTCCACTCCAGTTTCTCCATCGCCAGACCCTGTTTGTCCCAGATGGTGGGGATGTGCGTGTGCGCCAGGTAGGTCAGGCCCAGATCGGACCAGATGGCCTCGGGCAGATCGACGACGACATGGCCGCCCTCGTCCCACGGCGGGAAAACGCTGACCTTCGCCTCGCGCTGCGGCCGGATGGCCCCCTCAAGAAAGCCGAGCCGGGGATGCCGCCCGCCCGGGTACGGCAGCACCAGCAGCGGCGCGCCCGCGGCACGCTTCGGCCGCCCCGCTGGCGTGATGCCGAACCGCTTCAGGGCTGCCGTCGCCTCGCCCGCGCTCAGCCCGGTGGCGGCGGAAATCTCGGCGACGGTGAAGCGGTGATGCCAGACCATGTTCTCCAGCCAGTAGCGCAGCTCGGCGTCGTTGGCCGGGCGCCGCGCCTCGGGGGTGCCGGGCGGAGTCGGCTGCCCGTCGGCGGACGACGTCAGCAGGGAGAGCAACACGACGAATGCCGGAAGCAGCCGCATGGGAATGACCCTCGCTCGCCGGAGGTGGAAGCCCCGCCCGGCCAGTGTAGCCAGAGGAGCGGTGCGGGGCACCCTTCTCGCTCGAGTCGCGGGGCGTATGGTGGAACAACAGGCGACTGCTCAGGGTGGACGATGGGGAGCGAGGACGACATGCGACGGCTGATCTTTCTCGGCGGCAACGGGCACTGCGCGGCGCGACTGGCCCTGGCACGTCTCATCGCCGAGGGGATGATAGCCCTATTTAACCTCTTCGAAGCACCTTATCCAGGCGGGGACCGCGGCACTCACTCGCGCATGTACCACGGCTCGCGCGGCGGCTGGCGCTTGCGCGGGGCCGCCTCCACGAAGGCGGTGTAGCCGATCACCGCCAGCGAACCGATCGCCACGTGGACCGGATAGACGTCGGAAAGGTCCGAGACGGTCATGGCAAGGCCACAGCCGAGCGCCGCGTACACGACCCGGGTCG
>JADLBT010000291.1 GCA_020847555.1 Gemmataceae bacterium
CATGTCGAACGGGGTGGTCATGGCGGAGTCTCCTTCACGCTCCAGCAGGGGAATGGGGGCGAAACGCGCTAAGTTCCTCATTGTCCTGCACGGCTTGCGAAACTGCAACGGGATCCGTGGTCGGCCGCTGTCGGAGCGACCGGCGGCTGCGGCGGCCCCAGTCGCTTTCGCCCAGGCCGCCAACGGGCTGTACGGGGAGAGAGGAAGAATCAGACAGGTTTTCCCGGATCGTGGATCAGCGTACTTCTCCCGGCTCCGCCGTCCGAACGGCCGACGCCATTTCCGGGCGCGGAGCGAGTCGCCGCAGCGCCGCGCGCACGTCGTCCGCCGTCGCGTCCGGCGGCAGCGCCTCGCCGAACACCACGCGGACCGGCGGCTGACCGTCCGCCTCCGCGTGGCAATACACCGGCACCACCTTGACCGGGTTCTCGCCCTGCACCTCCGCCAGCAGCCGGTCGAAATGCTCCGGCGCCGAGGCTGTGCTCAGCGACACCAGGTTGCCGTGCCGCAGCGCCTTCACCGCCGCCCGCGCCGCCCTCTCGACGGTCGGCGCCTCCGCCTCGCGGTACGAGATCATCTCTCCCCAGCGGGCGAGGAAGCGCAGCAGGCCCGGCGTGCCGTTCGCGTCGCGGGGCAGGACGTGCTTGATCGGCCGCACCGTGCTGGCCGAGACGTACAGGCTCTCCTTCAGGTCGCGGCAGTTGGTCGCCAGCACCGCCGGCTCGCCGGTCAACTTCTCCTGGCCGATCGGCACCAATCGGCGCCGCTTCCCGAGCCACCGGAACCACAGGGCGGTGCGCAGGAAGAAGTCCGGCAGGCGCGCCGTCAGCAGACACAGGATGCCGAACATCAGCCCGGCCGCTCCCAGGAACAGGTAGCGCGGCACCTGCTCGTTGTTGTAGATCGTCGGGACCGGCTGCTCGGCCAGGCGCACGTGGTAGTAGGTATCGCCGCGCAACTCGAACCGACTCAGCGCCACCCGGGCGCCCTCCTGCACGGCGTCATCCAGGGCGATCACGTTGCGCGGCGCTCGCGGCCCGCCCGAACTCGGCGTGTCGGCGACCGGACGCGCCACGATCACCCGCGTCGTCGCCCCCTCGCCGTTCCCCCGGATGCGGATCGCGGTCGGGTGGTGGCGCCCGCCGGTCAGTTTCTCCAGCGTCCCGATCCCGGCCGGCTGGAGGTCGAACGGCTCCGATACCCCCGTCCACCGGGCCGCCTGCACCAGCGTGAAGAACACGACCGACGCCAGGATCGCCCCGGTGGTGGCGACGAAGTTGTTCGTCGCCACCGACGCCCCCTTGCTCCCCTTCGGCGCGCTGTACTGCAGCATCGAGTAGAGTGGGACGAGGTAGAACGACGCGAACAGCCCGATCAGCACCAGGCTGGTGATCAAAAAGGGGAGCGAGAAGATGTTGAACCCGGCCAGGACCAGCGCAAAGACCATGCCGAGGGCGCCGATCGGCACCAGCCCGAGTTCGACCTTCCCGCCAGACAGGTAGCCGGCCAGCGGGCTGCCGAGCCCGACGCCGAGGGAGACGACGGCCACGATCAGGCTGGTCGTCTCCTCGTCCCAGCGCGGGTTCTGCGACTGGCCGTACATGTACATCGTCGCCCGCATGTACGCGACCATGAAGGTGAAGAACGCCAGGCCGAGCACCGCCACGCTCGACAACCGGCCGCGCAGCAGCACCCCGAGGTTCTGGAACAGCGGCCGGAACAACCGCCACGGCACCCAGCCGGGGAACGGCCGATCCGGGTCGGCCGGCGGCATGCGGTGGATCAGGAAACTCGTCAGCGTCCCGATCAGCGCCAGCCCGATGAGGATGATGCCGATCCACCATTCCTGGTCCTCGAACACCTTGGACAGGATCCCCCCTACCACCGTCCCGAGAATGACCGCCAGGAACGTTGTCGATTCGATCAGCCCGTTCGCCCGGGACAGCATGCGGACGGTGAAGATCTCCGGCAGCACGCCGTACTTGTTGGGGACGTAGAACGCGCTGTGGGTGCCCATCAGGAACACGCACGCCATGACGATCCACGGCCCGACCATGCCGACCCCGCCGGTGAACGCGACCCCGAGCCAGAACCCGAGCAGGGCCAGGGCGGCGATGCCGACCTCGGCCACCTTCCAGAAGATGAGCGAGGACCGCTTGCTCCGCTTGTCGGCCAGATACCCGGACAGGGTCGCGAAGAGAGCCCACGGACTGTAGAACAGCAGCGGCATCAGCGAGATGGCCGTCCCCTCCGTCAGTACCTGCTTGCGGATCGCGAAGAACATCGCCGACGCATGGATGCACTGGTCGTTGAAGGCGGCCAGGAACTCGGCAATGAGCAGCCCGTGGAAGGTTCTGTTGTTGAGCGTGTCGTACTGGATGGAGGTGTACTGAGCCATGAGTCGGTTCAGGGGTCCGTGCGGAACAACCAGACGGCCCCGGGGGCCGGCCCTTGGTTCTACTATAGGACGGGCCGACAACCCTGCCCACCGACGGGGGGAGCCGACCGAATCGGTCGTGCCGGCCGGGCAGCGTCGTTCGGCGGTCGCCGCAGCGATATAACAGCCGTGGCGTGCTGACGGGTGCTGCGAAAGTCGAGAACAACCAGGACGACCATGAACCCCGCATCGCAACCGGCCACGGTCACCGGCTTGCCGTCGCTCCCGCCGCGGCGGCCGGACAGTCACAAGGGCGATTACGGCCGCGTTCTCGTGGTCGCCGGCAGCCGGGGCATGGCGGGGGCGGCGGTCCTGTGCGGGAGCGCCGCCCTGCGTGCCGGGGCCGGACTGGTGCGCGTGGCCGTGCCGGAGGGGATCCTCCCGACCGTCGCGGCCGGCAACCCGTGCTGCATGACGGCCCCGATGCCCGAGGACGACGCGGGCCGGATCGCCGGCGCCGCCGACCGGGATCTGCTGGACCTCGCTCGGTCCCAGGACGTCCTTGCGATCGGTCCGGGGCTCGGCCGCAGTCCGGAGATCACGGCCCTCCTCGCCGCGCTGCTGGCCGGGTCGCCGGCCCCGGTCGTCCTCGACGCGGACGGGCTGAACGCCTTCGACGTGCGCCCGGAAGGGCTGAAGCGCGGCGAGCCGCTGGTCATCACGCCTCACCCTGGCGAGTTCGCGCGGCTGGCCGGCACCGACATCAAGACTGTCCAGGCGGCGCGGCGCGACCTGGCGGTGCAGTTTGCGGCGGACCACGGGCTGGTGGTGGCGCTGAAGGGTTACGGGACGCTCGTCACGGACGGCCGGCGCGTGTACCAGAACACGACCGGCAATCCGGGGATGGCGACGGCCGGGAGCGGGGATGTGCTGACCGGGTTGGTGGCGGGTCTGCTCGGCCAGGGGCTCGACCCGTTCGCGGCGGCCCAGCTGGGGGTGTATCTGCACGGGCTGGCGGGGGATCTGGCGCGTGACGTGCTCGGAGAGGTTAGCCTGACGGCCGCGGATCTGCTGCAGTACTTGCCGGCCGCGTTCCTCCGGCACCACGGCCGCTGAGCGCGCCTTTGCCGGGGGCGGCGCGGATTCGCCGCCCCACCGAGAAGCGATTTCCAAACGCCGTAGGAGCCGGCTCCGCCCGGCGATCTCGCGAGGCTCGGGGGCTGGAGCCTCCTCCTGCACCGTGTATAAGGACTACCGGACAAAATGCCGTGGCAGCCATTCTGTCCGAGCCCGCAGCGTCAGCGCGGGGTCTTGTCCCGTCCCGCGCTGACGCTGCGGGCTCGGATAGGAGTTTGGTCCGCCAGTCCCAAGGAACTCTTTCCTCGAGGTGCTCCGCGATGGAGTTGCTCTGTCCGTCCTGTCAGCACAAGCTGACCATCCCCGATCAGTTCGCCGGCCAGCCCGCCAAGTGCCCGCTCTGCGAGAACACTTTCACGGCGCCGACGCTGCCGTCGATGCCGGCGGCCTACACCCCGCCGCCGGACCCGCCCGCCCCGGCGCCCGCGGTTGCGAGCACGCTGGCGGCCGCCTCCGTGCCCGTACCGGCCGCGGAAGCGCCCCCAGCGCCCGCGCTGACCCCTCCACCGGCCGACGCTCCGGCCCTGGCCGTCGCGCAGCCAGCCGCCCCCGAGCCCGCGTCGCTCCCGGCCGAGTACCGGCACTGCGGGTCCATGCATGTGCGACCGGGGTTCTGGCGGTGGACGGCAGTCGCCGCAGCGTTCTTCGTCTTCGTGCTGTCCTTTTTCCCGTGGGTCGGCGTCTATCCCGGCGGCGTGCCAGCGCGCACCGCGACGGCGTGGCAGGCCGCCTTCGGGACGCAGTCGATAGACGAGGAGGTGCAGAAACTGGACGTTGTCGAGAAGCACTATCCCCTGGCGGCCCCGCCGCGGGGCCGCACCAGGGAAGAGGGTCCAGGGATGAGCGGGTTCACGATCCTGTACGTCCTGCTGCTGATCCCGATGGTGGCGATCGTCGTCGGCGTCGCGTTCTGGGATTTCGTACCGCTCAACCTGCCGGCCCGTGTGCAGGGGTTGCGGCCGTGGCGGTGGGGAATCGCCGGGGCGGTCGCGCTGCTCGGGTTGCTGTTCCTGGTGCTCCAGGGGTTCACCGACTTCGGTCTGGAGGCCCAGGCCCAGGCGCGAGCGGACAGTTTCCTCGAGGCGCAACCGGAACTGAAGGACGCCACCACGCCCGCGAAGATCAAGGAAGCGACCGTGGTGCGCGGCTGGTTCCTCAGCCCGGTGCAGCGTACCGGGTTCCTGACGTGGGCGACCCGGCTGCACGGACTGGTGGTGGTCGGCGCGTTCGTGATGTTCTGGCTGGAGCGAAGGGCAACCAAAGCGAAGCCGCTGCCGCGCCTCGACCTGCTGTGGTGACCAACCCGGAGCACCAGCGCCGGGCATCTCAGACGGCCGGCGCTGGTGCTCCGGGTTGGCAGGACGGCGCCGGGCACGCGCTGGTCGTTGAATCCCTTGCCGGGGTATCCCTCTCTAACCTGGTGCCTCCCCGAGGCAACCATGCCTTGCCCGGCAGGCGGATGGCGGGGTATAATGCGGGAGTGCTGGAGATCTTCTCCGCGACATCAACTAAAGGGGGCGTTCTGGTTTCGATCGGGTAAGTTGAGGCGTCGGTGGCGTGTCGTGGTTGGTCGGTTGGCCACGTAAAAAGCCGGTCACACTAATAACTGCTGAACCGCAGTTCTCCATGGCGGCCTAATAAAGGCTGCCCCAGGTCCGGGAGCTTCGCCTGAGAGGTTCCGGCCTGGTCGCCAAGTCAGGCTCGCTGTCGCCTGAGGTCGATCCTCGGATCGGCCACACCGGAGGAGGCGACGGCTAAACTCCACAGCTGGTTAGTCCGCCGGGGATCCTGCTCGTCGGAGTCTCGGGGGATGAACGTGGCAGGCGGGACCGCAAGGTTTCGGCCTGCCGGCGTAGACGAACTACACACGTAGAAGGCGACGCTGAAGTACACCGAGACGCGGGTTCAATTCCCGCCGCCTCCACTCAAAGGCCATTTGCGATTCGTCGCAAGTGGCCTTTTTCTATTGGGCTTGCAGCAAACAGCCGTGCGAAAAATCGGCTTGTTGCCGTTGAAATCGGGCC
>JADLBT010000292.1 GCA_020847555.1 Gemmataceae bacterium
GATTCCCGGTTCCCGCCGTCGAGCTCATCTCCGTAGAGTGAGCCCGCAAGCCCGGCAAAGGGCTCCGTGGGTCCAGTACCACCGTAAGGTGCGACGCATGCCGGCCGGCATTGAAGCGAGTCGCCTTTCCTCGATTGCACGGTACCAGCGCGGCAGGGGCGCGGGCGGGGCAAACGGCTGATTCGGCGGGGTCAGCGGCGCGTGACCGCGTTCAGCTCATCCACGAAGGACGGCAGGTCGAGGGCCTCGATGCCGGGGGCCAGGGCGCGGGTGGGCGGGGCGGTGGCGGACTGGCGGTGGACCACGCTCATCCGGACCGGGACGCGGTCGCCCATCGAGCGGCGCAGCGACTGGAGCGGCCGGGCCATCCCCGGCTGCGGCGTCTTCGACGCTTTGCACTCGACCATCCACACCCCGCCGCCCCGGGCGCGCGGGAAGAGGAAGTCCACCTCCAGCCCCTGCTGGTCGCGGAAATGGTACAGCTCCTTGCGGCCGCCGCGGTTGATCTGCGATTTGAGGACCTCGGAGGCGACGAAGCCCTCGAAGAGGGCGCCCAGGAACGGGGAGCGGTTCAGCTCCGCCTGGGTGACGATGCCGAGCAGGTGGCACGCCAGGCCCGAGTCCCCGATGTACACCTTGGGGGACTTGATGAGACGCTTTCCGAAATTCGTGAAATAGGGCGGGACCAGCATGACCTGGCCGGTGATCTCGAGGATGTGGAGCCAGTCGTTCACCGCCGGCACGGAGATGCCGAGCGGGGCCGCGAGATCGGTCCGGTTGAGGATCTGGCCGTGGCGGGTCGCGAGCAGGGCGAGGAAGCGCCGGAACAGCGCGAGGTCGCGGACGTTCATCACGGCGCGCACGTCGCGCTCGAGGTAGGTCTGGATGTAGGAGCTGAACCAGAGCTGCCGCCCGCGCGGGTTCGCCAGCACCTCCGGGTACCCGCCGTCGAGGAGGTTGACGCGGCTCGTCTCCGCCCGGCTGAACGGGAGCAGCTGCAGGATCGCGGCGCGGCCCGCCATGGACTCGCTGACGCCCTGCATCAGCCCGGTCTCCTGGGAGCCGGTGAACAGCCACCGGCCGGCCTTGCGCGGCTCGCGGTCGATCAGCGAGCGGACGTAGGGAAAGAGCTCCGGGACGTTTTGAATCTCGTCGAGCACGGCCGGGAGCCGGAGCTCCTCGAGCAGGGCCCTGGGATCGGAGCGGGCGCGGGACTGGACGTCGGGATCCTCCAGCAGCAGGTAGGACGCGTCCGGGAAACATCGGCGGAGCAGGGTGGTCTTGCCGGCGCGGCGGGGTCCGGTCAGGACGACGGCGGGGAACCGCCGCCCGGCCTCGGCAACGGCGGCCTGCAGGCTGCGCGGGACGAAACGCATGTGAGAAGTTTAAGCTATCGGATTAGAAAACTCAAGCCAAAATTGAGGGATCGGGAGTTGAGTTTTGTAAGGTGACAGCTTAAATTACTCAAACTGCTACGGCCGGGTCCGTACGACCAGGGCCGGGCCGGGGAGCAGGATTTCGATGCCGTGGTGCTCGGTGTCGGAGCGCAGCTCGATACGGTTCGCGCCCTGCTTCAGCCAGGCCGGGTCGATCGGCAGGACGGTGTAGATCACGTCGTGCGCGCCCTCCCCCGCGACTTTCAGCGGGCGGCCGTTGAACGTGAAGTAGTCCTCCACCTTGCCGCGCCCGCCGTCCCACACCACGGTGTGCAGCTCGGCGCGCTCGATGCGGGCGGGGTCCACGTCGAGCTCGATGTCGCAGCCGAGCCTCCGGTCGGCGCGCGAGACGAAGCGCGTGGGCAGGTTCTTCGAGACGTACTGCTTCACCTTCGGGGCGCGGGCGGGCAGCGGGATGTTGTCCGTTGCGGGCGAAGCGTAGACGAGCCCGGGGTGTCCGGCGAAGCGCACCAGCGCGCGCACCGAGACCGCCTTCTGGTCGGGCAGCATGCCGGTGTCCCAGGTCTCCGGCAGGTACGCAACGGGCCGGCGGTTCTTGGTGAAGCCGTGCCAGCCGGCGGTGCGCCCCTGGCCGCTGTCGTCGTAGCCGTCGTACCAGCCCTGGAAGGCCACGCTTTCGATCCGCGGCGCGGCGCCGGAGGTTTCGAGCTTCAGGGCGAGCGCCTCCCGGCCGGGGACCGGGCGCGCCGAGACCCGCGCTTCGAAACCGGCGAGCCCCGCTTTCTGCAGGTCGGGGTGGTCGCGCCTGAGGTACGCGCGCAGCGCGGCCTCGTCCACGATGAAGTGGCCCCAGAACGAGCTGCCCTGGTCGCAGGCCCACTGCAGGGCGTTCCAGCCGTTGACGAGGTCGGTCAGCTTGAGGCCGAACGTGGGGTATTCGTGGGTCGAACTGCCTTCGGCCGTGCCCACCTCGGGCACGAGGTAGGTGGAGCGCCCGTTGAGGGTCACGCGCTTGTCGGTGGTGTGGTGGTGGCCGCCCCACAGCTCGGCGTACAGCTCGGCGCCGTCGAGCGCGAAGAGGTCCTCGGGAAAGCGGATCTGCATCATGCCGGAGGCCTTGGTTTCGCGGCGCGGCCCCCAGCTGGGGTGCAGCACGGCTTCGGGCGCGTTGACGCGGAAGCGCGCGGTGACGGGGAAGTTGCCGGTCTCGGCGCCGGGGGTGAACCAGTGCTCGCGGTGGAAACGTCCGGCGGGGGCGGGCGCAGCGGCGCGGTCGATGGCGAGGTTCTCGTAGAGCAGGACGCGGGGATGGCTCCAGCCGAGCGAGATCGCGTCCAGATCGCCGTCGCCGTCGATATCGACCAGCTGCGCGCCGTCGTGGTGCTCGTCGCCGGTGGAGACGACGTGGTCCTTCCAGCGGCCGCCCTTGCCGTCGAGGTTCTCGAAGATGTGGAGTCTGGCGGACGCCGGGTCGGCGTAGTTGTGCTCGCCGGCGACGACGTCGAAGTCGCCGTCGCGGTCGAGGTCGGCGACGTCGAGGCTCATCGGCCCCACGGGATTGCCGATCGGGTGCTCTGTCCACAGGCCGGAGGCGCCGGCGGGCTGCTCGTACCAGGCGAGCTTGCCGGGCTTGTTGATGGCTTCGAAACCGACGATGGCGTCCAGCCGGCCGTCGCCGTTGATGTCGGCCAGGCGATTGCGGTCGGGGTCGCCTTCGCCGGCCGCGATGCGCTGCCGGGTCCACTGCTTGCCGTCGAAGCGAAGCCAGCTGGTGCCCTGCAGGATGTCGAGGAGGCGCCGCCCGCGGACGATGTCGCCCACCGAGAGGGCCTCGTCCTGCGAGTGTTCGGAGATGCGCTCGAGGGTCCAGGGGTCGAACGGCTTGCCGCGGGGCACGCTCAGCAGCTGAACGCCCTTGCCCGCCGCGTGCCAGGAGAGGGGGATCTGGATGACGCCGCGGGGGCTGGTGCGGATGGCGGCGATGCCCTGCAGGAAATCGCCGTCGGGCTTGGGGATGTTGCGGTGGAGCTTGAAATTCCCCTTGCCGTCGTTCTGCGCCCAGAGCATCTCGGGGTTGCGTTCGGAGCCCTTGCCGCGCGTGCCGAGGAGGTCGCGCATGCCGTCGCCGTCGAAGTCGTAGGCGAGGGCGAAATTGTGGAAGCCCTCGCCGACGGCGCGGCGCACCCAGATGCCGCCGGCCGCGCCGGGGTTGCGGTACCACCAGCCGCCGGAGACGATGTCGGGGCGGCCGTCGCCGTCGAGGTCGGCGGGGGCGATGAAGACGGCGCGCCAGGGGCGGTCGCCGTCGACGACGTGGCGGCGCCAGCGGGTGAGGGGGAGCGGGGGAGCGGGCGAGCGCGAGAGGTTCTCCCACATCTCGATGGGGGTGGCGACGCCGTGCTGGCCGTGGTTGGCGCCGACGATGTCGAGGTCGCCGTCGTTGCCGATGTCGGCGAGCCGGATGTTGTGGGAGCCCTCGCGGCCGACGATCTGACGGGTCCAGCCGGAGGCTTTGCCGTGGTTGTAATAGACGGCGATGCGGCCGTGGGCGGACTGCTCCATTTCGGCGATGACGACGTCGGGGTGGCCGTCGCGGTCCACGTCGCCGGACTTGAAGGTGTGGACGAAGGCGACGTCGGGGTCGATGACGTGCTCGGTCCAGGGGCCGGTGCGGGGCGTGGCGGATTCGTACCAGCTCAACCGGCCGGTGGTTTCGGCGGGGGCGATGAGGATGTCGGGGCGGCCGTCGCGGTTGATGTCGGTGACGAGCACGCCGCAGTCGTCGGGCCCGCCGGCGGCGAAGACGAGGCGTTCCCACGGGCCGCGCAGGTCGCCGCCGGGGTTGCGCAGCCAGTAGCCGTTCTGCACGATGTCGGGGCGCTTGTCGCCGTCGAGGTCGGCGAGGGAGACGCCGCCGCGCCCGCCGGTCTTGATGTCGATGCGCAGCCATTCGTTTTTGGGCCGCTGCAGCAGGACGCGGGTGTCGCCCCAGCGGACGACGAGGTCGAGCTTGCCGTCGCCGTCCATGTCGGCGACTTCGACGTCGTGGGCGCGCTCGGCGTCGACGACGCGGCGGCGCCACGTCTGGCCTTTCGGGCCGGGGTTCTCGTACCAGACGACGCCCACGTCGTACTTGGGGATGACGAGGTCGAGGTCGCCGTCGCCGTCGAGGTCGGCGGCCTGCATGTCGGTGGTGAAGGCGCCGGTGTCGATGCGGCGTTTGGTCCAATCCGGGGCGGCGTACCAGAAGAGGCCGTCGCCGGCGTCGCTGGCGGCCGCGATGTCGGGGAGCTTGTCGCCGTTGAGGTCGCCCACGGTCTTGCAATGGGGACGGAGCGGCGGGTGGGGATCCACCACGATGTGGCGGAACGGGACGCGCTCGGCAGAGAACGCGCAGGCGGCGGCGAGGAACAGCGCCGGCCGCAACTGACGCAGGGAGGGCATAGGCGCATTGTAGTCGGCGGCGCGGCGTGGTAGAACCGCGACATGAGCGGACTGACGCGCAGGGAAGCGATGGGGGCGCTGGCGGGGGCGGCGGCGCCGCGCCGGCCGAACGTCCTGTTCCTGATTTCCGACGAGCATTCGCCGCACGTGGCGGGGTGCTTCGGGAACCGCACGGTGCGCACCCCGTGGCTCGATTCGATCGCGGCGGGCGGCACGGCGTTCGATGCGGCGTACACGCAGAACCCGATCTGCACGCCCTCCCGCGCGTCGTTCCTGACGGGCCGGATGGCATCCAACGTGGGGGTGTTCGGCAACGTCCACGGAACGCTCGACGACACGGTCCCGACGATGGCGGACGTGTTCCTGCAGGCGGGCTACGCGGCCGGGTGGATGGGAAAGACGCACTGGGGCGGCGACCCGAAGTTCGAGACGCCGCGGCCCTCGAAGAAAGCGGGGGCGGCGGCGGAGCGGCGCGGCGCCCGCAGCCGCCTGCCGGAGGATGCGGCGATCGCGGCGTGGCCCGAAAGCGAGGAAGTGGACAGCTACGCCACCGGACAGGCGCTCGAGTTCCTGGAGCAGCGCCGGGCGAAGCCCTTCTTCCTGGGCGTGTCGTGGCGCAAGCCGCACTTCCCGTTCCTGGTGCAGCAGCGGTTCGCGAGCCTGTACGAAGGGAAGGTGGCGGCGCCGCGGGTGACCGCGCGGATGATCGGGGAGCTGCCCGCGATCTCGCGCGAGGAGCGGGAGAAGTACGGGTTCGCCAGGCTGAGCGAAGCGCAGATCCGGCGCGCGCTCGAGATCTACTACGGCATGGTCACCTACATGGACGAGCAGATCGGCGCGATGTTGAAGAAGCTGGACGCGCTCGGGCTGCGCGAGAACACGATCGTACTCTACACGTCGGACCACGGGGAGATGGGCGGGGAGCACGGTCTTTGGTACAAGAACTCGTTCTACGAGGCGTCGGCGCGAATCCCGATGGCGTGGAGCTGGCCGAAGGCGATCCGGCGCGGCGCGCGCATCGGGGCCCCGGCGATGAACCTGGACATCCTGCCGACGCTGTGCGAGCTGTGCGGCCTCGACAAGCCGGCGGGGCTGGAGGGGCGCAGCCTGGCGGGCCTGCTGGCGGGGCGGGAGGACGGCAGGGACCGGTACGCGCTTTCGGAGAACTACCGGGGGAGCGCGGCGGGCCGCATGATCCGCAGGGGGCAGTGGAAGTTCTGCCACTACAAGGACGACCGCGACCAGTTGTTCGACCTGTCGCAGGACCCGGGCGAGGAGACGAATCTGGCGGGGCGGGCGGAGCACAAGGCGCTGGCGTCGCAGTTGAAAGAGCAGGCGCTGCGCGGCTGGCGGCTGGACAAGCTGGAAGCGTACCGGAAGAAGGCTCGGGCGGCGCGCAAGGCCGGGGCGACGGACGAGCCGTAGGCTCGCGCGGGAGGAGCACGATGTACTGTCCGCAATGCGGCGTCGAATTCCGCGAGGGGTTCACGGAATGCTCGGATTGCCGCGTCCCGCTGTTGCCCGGGACGCCGCCGCCGGAGGCGCCGGACGCGTTCGATCCCACGCTCGAACTGGTGGTGGTGCTGGAGACCAACGACCGCGTCGAGCTGGCGATGGCGAAGGGGATGTTGGACGAGGCGGGAATTCCTTACTATGTCCTGGGCCAGATCGCGACGCTGATTCAGGACGTGGACGCGTACCTGCGCAAATGGGTCCGGCTGCAGGTTCCGCGCGACCGGGAGGCGGAGGCGAGAGAGCTGCTGGAGGCGCGGTTCGAGCCGGAGGACGGCGCCGCGGAGGCGGAGCCGTGACGGACGCAGCCCGTGAAGGGGAGAACTCAGCCGGGCGTCCTATTGGCTGGTCCGCCTTGCCCGCCGCCGAATCGGAACTGGAGAAACGCTTCAACCATACGCTTATTCGCCAAGATCCCGTTCCTGCTCCGGACGAGTAGGCCCATCTTGCCCAGTGCATTCAGGTCGCGATTCAGCAGCATCCGCGACGTGCCATGGTAGAGAACCGCGATCGACGGACCAAGATCGGGGATTTCCGCCACCCTGACGGGTTTGTCGGCGTACGAGAGCGCCAACACCAGATCGCGCCGGCGCTTCTCGACGTTGGTCTTCCGATCGCCGAACGCTTCGTGGACATAGTTCCGCCAGATGATGTCCAACTGAAACTTACGTATTTCGGAGATCTGTTCCCTCAATCCGTCCAGAAACCCGCTTACCGCGTATTCAAAGAACGGCACATAGTCGCCACCCGAGGCGCTGGCCCGTTCCAACTGACGGTAGTACTCCGACCGGGTCAGGTTGTAGTGATTGCTCAAGAGATGAACCGCCGGACTCGGGGCTCCACTCGCCAGCAGGATCCGGTACTCGACGAGCCTGGCGGTTCGGCCGTTGCCGTCCCCAAAGGGGTGTATCCAGGCCATGTACAGATGTGCGGCGACTGCCCGGATAATCCCCCAGACGATTGCCATCCCGGGCGGCGCGCGCAACCCGGGCGACTCCAGCCAGGTTGCCAGTCGCTCCAGCAGGTACCGGCAGTCTTCCGCTGGGGCTCCCCTGTACCGTCCCACACCCACCTCGTGAGTTCGAATCCTCCCGGGGACGACGCCATCATCGACCTCCAGGCCGGTAAGAACGAGCCGGTTGAACTGCTCGAACTCCGCGAGGGTAAGCTGAGGCAGGTTCCCTATTCCGACCTGCTCCCAAATGCCGTTCAGTGCGCCGAGGATATTGTCGATTTCCCGCTTCAGGTATTCCCTGGAAGGTGGAAGCTTGAGATCCCCGCGGACGGCCTGCAGAACCTCGTTCTCCGAGAGCGTATTGCCCTCGATCGCGGTGGTTGCACGCGCGCCTTTTGCCAGGTAGATCCGGTGCAGGTTCTCCGCGACATCGGGACGGAGCGGAACGCCGGCGATATGTTCGCACTTGGATTGGCATTCTCCCAGCATTGTCCAGAGGCGCGGCCCCGCGCGATCCAGCCGGGTCAGAGTAAACGAGAGCCAGCCGTGTGTGCTTTCAAAAGGCCGCTTCACATGTTAATTCTAATCGATTGAAAGCAAGCCATCAATCGTCTTTCGTGGCGTTCTGTCCGTTACACATTTCGTTACATCCAAGATCCTCACGATCATCTGAGTCCTTTGCCCCACCATTTCGCCCCAAGGTGGGGGATGCGCCGCACTCCACCCGAGTGTGGCGCCGAAATTTTCGACTACATCAGACCTTATTTTCCCTTATTTCGATTTGGCCCGGCGATTGCGCTCAGCGGAGGGCCATAAGGAGGCCTCCATGCGAGAGGCGGCTCATCTGCTCCGGCTTGCGGCCGTATTCGCAGCGGTGCTGGTGCTGTTCGTGGTCGTCCGGCGGCAGGTGGTTCCAGCCGACTTTGGCCGCTACGGCCACTACAGGGCTTCCGCGCTCGACTGGAGCCGCGACCGGCCGGTCGCCCACGCGGGCCGCCAGGCCTGCGAAATGTGCCACACCGACCAGGTGGAGGTCCTCAAACAGGGCCGGCACGGGAAGGTGAACTGCGAAGCCTGCCACGGTCCGCAGGCTGCTCATGCCGGGGACCCCGCCGCGGTCAAACCCGCCCGCCCAGACCCGCGCAAGCTGTGCGCCGGCTGCCACGAGGCCAATCTCGCCAAACCGAAGGGCTTTCCGCAGGTGGTCTCGAAAGAGCACTCCGGCGGCGAGGACTGCAAGAGCTGCCACGTCCCCCACAACCCCAGGTTCCCCCAGGAGGCGAAGCCGTGAGCATGACCCGCAGAGAACTGCTCGGGCAGGCGACCAGACTTCTGGTGCTGACGCCGGCGGCGGCGGCGTCGCTCGAGACGCGCGAGACCGGCGGCGAGTCCAAATACAAGCTGGCCGAGCACTATTGGGCGATGCTGATCGACGTCGAGAAGTGCATCGGCTGCGGCAACTGCGTGAGGGGATGCGCGGAGGAAAACGGCGTCCCGAAGGGCTATTTCCGCACCTGGGTGGAGCGCTACAACGTCGCCGGCTGGCCGGAGGAGCACCCCAGGGTGGAATCGCCCGACGGCGGGCGGGATGGCTTCTCGAACGAAGGCAAGCCGGGCGAGAAGAGCTTCTTCGTGCCCAAGCTGTGCAACCACTGCGACCACTCGCCGTGCGTGCAGGTGTGCCCGGTCGGCGCCACGTTCGAATCCCCCGACGGGCTGGTGCTGGTGGACAAGGACTACTGCCTGGGCTGCCGCTACTGCGTCCAGGCGTGCCCGTACGGCTGCCGGTACATCGACCCGACCAACGAAGTCGTCGATAAGTGCACCTTCTGTTACCACCGCATCTCGAAGGGGCTGACCACGGCGTGCTGCGAGGTCTGCCCGACGGGGGCGCGGCAGCTGGCGGACCTGAAGAACCCGAACGACCCGGTGCACGAGTTCCTGCGCAACAACAGCGTGCAGGTGCTGAAGCCGCACATGGCGACGGGCTCGAAGATCTACTACAAGTCGCTGGACCACTCGGTCCGCTGAGGAGGCACGATGCACGGCGTCGAAGGCTTCATGTACCCGAACGAAGTCGAGCTGCAGTGGAGCGTGCTGATCGTGCTCTACCCCTTCATCACGGGACTGGTGGCTGGCGCGTTCATCCTGGCGTCGCTCGAGCGCGTGTTCCGGGTGGAGGCGGTGAAGCCGACGTACCGGCTGGCCCTGCTGACGGCGCTCTCGTTCATGCTGGTGGCGCCGCTGCCGCTGCAGATGCACCTCGGCCACCCGGAGCGGTCGTTCCAGATGTTCACCACGCCGTCGCGCTCCTCGGCGATGGCGATGTTCGGCTTCGTCTACCTGTGGTATCTGGCGGTGGTGCTGGTGGTGGAGATCTGGCTCGATTACCGCAAGGACATCGTGCTGCTCTCGAAGAAAGCGGCGGGGCCGGTGCGTTGGCTCTACAAGGCGCTGACGCTCGGCTCGACCAACATCAGCCCGCGGGCGCTGGCGATCGACGACCGGGTGGGCTGGATCGTGACCCTGGTCGGCATCCCGTCGGCGTTCCTGCTGCACGGGTACGTGGGGTTCATCTTCGGGTCGGTGAAGGCGAACCCGTGGTGGTCCACCCCGCTGATGCCGATCGTGTTCCTGTTCTCGGCCATGGTTTCCGGCATCGCGCTGGTGATGCTGATGTACATGGCGGGGATGCGGCTGCGCGGGCGCGCGGTGGACATGCGGTGCCTGGACACCATCGCGCGCTACCTGTTCTACACGTTCGTAATCGACTTCTCGCTCGAAATGCTGGACCTGATCCACCGCATGTACGAGGCGGACGAATCGTTCCAGAGCCTGGATTTCCTGGTCCACACGCGGTTGTGGACGTCGCAGGTGCTGCTGCAGATCCTGGCGGGCACGGTGCTGCCGCTGGCGCTGCTGGCGGTCACGCAGGTGATCCGGATGGGCGAGGCGCGGCGGCGGCTGATGTACGGGCTGGCGGGCACGCTGACGCTGGTGGGCATCTTCGCCATGCGCTGGAACGTCGTCATCGGCGGGCAACTGTTTTCCAAGAGCTTTCTCGGCTACACCACCTACAAGCTGGCGCTCACCACGCGCGAAGGGCTTCTGGCGGCTATTTTCCTGATGATTCTTCCTTTCATCATTCTGTGGGGGCTGATGCGTCTTCTGCCCCCCTGGCCCATGGACGAAGCGCGAGCCGCGGGAGGACAGCATGGAGGAGTTACGTGACCCGATCGCGTCCCGGCTGGAAGAACTGAGCCGGGCGCTGTGCAACCTGGAGCGCCGCACCGAAGCGCTGGAGCGGGCGTTCCGTTTCCCCACGCGACACGAAGCGCAAACCGACGCCGGGCCGCCGGTCCTGGTGGAGGCGGCGGCGGCCGCCCCCTCGGGCGAGGCGGCGATGACTGCGGGCGCGTTCGCGCCGCTATGCGGGTGGGCGCTGATGGGGCTGGCGGGCGCCTACCTGCTGCGCGCCGTGACCGAGTCGGGAGCGATTCCCGGGTACGTGGGGGCGGGGACCGGCATCGTGTACGCCGCGTGGTGGCTGTTCCTGGCCGCCCACAGGGCGGGGGAGAAGCCGCTCTTCAGCACCGTGCACGGGTTGACCGCGGCCCTGATCCTGGCCCCGATGCTGTGGGAGATGGCGGTGCGGTTCCGGCTCATCTCGACCCATGCCGCCTCCGCCATCCTGGTGCTGTTCGCCGTCATGGGACTCGGGATCGCGTGGCGGCGCAACATCTCGTCGATCGCGTGGATCTCCACGATCGCGGGCCTCGTCACGGCGACGGCGCTGTTCCGCGAGTCGCACGACGCGGTGGTGTGGACGGGCAGCATCCTGGCGATCGCGCTCGCGGTGGAGATCTCGGCCTGCCGCGATCGCTGGCTCAGCCTGCGCTGGATCGTGGCGCTGGCGGCCAACCTCTCCGTGCTGACGCTGGCGTGGATGGGATCGCGCGCGGGAGAACCGGGCGAGGTGGTGCAGCCGCCGGGAGCGGGGATGGTGCTGGCCGCCCAGATCCTGCTGCTGACCATCTACATCGCGAGCACGGTGGACCGCACGCTGTTCCGCGGCCTGACGGTGACGGGGTTCGAGATCGGGCAGGCGGCGGTGGCGTTCGTCATTTCGGTGGGCGGGGCGCTGCGGACGGTGGGCACGAGCCGCGGCGGGGCTCTGGCGGTGGGGGCGTTCTGCCTGCTCGGCGGCGCGGCCTGCTACCTGGTGTCGTTCGCTTTCCTGGAGAAGCACGCCCGGCGCGACCGGAACTTCTTCACTTACTCGACGTTCGCGGCGCTGCTCGCGACGGCGGGGTGCTGGGTGCTGCTGGCCGGGCCCGCGCTGGCCGCGGCGTGGGCGGCGCTGGCGGCGGGCATGCTCGCGCTCGGCTTCGCGCGCAGCCGCGACACGCTGCGCATCCACGGGGCGGCGTACCTGGTGCTGGCCGCCGCGTCGGCGCGGCTGGTGCAGCAGGCGTTCGAGCGCATCTTCGGAGTCGCGACGCCCGCCGGCGCGGCTTACGGGGCCGCGCTCGCCGGGGCGCTCGCCTGCTACGCCGTCACGGTGGCGTACGAAAGGCCGGGCGAGCCAAAGTGGTTCGACCGCGCGGAGGCCATCCTGGCGGCGGGCCTGGCGGCGCTCGGGCTGGCAGGGCTGGCGGCGGGGTGGCTGGCGGCCGGGGTGTCGGACGCGGCGCCGCTGCGGACCGCGCTGCTGACCGCGTTCGCGATCGGCGCCGCGTGGCTGGGGGCGAGCCGGCGCAGGGCCGAGTTGACGGCGCTGGCATGGCCGCTGATGGGAGCGGCGGCCCTCAAGCTGGCGGTGGAAGACTTCCCGCAGGGACGTTCCCTGCCGCTGGTGCTGTCGCTCCTCTTCTTCGGCGGCGGGTTGATCGTGCTGCCGAGGCTGGCGCGGTCGCGGTGACGGTCAGCGGCGCCGCAGGCCGAGCAACGCGAGCGCGGCCAGCAGCATGGCAGGGGACGGCTCGGGCACGTCCGAGGAGCGTTCGGCGCCGCGATGGCCCGGGCCACCCGGCGGTCAGCGCGGCGCAGACCGACGAAGGCGAGCGCGGCCAGCAGCAGGGCGGGGGACGGCTCGGGCACGTCCGAGGAGCGTTCGGCGCCGCAGGCCGAGCAACGCGAGAGCGGCGAGCGGCACTACCAGCAGCATGGCGGGGGACGGCTCAGGCACGTCCGAGGGCGCGCCGCCTTCACCGACGGTGAGGGCCAGGTAATTGGCGCCGCGTTCCTCCTGCCAGGCCAGGCCGGCCGCGAGCGCGGGCAGGTCGTAGGTCCAGGCGCCGGAAAGCGCCCCGGTGAAGGTGAGCCACTCGAAGCGGGCGCCGGCCGCCGCCTCCCCCGCGAGCAGGACGCGGATCAGGCCGTCGAGCGTCACGGCGCCGTTCACCGCGAGGCCGCTCGCGGTCCCCAGGATGGCGTCGAGGGAGAGGGCGAAGACGCCGCCGGCGGACTGGTGGAAATCGCCGCCCACCGACAGCGAGGACGCGGCGTCGGCGAGCCGGATCGCGCCGGAATTGGAGAGGCCGCCGGCGGTCGCGAGCACGGCGCCGTTCGACAGTGCGATTTCGCCGCCGTTCTCTTCGAGCGCGGCCAGGGCGTCGCCGCCGAAACCGTCGCCGATGCGGGCGGCGGGGCCGGAGAGCGCGATCGACGCCTGATTGGCTGCGATGGAGGCGAAGTCGAGCTCGAGCGCGCCCGCCACTTCATAGGTCCCGCCGGTTAGCGTGCCGGGGCCGAAGCCGTCGCCCGGGACGTACTGCGCGAGGTCGAAGAGCTCCATCCGGGCGCCCGTCTCGACGCGCAGCACGCCGGCGGAGTTGGCGACCTGCTTCCCGAAATAGAGGTCGCCCGAAGCCGCCACGGTCCCCAGGTTCACCACAGGGGCCAGCACCTGGCCGGCGCCGGACACCAGCGACTGGTTGACGAGCTGTTCCGTGCCGGATAGCGCCTCGATCGTCCCGCCGCCGAGCGCCAGCGCGCCGGTTCCATCGAGGAACGTGTCCGCGAGCAGGACCAGGCGGGCGCCTGCGTCTTCGAGCGCGAACGTTCCATCGTTGGTCACTCCCCCGGCCAGGCTCAACGTGCCGGAAGAGCGCACGGTGAACGTCCCGGTGTTGAGGATGGAGCCGCAGCAGTTGAGCACGGTCCCGGTCACCTCCGCCGAGCCGCGGTTGACGACGGACGGGCCGTTGAGGAAGGTGAGCCCCGCGATCGTCAGGCTGCCGCCGGCCGCGATATCGATGGCGCCGCCGTTGACGTCCACCTCGTCGAGCACCAGGCCGCCGAGGGATGCACGCAGCGTGCCCGCGTTGTCGATGACCGCGTTGCGCAGGGTGAGCGTGCCGCCCGCGGCATTGATGAGGCCGCCGTTGGCGAGCGTGCCCCCCACCGGGTTGGGGCCCGCGCCGGGCAGCAGGTCGAGGGAGCGGGCGCCGAGGTTGGCGATCAGGCTGGCGGAGGCGCCGAGCGTGAGGCCGTTCAGCGTCAGAGCGGGAGCCGCGGCATCGAGCGCGACGGCTGCGGACTGGATGGTCGCCAGGTATTCCGTCCCGGAGGAGTTGTCGGGGAAGGCGGCGATGCCCGACCAGGAGGGGTCGGACCATGCGCCCGCGGGACCGCCGATCCAGGTGGTGGAGACGGTGTCTGCCAAAGCGGACGGGACCAGCATCGAGGCGAACGCCACAGCAAGGGGGACCAGGGATCGGCCGAACATAGGGATTCCGCCCTAAGATTTAGCACGATTAGTTATGGAATGTACAGTACTGCCATCCGGCCATCGGTTTCGATGCTGTCGCCTGTTGCATTTTTCGACTGTTTCGGCACTTCCGGCCGATCCACAGCGGCGGTTCCCTGGACCATGCCGGTCAGGATGAGGTCATTGGCGACTTTGGAGCGCTCGCGGTCGATCTGCGGGTCGATGGTGTGGATGAAGGTGCGGTTCTCCTGGGAGAACTCGATGCCGGTGTCGTGGGTGGCGGCGACGACCCAGACGGGGAGGTCGCGCCAGGAGACGGGGCGCTGCCAGACGCGGAGGTGGTGGCGCTGGGCGAAGGTGTTGTTCTGCTTCTGGAAGACGAGGTCGGGCGGGCGGCCGTCGAGCAGGAGGGTGGAGACGGGCGCCTCCTTGTAGCCGCGCATCTCGGCGATGGCGCGGAAGGTCTCGAGCTTGGACTGGGCGCTGAGGGCGTGGGCCTCGGACCATCCGGCGGCGGCGAAGGCGGCCTCAATGCGCTGTCGCGTGCCGATGAGCATCAGGTTGGTGATGTCGGAGGGCTTGGGCGGCTTCGCGGCAAAGGTCTGGAAGGGCTGGGAAACGGCGAGCGAGATCAGTTCGGCGTCGGAGAGCGCGGCGACGGCGGCGGCGGGGCCGGGACCGGCGGGTCCGGGCAGGACAAGCGGAGCGGTCAGCTCGATGTCGAGCTCGACGCCGGGGCCGTAGGCGATCTCGCCTTCGGAGGCC
>JADLBT010000293.1 GCA_020847555.1 Gemmataceae bacterium
AGTCAAGTAGTCTTCGCGCTCTCCGCTATCCGCCCGCGCCTCGTCTAGGAGATGTCTATGGCGCGCTGGTCGCAACTGGGCGCCCAGGCTCCGGCCGTGATCCTTGCGATCACGGCCGGACTGCTGGCGTCCGTCCTGATCGCTCTCAGTTTGCCCGCGTACCCGGCTGCCGCCCAGGCAACCCCGCCGTCACCGGCTGGGGCCGCCGATCCGTACGCCGGGCTGCCCTCCTGGCTCCCCCGTCCGGTGATCCCGGCGGACAACCCGCTGACCGCCGAAAAGGTGGAGCTTGGGCGGCGTCTGTTCTATGACACTCGCTTGTCGATTACCGGGCAGCTTGCGTGCGCCACCTGCCACCATCAGGACCGCGCATTCACGGATGGTCTGCCGCTCGCCGTTGGGGCCACCGGGGAGGTTCATCCCCGGAACTCGATGACGCTGACCAACGTGGCGTACCTGCCGGTGTTGACCTGGGCCAACCCACTGCTCGACCACCTGGAACGGCAGGCGCTCATCCCACTGTTCGGCGAGACGCCGATCGAGCACGGGATGACGGGCCGCGAACAGCAGATCTTCGAGTTGTTCCGGACCGACCCCGAGTACGCCCGGCTGTTCCCGTCCGCGTTCCCGGATGCCGCCGACCCCTACACGCTCGGCAGCATGACGCGGGCGCTCGCGTCGTTCCAGCGCACGCTGATCTCGTACGACTCGCCGTACGACCGCTATCGCTACGGTCGCGACCCAAACGCCATCTCCGAGGCGGCGAAACTGGGCGAGCGCCTGTTCTTCAGCGAAGAGTTCGAGTGCCACCATTGCCACGGTGGCCTCAATCTGACGGACAACATCCGCCACGAGCGGCTGGCGTTCGCGGAGACCGCCTTCCACAACACAGCGCTCTACAACGTGGACGGCGCCGGCGCCTACCCCGCACCGAACACCGGCCTGCGTGAGATCACCGGGAAGCCGGAGCACATGGGGCGATTCCGCACCCCGACGCTCCGCAACATCGCGTTGACGGCGCCCTACATGCACGACGGCAGCATCCCCACGCTGGATGCGGTGCTGGACCACTACCGCGAGGGTGGCCGCACCATCAGCGAGGGGCCGCACGCGGGCGTTGGGCGGCTCAGCCCCCTGAAAGACATCTTCATGGTGGGGTTCAGCCTGTCGCCGCAGAACCGCACGGCGCTGCTGGCCTTCCTCGAAAGCCTGACCGACGAGGGGTTCCTGCGCGATCCGCGCTTCAGCGACCCGTTCGCTGGGCAGCCGCGCCCGACACCTCCGTAACCACTCGCCGCGGCCGACCAGACTCGGGCGCGGCTCCAACTTGCTACACACCTTCTCTCACCCCCGCAGGGGACGGCACGAACCTGGCCTGCATGGACGGCGCGTCTCCCGGGGGTGGGTGGCGCATTGGAGCGTATTTCGTCATGACATCTGTGCCACGGCGACGCCTGTCGCCGGCCGTGACGCACCTGCCCCGACGCCAGTTTCTCCGCCGCACGCTGGGCATCGTGCTCGCCTCGTCCGCCCTCGGGGGGCTCGCCCAGGCGTGTGCCCCGGCCGCGCCGGCCGTCAGCCCGACGACGGCGCCCGCCAAGCCGGCAGCCAGCCCGGCTGCTGCCGCGCCTGCCTCAAGCCCGGCTCCTGCCGCCCCGGCTGCAAGCCCCGCTGCCGCGGCTCCTGCCGCCAGCCCGGCCGCTGCGCCGGCCGTTGCTTCTCCGTCTGCGTCGCCGTCGCCGGCCGCAAAGCCGGTGGCCTCGGCCGGCCCCGGCGACGGCTTCCAGCCGACTCAACGCGGCGGCGGCGGCCTGCTCAAGATCCTGTTCTGGCAGGCGCCCACCCTCCTGAGTGCGCACGTCGGCGCAACGAGCAACAACCGGCCGATTGCCCGGATCTTCCTCGAACCGCTCGCGGACCACGACGTGAACGGCGAGTTGTTCCCGATCCTCGCACGGGAGCTGCCGAGCTACGACGGTGGCACTCTGGATCGTGACGGCATGTGGGTTATCTGGCGGCTGAAGCCGGGCGTCCTCTGGCACGATGGCAAGCCGTTGACGGCGGACGACGTGATCTTCACCTGGGAGTACGTCTCCGACCCCGCGGCCACGGCGACCACGCGCGGCACCTATGCGCCTATCGCGAAGATCGACAAGGTGGACGATCTCGCGGTAAAGATCACCTTCAAGAATCCGACCGTGTTCTGGCGTGGCCCGTTCGTCGGCGAGTCCGGGACCATCCTGCCGAAGCACCTGCTCGACGGTTTCCGTGGAGACAAGGCGCTCAATGCCCCGTTCCTGACGAAGCCCATTGGCACCGGCCCGTACAAGGTCGTCGAGTTCCGCCCCAGCGACATCACCATCGGGGAGATCAACACGGCGTACCACCTGCCCAACCGGCCCTTCTTCGACCGCGTCGAAGTGAAGGGCGGCGGCGACGCGGTCTCGGCGCTCCGGGCCGTGACCCAGACCGGCGAGTACGACTATGCGCCGTCGCTCCAGGTAGACAAGGACGTGCTGGGGCCGGCCGAGGCGTCCACCATCGGTCGGCTCATCTTCGCCAAGGGCATCTCCACCGAGCTGCTGGACCTGAACTGGGGCGACCCCTGGAACGAGGTAGACGGCGAACGCTCCAGCCCGAAGAGCAAGCACCCGTTCTTCTCGGATGTGCGGGTGCGGCGGGCCGTGGCGCTCTCCATCAACCGGACGGCCATCATCGACGCGCTGGTGGGGCCGCAGGCTGACCCGCCTCGCTACCTGTACGTCAATCCGACCCGGTTCGTCCCGGAGGGCGGTGCCTGGGAGTACAACCCGGCTCGGGCCGCGCAACTGCTGGACGAGGCCGGCTGGGTGAAGGGTGCAGGGGGTGTCCGTGCGAAGGACGGCGTTCGGATGAAGGTGCTGTACCAGACCACGGTCAATGGACTGCGCCAGCAGATTCAGGCCGTGATGAAGAAGGAGCTTGAGGCGCTTGGTTTCGAGGTGGAGCTGAAGGCGATTCCCAGCGACGTGTTCTTCGCCACGGACCCGAACAACCCGGACACGTCAACCAAGTTCTCGGCGGACATCCAGGAATGGTCGGCCAGCCTGAACCAGCCCGATCCGCAGTTCTTCATGCAGCAGTTCCTTACCGCCCAGATCGCGCAGGCGTCGAACAAGTGGACCGGGTTGAACCGCTCGCGGTACAGCAACGCGGAGTTTGACCGGCTCTTCGAGCAGGGCGGGCGTGAGCTTGACCCGACGAAGCGGGAAGAGATCTTCAAGTCGATGAACCGGCTGCTGCATGAGACGGTGGCGGTTGCTCCGATCTTCACGCGGAACAATCCGGCCGCCGCTAAGAAGGATCTGCGTCTACCGACGCCGCACACCTGGAACAGCCAGGTGCCCAACATCGAGTATTGGTACCGGGCGCGGTAGCAGCCGGATATGAA
>JADLBT010000294.1 GCA_020847555.1 Gemmataceae bacterium
CGATCTTCCGCTACGCCCCGTCGTGCCACGGCGCCGAGGACTACGCCGCCCTGGCCCGCGAGGTGGCGGGCGAACCGCCCGCGACGGTCGTGTCGGCGCGCGTCGCGGTGGATGACCAGGGCCAGGTGCAGGTGCTGACCACCGACCAGCCGCAGGTGGCCGTGACGGCGGAAACCTAACCCCCCGGCGACGGCGGAAAACCTGGCCCCTCCGGCCTCCCTTCTCTGCGAGGGAAGGGGGCAGGGGTTACCCCGCCTGCTTGTGCCCGCCGCCGCGACCTCCGCATAATGACGGAGACAGCGCCGGCCGCACTGCGCGGCCCGCCACGGTATCAGCGGGGGCACCCATGAGCAAGGTTTCCATCGCCACACCCCAGGAAGTGGTCCCGGTCGATCGGGCCTTCATGCGGCGCCTGGCACGCGCCGTCCTGGAGAGTGAGGGTAAGCAGGACTACGAGATCAGCCTCGCCTTCGTGGACAACCCGACCATCCACCGTCTCAACCAGCGCTACCTGCAGCACGACGAGCCGACCGACGTCCTCAGCTTCCCTCTGAGCGAGCCCGACGCGCGAAGGCTGGCGGGCGAACTCGTCATCGGCGTCGAGGTGGCGCAGGCCCAGGCGCAGGAACGCGGCCACGACGTGCAGGCGGAACTGGCGCTCTACGCGATTCACGGCCTGCTGCACCTCTGCGGCTACGACGACAAGACCGCCACGGCGGCGGCCGAGATGCGCCGGCGCGAGCGGCACTACCTGGGCGAGCTGGGGCTCCCGGACATTGCAGAGGAGCAGTGAGAGATGAGAAGGAGATAAAGCCCACGGGTCGCGTTCCGTGGGTCAAGTGCTGGAAACTTCGCCCACGGGACGCGCCCCGTGGGCTTTACCTCCTTCCTCTCCACTCCCCACTTCCACCTGAGCGGAGGCCCGGACGCATGGCGGCCGAGAAAGCCGTGGCCCTGGTGCTGCGCACGACCGACTGGAGCGAGAGCAGCCGCATCGCGACCCTCTGGACGCGCGAATTCGGCAAGGTGCGCGGCCTGGCCAAGGGCGGCAGGCGGCTCCGGTCGAACTTTGAAAGTGCCCTTGACCTGCTCACCGTCTGCAGTATAGTTCTGCTCCGCAAATCATCCGGCGGTCTCGATCTGTTGACGGAGGCGCAGGTCGTCCGGCGGTTCCCCGGGCTGGCCCGAGACCTCTCGGCCCTGTACGCGGGGTACTACGTCGCGGAGCTGCTGGCGGATTTGACGGAAGAGTTCGACCCTCACCCATCCCTTTTCGACGAGGCGCTCCGGACACTGCAGGAGTTGGGGGCGCCGGACACTGCGGCCGGGCTCCGCCTGGCGCGCTTCGAGTTGATCCTGCTGGGCGAGCTGGGCTACGGCCCCGCCCTCGATCGGTGCGCCGCCTGCGCGGGCGGCCCTGGCAAGGCCGGCCTGGCGTTCAGCCCGGCAGCGGGGGGCGTCGTGTGTCCGGACTGCCAGCCGGCCCACCGCGACCGCCGGCCGCTGTCGGCGGCCGCCCACGACGCCCTGCTTTGCCTGGCCGCGTCCGACCCGGAAGCCGACGTGCCCGGGGACGCCGCCCGCGCCGAGGTGCGGCAGGTGCTGAATCATTATGTGACGTTCGTGCTGGGGCGCCGGCCGCGCCTGTTGCCTTACCTGGGGAGTTGATGGTCGTGCAAAGCGTTCGTCAATCTGCCGACCGTGCAGCGCAGGACACCCGACTCGGCGGGCCGAACCGGCCGCGCGCCCCGTGGCTGCTGGTGCTGGCGTGTACCTGCCTGGCACCCGCGGCCGGCTGCGCCGTGTGGGGAGCGAAGAAACCGCCACCGGACGCGGCCGGTCCGGTGGACGCCGTTGTCCTGCGCGCCGGCGGGCCGGAGGCGGAGGCTCTCCCCGCCGCCGGCACCGCGGCCGCCGACCTGGAAGCGGGCAAGCGCCTCTTCCAGCAGGAGCAGTACCGCAAGGCCGAGTCGGTCCTCGCGGGCGTCGCCGAGAACAAGAAGAACCCGACGTCGCTCGCCGAGGAGGCGATGTACTATCAGGCCGAGTGCCAGCGCCTCCAGGGACGCTACCCGGCGGCCGCGGAGACGTATAACCACCTCCTCAACACGTTCCCGATGGGCCGGCACGCCGGGCTGTCGCGGCGCCGCCTGTTCGACATCGCCAACTACTGGCTCGACGAGACGCGCGCCTACATGGAGGCGTGCCGGGAAAAGAAGGAGGGCAAGCGGTGGTGGGTGTGGCCGGTGTCGTTCGTCCACGTCGAGAAGACGAAGCCGCTGTTCGATCTGGAGGGCCACGCCATCCGCATGCTCGAGCAGGTCTACATCACCGACCCGACCGGGCCGCTGGCGGAGAAGGCGCTGTTCTACCTGGGGAGTGTGCATTTCTTCCGCGAGGACTACACCGAGGCGGACCACTTCTTTAGCGAGCTGGTCAAGCACCACCCGAACGGGGAGATGGCGCCCAAGGGGCTCAAGTTCTCGATCATCTGCAAGCAGATGAGTACGGGCGGGTCGGAGTACGACGGGCGGCTGGTCGCCGAGGCGCGCGAGCTGGTCGATATCGCCCAGCGAAGCTACCCCGAGCTGGCCAACCAGCAGCAGAAGTTCCTGATGGACCAGCTGTACTCGATCACCCAGCAGCAGGCGGACAAGGACTGGAAGGTGGCGGAGTTCTACCGCCGCGTGGGCAAGTCGGCGTCGGCGTACTTCATGTACGACGTGGTGCGCCGCCGCTATCCCGGCACGAGCTACGAAAAGCGCGCCGCCCAGCGCATGGATGAGCTGCGCGCCCGCGTCGAACGAGAGCAGGCGCAGGAAGGGACACCGCCCGGTGCGGCAATCGGAGCCCCACCCGAGACAGGGCCGGTGCCGCGGCGCTTCGCGCCGGGGGCGCCGCTGTCCGGCCCTGAAACCGGACCGGCGCCGCAGATGCTGCCGCCGTCCATGACCGGCGGGAGATAAGAGTTCCTGGACAGAACTCCTGTCCGAGCCCGAAGCGTCAGCGCGGGGAAGAGGCAAAGACCCGCGCTGACGCTTCGGGCTCGGACCGAAACCCGGACGAGAGCTTCCGCCACAAGGAGGTTCGGCCCGATGCACGCGCTGCGATCTCACCTACGCTGGTCCCACTGCCTGGTGGCGGCGGTCGCGTTCGTGCTGCCGGCCTGCACGGCGGACGGCCACCTGCAAATGTTCGGGTACAGCACCCGGCCGAACTACGACCCGGGCATCCGCACGGTGCGCGTGCCGATCTTCGAGAACACCACGCCCAGGCTCGGGGTCGAGTTCGAGCTGACCCGGGCCATCATCCGCGAGATCGAGGCGAAAACGCCGTTCAAGGTGGTGTCCGACCCGTGCGCCGCCGACACCGAGCTGACCGGCCGAATCGTCTCGTTCTTCAAGAAGACCAACATCCTCACCCAGACCGGCGAAATCCGCGACGGCGAGACGACGATGACGGTGGAACTCGTCTGGCGCGACCTGCGGCCGGGGAGCAAGGGCGAGTGCCTGTCGCTACCGTCGCGGGCGCGGCCGACCGACCCGCCCATTCTGCCCGAGACGCTCGGCCCACCGCCCGCCAGTCCGCCGCCGGTGATCGTACAGTCGCTCGCCACCTTCACCCCCGAGCTGGGCGAGTCAATCACCACGGCGCAGAAGACGATGGTGGACCGCATGGCGATCCAGATCGTTTCGATGATGGAGAAGCCCTGGTAGCCGTTGTCAACATCCGTAGGAGCCGGCTCCTGCGAAGATGACGCCGATGGCAGGCGGACAGGCGCAGCACCATGACGCACCACTGGCACCTTCGGGATCGCGTGCTGACGATCGGCCGGCGCCCCCTGGTGATGGGCATCGTCAACGTCACGCCCGACAGCTTCTCCGACGGTGGGCGGTTCGACACGATCGAGGCGGCCGTCGCCCACGGGCTGGAGCTGGTGGCGCAGGGCGCGGACCTGCTCGACGTGGGCGGCGAATCGACTCGCCCCGGTTCCGAGCCGGTGCCGGCGGACGAGGAGAGCCGGCGCGTCGTCCCGGTGGTCGAGGTCCTGGCGGCCCGGGCCGGGGTGCCGGTGTCGGTGGACACGACGAAGGCGGCGGTGGCGCGGCGGTGCCTGGCAGGCGGCGCACAGGCGATCAACGACGTCACCGCGCTGGGCGACCCGGAGATGCCCGCGGTCATCCAGGCTGCCGGCGCCGGCGTCGTGCTGATGCACATGCAGGGCACGCCCGCGACCATGCAGGTCGCCCCCCATTACGCCGACGTGGTCGCGGACATCGCCCGGTTCCTGCGCGAGCGGCTCGACGCGGCGGCCGGGGCAGGCATCGATCTGCGGCGCGTGGTGGTCGATCCGGGGATCGGGTTCGGCAAGACGGTCGCCCACAACCTGGAGCTGCTGGCGCGGCTGGACGAGTTCCAGGCGCTGGGCCGGCCGGTGTGTTTGGGGGTTTCGCGCAAGGGATTCATCGGCCGCGTGCTGGACCGGCCGGCCGACCGGCGTCTGGCCGGGTCGCTCGCGGCGGTTTGTCACGCCATGAGCCGGGCGGCCGTCCAGGTGGTCCGCGTCCACGACGTCGAGGCGACGCGGGACGCCGCCGCCCTGTTCGTCGCCATCGAGGAGGCGCAGGGGAGGTAGTGGACTGTGGACAGGGAGCGGTGAGCAACATCAGCCATCGCCGATGACAGTCCACTGTCACTTCCACCACTGCGGGAGATGCCTTGATCCATCGCTTGACCCAGCTGTATGAATCGATCGGCACCCGCGACGTGGTGCAAATTGCCATCCTCGCGGTGGTGATCTACGGCGTCCTGCACTTCGTCGGCCGGACGTGCGGGGCCGGATCGCCGATCAGCCGCGGCCTGGGCCTGGTGGTCGTCGGGCTGTTCCTGCTGGCGCAGGTCGTCGTCGCGGCCCTCGACCTGACGGAGCTGAGCACCGTCTTCGACTACCTGCTGCTGACAGCCCTGACCGGGCTCATTATCATCTTCCAGCCAGAGCTGCGCCGCGGGCTGATGATGCTCGGGCGGTCGAGCGTGTGGCGGTACTTCGCGCCGCAGGGCGAGCCGCTGGCGGACCGTTTGGCGGACGCGGCCATCGCCCTGTCGCGGGATTGCGTCGGGGCGCTGATCGCCATTCAGCGGGAGGTCGGGCTCGCGCCGTGGGTCGAGACCGGCGAGCGCCTCGACGCGGAGATCTCCGCCCCGCTGATCCGCACCATCTTCAGCCCGCGCAGTCCGCTGCACGACGGGGCCATCATCCTGAGCAGCGGGCGCATCGCCGCCGCCGGCTGTCAACTCCCGCTCGTGGTCCGCGACGGCCGGCAACCGGGCAGCGGCATGCACATGGGCATGCGCCATCGGGCGGCGCTGTGCCTGAGCGAGGAGACGGACGCCCTGCTGCTGGTCGTCAGCGAGGAAACCGGGCGCATCGCGCTCGCCTTCGGCGGGCGGCTGGAGCCGGTCCCGCGCGAGAACCTGTCGCGCCGCCTGGCCGCCCTCCTCGCTGCCCCGGGCGGATACCCGGTGCGAAAGTTGGCATGACCGGCAGGCCCGGGTGAAGCCACGGGCTGCCACCCGTGGGCTTGACCCGGTGTTCCAGCCTGTCCCCTTGTCAGGACACAGGGAGGCACCCATGCGATTCCTGCACACGGCGGCGCGGGCGCTGCTCCCGACCACCTGGCTGGCCGTCGTCCGTACCCGCCACTCCCTGCTCGAGATGCTCGTCGCCTGCTGCCTGGCGTTCCTCGTCTGGCTGTACACCCACAGCCGCGGCCAGGAATCGATCGACATGATCTCGATCCCGGTACAGATCAACCTGGCGCCGGGGACGACGGGCAACTACGATCTGGAGATCCACGGACCCAACCGGGTGCCCGTCTCGTTCAACGGGCCGGCGTCGCGCATCCGCGAGCTGCGCTCGCTGCTCCAGCGGGAGATGGTCCAGGTGGCCGTCACCGTCGCTGTCCCGGAGGAGCGGCAGAAGGACAGCCTGTACCGCGAAACCGTCCAGATCCAGGCGACGTCCATCCCGGTCCCGCCGGGCGTCCTCGCCGTCATCACCGAGGGACGCAACCAGATCCCGATCACCCTGCATCGGCTGGCCGAGCGGCACCTGCCGGTCCGGCTGGAGTACGCCGGGGAGCCGCGCATCAGCCAGATCAAGCTGGAGCCGGCCACAGTCCTGGTACGCGGGCCGAAGACGATCCTGGACCGGGCCCGCGCCATCCCGACCCAGCCCTACGACCCGCCAGCGTCGTGGGAGGCCGGCTCGACACCGGACGCGGTCCTGCGCGGCCAGGTGACGGTGGTGACGGAACTCGAAGGGCGGCCGGTGCAGGTCTCGCCAGCGGCCGTCTCCCTCCGCTACCGCTTGCATCCGCGCCACCGGATTTACGAGCTGACCGACATCCCGGTCCACTTCCTGTGCCCGGCCGGCTTCCCGTGGCGGCCGCGCTTCGCCGACGAGCAGGCGGGCAAGATCAGCCTCCGCCTCCTCGGGCCGGCCGGGGAGGAGGCTCCGCTCGTACAGGCGTACCTCGACCTGACCCGGGGCACGTACGGGCGGGGCAGAAACGTCGAGCCGGTCCGGCTACAATTACCGCGGGACTTTCAGCTGGCTCAGGACGCCCCACCCCGGATCGCGTTCCTCCTCGACCCGCCGACCGAATGACGGCAGGTCGCGCGCTCGCCCGGGCATGGCGAGAGCCAGTGACAGGAGCGCGTTCATGGACCTGCAAACCTACTGCGAAGACCTCGCCCGCAACGCCCGCCGCTCGGCCCGCACGCTCGCCACCGCGACCGGCGCCCGCAAGAACGACTGGCTGCGCCGCGCCGCCGACGCCCTGGTCCGGCGCGCCGCCGAAGTGTTCGACGCCAACGCCCTCGACGTCGGCCAGGCCGCGGCCCACGGCCTGACGCCCGCCCAGGTCGATCGCCTGCGCCTGACCGAACCGCGCCTCGGCGCGATGGCTGCCGGCCTCCGCGAGGTGGCGGCGCTGCCGGATCCGGTCGGCCGGGTGCTCGACAGCAGCGTCCGGCCCAACGGCCTGCACGTCCACAAGGTGAGCGTCCCGCTCGGCGTCATCTTCTTCATCTACGAGTCGCGCCCGAACGTGACGGTGGACGCCGCCGCCCTGTGCGTCAAGAGCGGCAACGCGATCGTCCTGCGCGGCGGCAAGGAGGCGTTGCAGTCTAACCGGGCCTTGCACCGCGTCCTGCGGGACTGCCTGGGCGAGGCCGGGTTGCCGGTCGAGGCGGTGCAGTTGGTCGAGACGACCGACCGCGCGGCGGTCGGCCACCTGCTCCGGATGGACGCCCACATCGACCTGGCAATCCCGCGCGGCGGCGAGAGCCTCATCCGGCGCGTCGCGCAGGAGGCGCGGATGCCGGTCCTGAAGCACTACCAGGGCAACTGCCACGTCTATCTCGACCGGGCCGCCGACCCCGATCTGGCCGAGCGTATCGTCGTCAACGCCAAGTGTCAGCGGCCGGGCGTGTGCAACGCGGCCGAGAGCCTGCTCGTCCACGAGGCGGTCGCGGCCGCGTTGCTGCCGCGTCTCGGCGCCGCCCTGGCCCGGCGCGGCGTGGAGCTGCGCGGCTGTCCGGCGACGTGCCGCCTCCTGCCGGACGCGAAACCAGCCACCGAGGAGGACCACGCCGCGGAGTTCCTCGACCTGATCCTTTCCGTCAAGGTGGTGCGTGACCTGGACGAGGCGGTCGCCCACATCGCCCGCTACGGGTCGGGCCACACCGAGGCGATCGTGACGACCGACCTCCGGGCGGCCCAGCGATTCGTCGCCGCCGTCGATTCGTCGGCGGTGATGGTGAACGCGAGCACGCGCTTCAACGACGGCTACGAGTTCGGGCTCGGAGCGGAGATCGGCATCAGCACCGACAAGTTCCACGCCCGCGGCCCGTGCGGACTGCAGGAACTCTGCAGCTACAAGTACCTTGTCTGGGGGGAAGGACAGGTGCGAGAATAAGGTGGCGCCGTCGGCCCAGCCCGGCGCGCCAGCGTCGGGCTGGGCCGGACGGCCGTCCCTGAGGATTCCAGCATGGACATGGCAGCAGTCCTGATCATGGCGGTGGTGATGCCGCTGCTGACGGCGGTAGCGTTCCTGCTCGGCCGATACTTCCACCGCCGGCCAGCACGCGGCGAGGAACTGTCCGCGGTCACCCGCCAGCACATCGATCTGTTCCAGGGCGGCCAGCTGAACCCCGTCCTGGTTGAGGCCGCCAAGGCGCGCTTCCGCGACCTGCTCGAACGCGGCGAGTTGGCCGCGGTCGAGGCGAGCCTGCGCCCCGGGACGCAGTACGTCGTACAGGTGCGTGCCCTCGCCGAACTCGGCACCGACGAGGCCGGGCACATCCTCGAGCGCCAGCTGCAGCGGCGCCTGACCGACGACCAGCTCGAACAGTCGTGGTACTGGATCGACCTGGCCGGCGGCTTGCGGGCGATCAACCGCGAGGAGAGCCTGCCGCACCTGCTGCGCTGCGCCGCGAGCGCCGGCGACATGCCGCTGGGCCACTTCTTCGCTGCCGAAACGGTCTGCTTCCTCGGGTTCGGCGGCTACCTGCACGAGCCCGACACGCCCCTGGGGCGGGCGGCGCTGCGCGTCCTGCACCGAGTGCTGGAGGGTCTGCGCCACGGCGTCCAGCCGCACCTCGTCGCCGAGTCGCGCCTCGGCGAGGGGATCGAGAAGCGATGGGCCCACCGGCCCGAGGGCATACACCCGCTGCTCGTGCGTGTCGTCGTCGAGGCACTGAAACTGGTCCGCCGCGCCCCGCACGCCCGCCGCGCCCTGCCGGCCGAGGGCGTCGATCGGGAGGCGTTCGACCTGCAACTGTCGCGGCTGAGCGTCCTCGAGCCGGTGTTGACCGATTACCTGGAGGAAGCGCCGCCTCACCTGCGCGCCGCACTCCGGACCGCCACGGGGGAGGATCTGAGCGCGGTCCTGCAGGCGCTGACCGACCTGCGCGCCGAGGCCGGGCCGGAAGTGCTCGCCCTGCTGGAGCGCGGTGCCGGCCCGCACGCCGGGCTGGCGGTCGAGTTGCTCGCCCATTCGCGGGCGCCCGCAGTCGGCCCGTGGCTGCGCGCGTGGCTGGTCCGGTACGTCGGCCCAGCCCGGCGGACACAGTGGCGGCGCCGCCCGTCCGCCCCGCCCCGCCCTTCGGTGCCGTCGGACGTGCCATATCGGGCTGGGCTGCACGCCCTGCGCGGCCACCCTTCCGCCGAAACGGAGAAACTCCTGCTCGTGGCGGCGGGCGACCGGGATCCGACGTACCGAGCGGCGGCCCTGGGGAGCCTGGGTTGGTGGGAGCCGGTCGCGACAACGACAGTCCTGGCTGGCCTGCAACAGGGGCGCCGCGACCCGAGCCCGGAGGTCCGCCAGGCCGCCCGCGCCGCCCTCGCCCGCCTCGGCGAGCGGCAGGCGCTGCAGTGGTTCCGCCAGGCGCTCACCGGCGAGGACATCCCGCGCGTTCACGAGGCGGTGCAGGTCGTCGCGTCGGAAGGGCTGACGCTCCTCTGGCCGGACCTCGACCGCCTCGCCGACGCCGAGGACACCGACGTCGCCCACGTCGCCCGCGAGGCGCTGGAACGCCTGTGCGAGGAGATGGAGGCCAGCCGCTAAGCGCTACTGGATCAAACGCGACGAGCCGGAAGCGTAAGCGACGGATCTGCCAAAGCTACCGTCGCTTACGCGTCCGGCTCGTCCGCGTTATGGGGTTTGGTCCGGCGGCACCAAGAAGCTGTTTCCAAGCGCCGTAGGAGGGGGCTCCGGCCCCCGATGGTTGATATCGCCGGACGGAGTCGGCTCCTACGAAGACGTGCAGGAGGAGGCTGCGGCCCCCGATGGTTTTGCGCGGATCGGGTAACGGAGTCCCCTCCTACGGCGTTTGGAAACGGTCTCTAACCCGCGCAGCGAGCCTGGGTCTTTCCCTTCAACAACAGAAAGCGCGCCACCCGGACGATATAAGGGGTTAGTGGACCTGCGGATTGCAAGGAGACGACATGTGGCGCGGCAAGTGGCGGTGGCTGGGCGCTCTGTTCGCGACCGTGTGCCTGACCGGGTGCAAGGCCACGCCGAGCGCCCCACCCTATCCGCCGGACCCGCTGTTCGTCAGCAAGAAGCCGGTGGAGGGCAGGTCCGCCCATGCCCCGTCGGTCACAATCGTCGCAATCGACTCCATCTCGCCGCCCCTCCCGCCGAATGCCGTGGTTTCGCGCAGCAGTCCGGCGGCGCGGCGTCCGCTGCCCCCAGTTCCCCCGCCAGTCGCTCCCGAATGAGATGCGGGGCGCGTTGAGCTTCAGTGTCGGCAGAAAGTTAACGGAGGTTTTTTGTCGTCATATCGTCGTCGGCCGGTCGCCGTGGCGTGGACCTCGTAGAATGCGGGGACCGCGAGCCGCGGAGGGACCATGAGCAGAGCCGCGCTGGTGCGCCTCGTCGTCATCGGGGTGGTGGTGGCGGCCGTCGTCGTGCTGCCGTTCGTCCTGCCGGTCCGGGAGTCGCTTCAGGAATTCCTGACGTGGGTCCAGGGGCTGGGGGGCTGGGGCCTGGCGGTGCTCGCTCTCATCTGGATCCCTGCCTGTCTGCTGCTCATCCCCGGGTCGCTGATCACGCTGGCGGGCGGGGCGCTGTTCGGCCCCATCGAGGGCACCCTCGCCATTTCCCTTGGCAGCACGGCGGGAGCGTGCGCCGCCTTCCTGGTCGGCCGCGGCGTCGCGCGTCCGTGGGTCGCGCGCCAGGTCGCCGCCAGCCCCCGGTTCCAGGCCATCGACCAGGCCATCGCGGCGCAGGGGTTCAAGATCGTCCTGCTGCTGCGCCTCTCGCCCATCTTCCCGTTCAACCTGCTCAACTACGCCCTCGCCCTGACGCGCGTCTCGTTCCGTGACTACCTGCTGGCGAGTTGGCTCGGCATGCTCCCGGGGACGGTGATGTACGTCTACATCGGCTCGACAGTCAGGGAACTGGCTGCGGTGTTCACGCGGCAGGAGAGAACCCTGGGAGAGCAGTTCTTCTTCTTCGCCGGTCTGGCGCTCACCGTGGTAGCGACGGTGTATATCACGCGGTTGGCGAAGCGGGCTCTCGACCGGGCCATCGCCGACGCGGCTGCGCTGCCGGAGGAAAGGAACTGAGAGACAGAAGGCTCGTCCAGGGTCCACGGGTTGCGTCCCGTGGGCACAGTCATCAGGGTCCGTTTGGTGAAGAGACCTGGACCTGACGCCGCCATCGCGCCAGGGCCAGAAACACATTGACTCACGCAAAACACCTCACCCACCCGGCGCGGGGTTGAGTGAGGTGTTTCCGTGGAGCCAGACCCATCTGGAATCAGCGTTCGGGGGGGAACATGTCTTTTTGAACGAACACGGCAATGTAGTGGTATGTGCCCGCGATCATCTCGCAGCGCACCGGGATCCAGCCGGCTTCCTCAGCTTCCTTGACAAGCCGGCTCAGCGGCGTGCCGTGCGCCCGGTTCTTGGTAGAGATGTCCGGATACTTCTCGATGATGCACAGCCGTCCTGTCGGTTTCAGAATCTTGCGCAGCAAGCGAAGATAGTCAACGTGGCTGTTCAGGTCCAGATGATGATAGGTCTGGGAAAAGAAGGCCATATCGCAGGAGTTGTCCGGCAAGCCCGGACTGTCCGGCTTGCACAAATAGGGCTTGATCTGCGGCACCTTGGCGAACTTTTTTTGCATGGCTTCCACCAGCTTCTTGCTGACCTCGGCGGCATGGACGGTCCCCTTCTCGCCGACGAGCTTGGCCATGCGCTCCACCCACCAGCCGTCACCGGCGCCGATATCCACGACCACGTCCCCGGGCCGCAGATCCAGCTCCTTGAGGATATACACACCCTTCTGGCGGACTCCCCCGCGATGGGCGTACTGCTTGGCGTTGGCGACCCGCGTGCTGTCCCCGGTGTCTGCACGCACCGGGAGCGTCGATTCGACCGCGACCGCGGTAAGGGCGAGTACCGCGAGCATGAGACCAGAACAACGAGACATTGCAGACCTCCCGAGTTACTGAGAAAACTGGAACGGCGCCCACGCTTCGCCGCGCGGCGCTGACGAGGTTACCTTGCCCTGGCCGAACGGATTGCTGCCCTCGATTGTAGGCCCGGGCGCCCGCCGCACCAATGGGTCAGGTTGCGAGGTCGCCAGGATGCACCACACTCCAGCAGGGTTTTGTTGACCATTGCGGAAGAGTTGCCGCGGTTGGAGGTGAATTCGGGCAGTCCGGGGCGTGTGGCGCCGCGCGCCCGCCAGCGGCGGCCAACGAACTACCGCCTGCGCAACCGGCCGCGGGCGGTGCCGTGCGAAGCCGCATGGAAGGAACCTCCCGAGGAAGCGGAAGGTGCCGCTTGATCTGAACAGAGGCGAAGGAATCGCCCGCGGGGGCTTGAAATCCCGCCGCCGCCCCGCAATCTAACCACCGTTGTCCGATGGACCGGAGGGAGATCACGCGATGGCCACGACCGACGTCCTGGAAACGCCCCCCGCGCCGCCCGGCTCTCCAGGGGAACCGGTGGACGGCTTCAAGCCGTATGTCCCCGACAACGTCAAGATGCCGGAACTGACCTGGTCGGCGCTGCTGCTCGGCACGTCGCTCGGCCTGATCTTCGCCGCGTCGTCGCTGTACCTGGTGCTCAAGGTCGGCATGACGGTGTCGGCGTCGATCCCGGTCGCGGTCCTGGCGATCACCCTGGTCCGCGGCCTGTCGAAGGCGTTCGGGTTCCGCCAGGCCACCATCCTCGAGAACAACATCGTCCAGACCGCCGGATCGGCCGGGGAGTCGATTGCCTTCGGGGTCGGCGTCACCATGCCGGCCCTGCTCATGCTCGGGTTCGACATGGACCTGCCGCGGGTGATGATCGTGTCGATCCTCGGCGGCCTCCTCGGCATCCTCGCCATGATCCCGCTGCGGCGCGCCTTTATCGTCAAGATGCATGGTCCGCCCGGCAAGCCCGGTACGCTGCTCTACCCCGAAGGCACGGCCGCCGCCCAGGTGCTCATCTCCGGGGAGAAGGGCGGGACGACCGGGGCGACCGTGTTCGTCGGCTTCGGCATCGCGTTCGTCCACAAGTTCCTGACGATCGGGTTCGGCGCGCTGAAGGAAACCGTCGCCGTCCCGATCACCGCCATCAACAAGGCGGCGGTGTTCGCGGCCGACATGGCGTCGGAGTTGCTCGGCGTCGGGTACATCATCGGCCTGCGCACCAGCTCAATCATGATGGCCGGGGCCATCCTCGGCTACCTCGTCATCATCCCGATCATCTACTTCGTCGGCGAACACGCGCCGACGGTCATCCCGCCGAGCAACGACAAGACCATCGGCGAGATGGGCATCGGCGAGATCCGCAACAACTACCTGCTGTTCATCGGCGCCGGGTGTGTGGCGACGGCCGGCCTGATCAGCATGTCGCGCACCCTCCCGCTCATCGTGCGGTCGGCGCGGGCCGGCATGGCGACGATGCGCGGCGGGGCGAGCGACCGCAGCGACGCCGTCCCCCGGACCGAGGACGACCTGTCGATGCGAGTCGTCATCTTCGGCAGCCTTGGCCTGCTGTTGCTGCTGGCCGGGTTCCTCGTCACCGAGGTCGGCGTGATCAGCTCGATTCTTGGGGCGCTGCTCGTGCTGCTGTTCGGGTTCCTGTTCGTCACCGTCTCGGCCCGGCTGACCGGGGAGATCGGGTCGTCGTCCAACCCGATCTCGGGGATGACGACCGCCACCCTGATGGTTACCTGCCTGATCTTCCTCGCGCTCGGCATGACGAGCCCGCGTGACCGCGTCCTGGCCCTGTCGGTGGCGGCCGTCGTGTGCATCGCCGCGTCGAACGGCGGGACCACCGCCCAGTCGCTCAAGACCGGGTTCCTCGTCGGCGGCACCCCCCGGGCGATGCAGTACGCGATCCTGTTCGGCGCGCTCATCTCCGCCCTCGTGATCGGCGGCACCCTCCTGGGGTTCAACGCCGCCGGCACCGTCTACAGCTCCGACCCGGAATACCTGCCGAAGGACAGCAAGACCCACGAGGTGGTGACCCTCACCCCCGCAGAGCGCAACCGCCTGACCGAGAAGGAGACGTTCCAGGGAAAGGAATACCTGATCTGGGACACGCGCCGCGACACCTTCACGGAAGGCAAGGACCGCAAGGCGCTGCTCAAGGTTCCCGAGGGCACGGCCCCCGAGGGCCGCTTCCTGGTGGACCCCGGGACCGGGCGGGTGGCGTTCCTGAAGGATCCGACCATCGGCGGCAAGCTCAAGCAGCAGCGCGTCGCGGACCTGACGCCGGAGGAGCGTGCCCGGTTGACCCGAAAGGAGACGTATCAGGAGAAGGAGTACCTCGTCTGGGACACGAGCGCGGATGCCTTCGGCCGGGCCATCGCGAGCGGCCTGTACTTCGTCCAGCCGGTCACCGGGCGGGTCGAGTGGACCAGGGACACATCGTCCGGCGCGGTGACGCGCTACGAGGGGACCGAGACGACCCGGTTCGACGCCCCCAAGACGAAGCTGATGCAGATCATCATCGACGGCGTGCTGACGCTCAAACTGAACTGGAGCCTGGTGCTGATCGGAGCGATGATCGCCGTCACCCTGGAGTTGTGCGGCGTCTCGTCGCTGGCGTTCGCGGTCGGGGTGTATGTGCCGATCCAGTATTCGGTGCCGATCTTCGTCGGCGGCATTCTGCGCTGGGGGATTGACAGCTACCAGGCGCGGTCGGCGGCCGCGAGCCTGGAGGCGGCGGGCGACAACCCCGAGGCGCGCGCCCAGGCGGAGATCGAGGCCATCCGCAAGGCGGAGACGAGCCCGGGCGTACTGCTCGCGTCCGGGTACATCGCCGGCGGCTCGATCGCCGGAGTGGCGGTCGCGTTCCTCGAATTCGCCCCGGCGTTCAAGCAGTCGATGAACTTTAGCTGGGTCGTGGACAGCATGGGCGGTGCCGCCGACTGGGTCGCCCTGGCCGGGTTCGCCGCCCTGATCGGGTTCGCCGCCCTGGTCGGCATGGGCCGGCTGTTCAGGCCGCCGACGGAAGCGGACAATACGCCTGCGCCCTGACCCAACCCCCGCCCGGCGGGGGCCGGACCCCTCGCCACCTGCGCTGGAGGCATCACCGGAGAGACTTCATGAAACCGTGGCATTGTCTGCGAAGGGCCGTGATCGTCATGATGAGCGCGCTGGCAGCAGCGTCGTCGGCCCGGGCCGACGAAGGGCTGTGGCTGTTCAACAACCCGCCTCTGAAAATCCTCAAGGAGAAGTATCAGTTCGACCCGCCGAAGAGCTGGTTCGAGCACGTCCAGAAGGCGTCGGTGCGCTTCAACAGCGGCGGGTCCGGGTCGTTCGTCTCCGCCAACGGGCTGGTGATGACCAACCATCACGTCGGCCTGGAGACGCTCCAGAAGATCAGCAGCAAGGAGAAGGACTACGTCAAGGACGGGTTCCACGCGAAGACGCACGCCGATGAGGTCAAGGCGGTCGATCTGGAGCTGAACGTTCTGATGGAGATCGTGGACGTCACCGACGCGATCAAGAAGGCGGTCGATCCGAACCTCTCGCCCGAGAAGGCGCACGAGGCCCGCACGGCCATCATCGCGAAGATCGAGAAGACCTCCGAGGACAAAACCGGCCTGCGCAGCAACGTCATCACCCTGTACCAGGGCAACCAGTACCACCTGTATCGGTTCAAGCGGTACACCGACGTCCGGCTGGTGTTCGCGCCGGAGCAGGACATCGCCTTCTTCGGCGGCGATCCGGACAACTTCTCGTACCCCCGCTACTGCCTGGACGTCTGCTTCTTCCGCGTCTACGAGAACGGCAAGCCGGCGAAAATCGAGCACTACCTGAAGTGGAGCCAGGGCGGGGCGAAGGACGGCGAGCTGGTGTTCGTGTCCGGCCACCCCGGCCATACGGACCGGCTCAACACGATGGCCGACCTGGAGTATCTGCGCGACAAGGGCTACCCCTATCTCCTGCAGCGGCTCCACCGCCTGGAGGTGATGCTGGGCGTCTACAGCGCCTACGGCGAGGAGCACGCCCGCAAGGCGAAGGACATGCTGTTCGGGGTCGCGAACAGCCGCAAGGCGCGGGAGGGCGGGCTGGCCGGCTTGCTCGACCCGTCGGTGCTGGCCCTGAAAAAGGCCTACGAGAAGAAGCTGCTGGCCGCCGCGGCGAAGGATCCGGAGCTGAAGGACGCGGTCAAGGCGTGGCAGACGATCGCCGCCGTGCAGAAGGTGCGGGCGGCGAACATCGCCCGGTACATCGTGCTGGAGGCTGGGGCCGGGTTCAACACGACCCTGTTCGGGTACGCGCGCACGATCGTGCGCGCCGCCGACGAGTACGCCAGGCCGAACGAGAAGCGCCTGCCCGAATACGCCGAGTCGAACAAGAAGTCGCTGGAGCTGCGGCTGTTCTCGAAGCGCCCCATCTACCCCGATTTCGAGCAGTGGAAGCTCGCCGACTCGCTGACGTGGCTGTGCGAGCAGCTCGGCTACGAGAACAAACTGGTGCAGCAGGTGCTCGCCGGGAAGTCGCCGCGCGAGCGCGCCGCCGAACTGATCAACGGCACGAAGCTGAGGGATGTCAAGGTGCGCAGGAAGCTCTACGACGGCGGCAAGGCGGCAGTCCAGGCGTCCGACGACCCGCTGATCAAGCTCGCGCTGCTGATCGACAAGGCGGCGCGGGCGGTGCGCAAGGTGATGGACACGCAGGTCGAGGAGGTCAAGCGCCAGGCCTACGACCAGGTGGCGCGCGTGAAGTTCGCGGTCGAGGGGACCGACACGTACCCGGACGCGACGTTCACCCTGCGGCTGTCGTTCGGCACGGTCAAGGGGTATGTCGAGGACGGCAAGAAAATCCTGTTCGAGACGACCTTCGCCGGCCTGTACGAGAAGGCGAAGAACAAGAACAACAAGCCGCCGTTCGAGCTGCCGCAGCGCTGGGTCGAGCGCAAGGGCAAGTTGAACCTCAAGACGCCGTTCAACTTCGTCAGCACGCCGGACATCATCGGCGGGAACTCGGGCAGTCCGGTCGTCAACCGCAACGCCGAGGTGGTTGGGCTGATCTTCGACGGCAACATGCAGTCGCTGGTGTGGGACTTCATTTACACCGACGAGCAGGCGCGGGCGGTGTCGGTCCACTCGCAGGGGATCGTCGAGGCTCTGCGCGCGGTCTACGACGCGAACCGCCTCGCCGACGAGCTGACCGGCGGGCACGGCAAGTAGCATTACCAGCGCGGCGTA
>JADLBT010000295.1 GCA_020847555.1 Gemmataceae bacterium
ACTCATGAGCACGTTCTCGGCGATACTCATCCGTGGTGCCGCCGTCGGTTCTTGCATGACGAGGGCGATACCTTCTTCCAGCGCGTCCTTCGGGTGGCCGAAGGAACATGGTCGGCCGTCGATGAGAAGCTGACCTGCGTCTGGCCTCATGATCCCAGCGAGGATGCGGACGAGAGTCGACTTGCCCGAGCCGTTCTCACCCGCGAGCCCGAGCACTTCGCCCTCGCTGATGCTGAGATCGACGTCGTTCAGCGCGACAACCGGCCCGAAGGTCTTGGTGATGCCCGACGCGGTTATCGAAGCCGTGGCCATGACGACAGCAGGCTACTCCGAAATTGCCTGAAAGGCAACAATAGAGCAAGTAGGTGAAGAACCGAGGCTTGCTACGACCTTGTCTTGAAGGCAAGTATGGTGTATGGTCGACAGCATGTCACGAACCACCGATGCTGTGATCGTGGGGGCGGTGTCGTCGCCGTATACGCGGCATCCGGCTGAGGGGGTTTCGACGGGGTCGGTGTTGGCGGATGCGTTTGTGCGTGTGTTGGAGGTGGCGGGGGTCGGTCGTGATGAGGTGGATGGGTTGGGGGTGGCGTCGTTTACGTTGGTGCCGGATCGTGCGATCGATCTGGCGTGGAAGCTCGGGGTGCGGCCGCGCTGGTTGATGGACGCCGGTAATGGTGGTGTTTCGGGTATCCAGATGGTGCAGCACGCGATGCGGGCGTTGGATGCGGGTGATGCGGAGACGGTCGTGTTGTTGTCGGGCGACCATTTCACGCGTGAGGATTTCACGCGGTTGGTGGACAATTACAACCGGACGACGGCGCAGTATCTGGCGGGGGTTCCGCATGGTGGGCCGAACGCGTTGTTTGCGATGTTGACGCGGCAGCAGATGGAGCGGCATGGGCTGGAGCGCGCGGACTATGGCAGGTTGGCGGTTGCGCAGCGGCGCTGGGCGGGGCTGAACCCGGCGGCTGTTTATCGTGACCCGATCACGCTGGAGGACTATCTGGCGGCGCCTGTGGTGGTGGAGCCGTTGCATCGGCTGTATTGTGTGCCGGTGGTGACGGGCGCTGATGCGCTCGTCTTGCGTGCGGGTGGGCGGGGGGTCCGTGTCCGTGCCCTGCGTGCGTTGCACAACTGGGATGGCCAGGCGGGTGATGGTCTCTCGACGGGGCTTGGGCAGATCGCGGAGGGGTTGTTTGCCGATGCGGGCGCGGGGCCGGAGGAGATGGACGTTGTCTCTGTGTATGACGACTATCCGGCGATGGCGGTGGCGCAGCTGGTCGATCTCGGCTACGTGCCGGATGGTGATCTTTCCCGGTTCTTGCGTGAGCGGGTGGATGAGGGCCGGATGGCGCTGAACACCTCGGGCGGGCAGCTGTCTGCGGGGCAGGCGGGGACGGCGGGCGGCACGATCGGGCTTGTGGAGTCGGTGGTGCAGCTTCTCGGCCAGGCGGGCGAGCGGCAGGTGGAGGGGGCGCGGCTTGCGCTCGTGACGGGCTATGGCATGGTGCTGTACCGCTACGGCGGTTGTGCGAACGCGATCGTGCTGGAGGGCCCCTCGTGAGCCTGCGTGTGGCGGTGTGCGGGTCCTGTGGGAGGGCGTCGTTTCCGCCGCCGTTTCTGTGTGCTGGGTGTGGTGGGCGCGAGTGGAGCGAGGGAGAGTCCACGTCGGGTGTGCTGGAGTCTGTGTCGGATCGTGGCGAGGTGCGGTTGGGGGCGGTACGGCTGGCCGAGGGCCCTGTTGTGATCTGCCGGGTCGAGGGGGATGCGCAGGCGGGCGCCCGGGTTGTGCTGTGCGAGGATGGCGATGTGCCGGTAGCACGCGCATGAACTTCGATTTCGACGACGACCAGGCGGCGCTGCGCGAGTTCGGGCTGGAGCTTGCGGGCCGTACCGAGGATGCTTACTGGCAGGAGGCGGATCTCGACTACCGCTTCCCCAGGGAGTTCTGGGACGAGATGGCCGAGGCGGGCGTGCTCGGGATCGCGCTGCCCGAGGAGTACGGCGGCGGCGGCAAGGGGCTGCTCGAGCTCGCGATCGCGGTGGAAGCGATCGCCGAGGGCGGTGGCGGCATGGAGGCCGGTTCGCTCGCTCTGGCAGGGCCGGTGTTCGGCGGCTGCCTGCTCGAGCGGCACGGCACACCCGCCCAGAAGGAGAAGTACCTGCCGGGGCTGGCGTCGGGAAAGATGTGCGCCGGCGCGTTCACGGAGCCGGAGTCGGGCTCGAACATCACCACCATCAAGACGCGGGCGGAGCTTCGCGGCGACCGCTACGTGATCAACGGGCAGAAGGTGTTCATCTCGCTCGTGCAGCAATCCCAGCAGATCGTGGTCATGGCGCGCACCCAGCCCTACGACCCCGAGCACCGCACCAGGGGGATCTCGCTGCTGCTCGGCGACCTGCCCTCGGAGGCGGTCCGGACGGCGCCGTTCAAGAAGCTCGGCAACCGCTTCATGGACACCAACCGTGTCTACTTCAGCGACTACGAGGTCGCCGCCGACAACATCGTGGGCGAGGAAGGCAACGCCTGGAAACCGCTCTACGACGTCCTCAACCCGGAACGGATCATCCTCGCCGCCTGCGCGGTCGGCACCGGCAACCTCTGCATCAAGCGCGCCGTCGCCTACGCCAACGAGCGCAGCCCCTGGGGCAAGCCGATCGGCGCCTACCAGAGCCTCCAGTTCCCGCTCGCCCAAGCGCGCGTGCACCTCGAGAGCGCCCGCTTGAAGGTCTACCAGGCCGCCTGGCTCTACGACCAGGGCCGCGACGTCGGTGTCCCCGCCGCCATGGCCAAGTACGCCTCCGCACACGCCGCCCTCGACGCCGCCGACTGGGCAATCCAGGTCCACGGCGGCGCCGGCTACATCATCGACTCCGGCATCGAACGCCACTGGCGCAACCTCCGCCTCTACCGCATCAGCCCCGTCTCCGACGAAATGACACTCAACTACCTCGCGCAGCAGGACCTCGGGCTGCCGCGCTCGTACTGACGGCCGTGGCAGCGACGATGACGGCCCTGAGGGTGCACGCCTTCGGCGGTCCCGTGCAGGCGGAGGAGGTCGACACGCCGCGACCCGGCGACGGCGAGGCGCTCGTCCGCATGACGGCGTCGGTCGTCTCGCATCACGACCTCGGCGTCGTCGCGGGGACGCTGCCGCATGCACCGCCGCCGTTCACGCCGGGCCTCGAGGGGGCCGGCATCGTGGCTGGGCTCGGTGAGGGCGCGGACGGGCCCGCTCTCGGCACCGCCGTCCGCCTCGTCATGCGCGGTCAGGCCGACGGCACCTGGAGCGAGTACGTGGTGGTGCCCGCCCGCGCGCTCGTGCCCGTCCCCGAGGGGCTTGCGCCGGACGTGGCCGCAGCTTGCGGAACCGTTTCCGCGTCGGCCTGG
>JADLBT010000296.1 GCA_020847555.1 Gemmataceae bacterium
GCCCGTCAGCATCGCGGGATCGGTGAAGTCGAAGCCGAGAGCGTCGCGCTCATGGTGGGGGCAGCGCACGGGATGGACACGAGCGCCTACACGATCCGGTACGTGTCGGGGTGGGCGATGGCTGCCGACGGAAAGAATCCCGTTCAGGTGGTGCAAGCGACGGCGGAGCGGGTGCGGAAGGTCGCCGTCGAGATCCTGGATCGGCTCGACACCGAGCAGATCAGTGATGGCACCCCACCCGGCCTCGCCCGTGAAGCTCCCGACCGCGAAGCCGGGAAGCAGACGGGCCGCAAGGAGCCGGTGCGGAGGTCGTCTGCGGTGGTGCGGGCGTCGCGATCGCTGGCGCCGGTTCGGGGGCTGTGATGGACGCCGAACAGCTCCTTACCCTGGTCGCTAGTCTGTCCCTGCCGGAGGCCGCCCGCCACTATGCGACGCTCGGCGTGCCGGTGTTCCCAGGCGTGCCCGGCGAGAAGCGGCCCCTCGTGCGGCATGGTTTCAAAGACGCCTCTGCCGATCCTGCGCAGGTCGAGGCGTGGTGGCGGCGGTGGCCGGAGGCGAACATCGGCATCCCGACCGGTCCCGTCTCGGGGTTCGAGGTCGTCGATGTCGACGTGAAGGGCGACCTGCCGCGTGGCCCAGACTCCTGGCTGCGCGCACACCGGGCCGGGCTCCTCGATGGGTGGGCGGCGCAGATCGTCACCCCCTCGGGCGGTCTGCACGCCTACTATCCGGCAGCCGAGATCGAACAGCGTTCCTGGGCGTCGGGGGCTACGCAGCTCGACTTTCGCGGCACCGCCGGGTATGTCATTGCCCCACCCTCCCGCATCCTGACCGACGGCCAGGAGACCGCATATGAACTTCTCGATCTCGCGCCCGGCGAGATGCGGCCGGTGGACGCGGCAGCGTTGCGGGAGTTCCTGGACCCAAGACCGGTGCGGCAGTCGTGGCCTCAGGCCCCGTTTCGCGGCACGCTCGAAGAGCGCACCCAGCGGATCGCAGCATGGCTCGAAGGGCAGGGCGAAGGACGACGGAACCAAGGCTTGTTCTGGGCGTCGTGCCGCCTCGCGGAGAACGGTGCCTCGCTTGCGGAGATATTTCAGGCGCTGGGGCCGGTCGCGGAAGGGATCGGGTTACCGCCGCGGGAAATCGAGCGCACGATCCGCTCCGCCTACCGCGCCCCAGTGCCCACGATCCCGCAGTCTGCACCGAGTCACCCTCGCCAAGTAGCTCAGCGCGGGTCCACGATTCAAGGTCGGGTACTCGCATGAACGACACGAGAACCCATCGGGGCGGCCGGTTGCCGATGATGACCGCGGTCGCTGGCACGGTCCTGATCGCGGGCGGCGCGTTCTGGCTTTCGTTCACGGCGCTCGCGGATCTCGCCCGTCGGTCTGGGATCGATGTCGGGCAGGCGTGGGCGTGGCCGCTGATCGTGGACGGCATCATCGTCGTCGCGACCGTCGCCGTCGTCGCGCTCGCGGGCACCCGCACCGCGTGGTATCCGTGGATGCTGCTCATCTGCGGGGCGGGGTTGTCGGTGACGGCGAACTCGATCCACGCGATCGTTGCCGCCGATGCGGATGTGCCTGCGGTGCTCGCGGCTGCGGTCGCGGCGGTGCCACCGTTGGTGCTGCTCGCGATCACGCACCTCACCGTCATCCTCACCCGCCACCAACCCGACGCCGCCCGTGAATCGGAGACGGCCTCGGAGCTTCAGGCGATGCCCGTGGCTCCGCCCGTCCCGGCAGTCGGGTCGGGGTTCCTGACCCCGGTGCTCGAACCGCCACCAGCTGCGGAGACCGACCTCGCGGTGTCGGCGTCTTCCGAGACAGTGGCCGCGGTGCCGGTGCGTGAGGTTGCGGAAGTGTTGCGGGCGGGTGGCTGGTCGAACAAGACGATCGCCCGCCACCTCGGGGTACATCCGTCGACTGTCGGCCGATGGTGGCACCCCCAGACGAGCGAACTTGATGAGGCCAGCACCACCGATGCCGAAACTAGAGAGCCTGATGAGAAGGAGGGTTCCTGATGGAGACTGAACATGCGACCGGGCCGGGCGGGCCGCTATCGCGGCTGCACCCCGCACTCGCGGCGGCGATGGATGCCGAACATGACCGGCCGCCAGAGGTTACCGAGGCGGAGCGGTCGATGCTCGCCACGCACCACGACCCCACACTCGCCTCGTATGACCCCGACGTACCCGAAACGGAACCGCCGGAGGCCGCGAAGGCGGCGGCAGCCCCGGACGGGCGGGCGCGCACGCAGGTGCGGTGGGTACGGCCCACGGATCTCGCGATGCAGGGCGGTGCCCGGGCGACCGGGTGGGGGCTCGATCTCCGCACCGAACTCGAGCGACGACTCGCAGGCGCGCGCACGCAACGGCAAGAACATCGCGCCGCAGCACGCAGTGAACGCGCACAGCGCCTGCCCGATCTCTCGATCAGCAGCAGACGGCGAAATCGTCGCCCAGAGGTGGAGCGCTCGGGGATGGGGCTGAGGTGATCCATTATGCACGCACAATCCAGCCCATTCGCGCAGGACCTCCCCGGTCCCAGGCACCGCCGGCGCTCCTGGTTTCCAGGAGGTGCCACCATCATGACTGAAACGACCAGCACGAGAACCCCCGACGCTCAGCCCGATCCGGGCAGGCGGCGGGGGTTCGAGCATTCCGAAGGGCTGCGCGCCCTGCTCATGCGCCTGCACGAGGAGGGTCGGTGGGCGTGGCGGCACGACGCCGAGGTGGCCGCGCTGATGCGGCACGCCGCCGACAAGTATGCGGCGCTCGCCCGCCGGCACGGCCTGGACCCGTGGGAGGCTGCCGCGGCGGCGTTTGACGCGATGCGCTCCGGCGCGGTCCGCCGGGCGGATGATCCGTGGGCGATGGTCACGCGGGCGGTGCAGATCACCTGCATTGCTGAAGAACGCGCCAACGGGCTGCTCTGCTCGGTGCACCAGGCCCGGCGGCCGAAATTCTCGGTGCATCATGACGCGGAACGCTTCAGCGACCGGGAGAACCCGCTCACCGACTACCACCCCCGATTCCAGGTCCCCGCCGAAGATCCCTTCCCTGATGTCGAAGCGGATGCCGCAACGGTGCGGGTATCGCAGGCGATCACGGATTGCGTGTCCTTGTTCTGTTATCTCGGCTGGTCTGGGGAGGCGGCGCACGGCGGGATCGACTATATTGCGACCCGGCTCGCCGAGACTAGCTCCCGTGGGTCGGCGTTCGAGTCGCTGCGCCGCGACTATCACGCCCGCGCCCTGCTCGATCTCCCTGCCGCATCCTGGCTGGCGATGCTCCGCATCGTGCTCGGCACTCCGGATCCGAACGTCGCCCACACCCGGGCCGGGCGCGGCGTGCTGCACCGGCTCGTGACCGGGGAACCGCTCGAAGCGCTCCTCACCGACGAGACCGTGGTGTGGGAGGTCGTGCTGTCGGCACCGGAGGGCGGTGGGTGTCATGGCTGCGAGTAGTCCCGGGCATATCGAGCTGGAACGCTCCCTCGACTCCATCACCATCGGCACCCGGCACCGCACCGATCTCGGCGACATCGATGCCCTCGCCGACTCGATCCGCCGGGAGGGCCTGTTGCAGCCGATCACCGTCACCCCCGACGGGGCGCTCGTGTGCGGGCGTCGCCGCCTCGAAGCACTCCGAAAACTCGGATACCGTTCCACGAACGTGTGGGTGAGGCAGAACCTCTCCGACCGGCTCAGCCGGCTCCTCGCCGAACAGAACGACAACGCCCTCCACAAACCCCTGAGCTTGATAGAGGCAGAGTCCTTGTACCGGGAACTGAAGGTCGTGCTCGCTGAAGACGCGGCCCGGAGGCAGGCGGCGACCCGGTTCGGTGCCGACAGTGGAGAACCGCAGGATTTCGCGGAAGTATGCGGTGGTGCCGATTCGGCACCACCGGAGGGCGGCCTCGGGAAGACGCGGGCGCAGGCGGCACGAATGGTGACCGGGAAGCAGTCGTACTCAATGCTCGAAGAGCTCGGCCGTCTCAAAGACCTGGCAAACGATGACCGGCACCCCGCGCATATCCGAGTACAGGCTGCCGAGGAAGTCGCCAGGATCGAGGCCGGCGGGAAAGTACACGGCGCGCACTTGCGCATGAACACCGCACTCTCTCTTGACGAGCTCGACCGGATCGCCGCCGACGCCTCCCAGCCCGAGTCAGTGCGGGCGCAAGCGGAAGCATCAGCAACCGACGTTCGGCAGGCTGCTGCGCAGGATGCGCGCACGGCCGAGCTCGCCGCCCTCGCGGCAGACGCGATCGCCCGGATCGGTGCGCAGAAGCGCGCGAAAGGCGGCAAGCGGAAACCGGCACCGGCAGCCAGGCCGGCGCTCACACTCGTGGTGTTGCCGCCGCGCGCCTTCGTCGCCCTCTGGACGGACCTGGAGGGGTGGACGAAGAAGTACGACCCCGACAGCATCGCGTCAAGTCTCACGGACGCCGAGTGGGCGCAGGCCGAGACGGTGCTCGGCGAAACCGTCGCGTTCTTCAGCCTCGTCCGCGATGCCCGCACCACGACCGCCGCAACAACGGACCTGTCTGCGGTTTCGCCCATCCGGGCGTGAGGGGCGCACCTCCCGAGTACCGATTCATCTGCATCGATCTCGGGAGGACCCGCTCATGCGCCGCACCGCTTCACCCGGCACACCCTCACACCGGTATCTGGTCGCCGTGATCGGCGGCGGACTGCTCCTGCTGCTCCTCGTCGGCATCGGCGTGTGCGGCCTCCTCCGCGGCCCCGGCACAGAGCCCGCACCCCGCACCCCGGCGGTCGAGGCCCCGGCAGAGCCAGCTCCCGGCCTGGAACCTCGGCCAGTGACGGAGAGCCCGGACGGTGAGCGATTCGCACGCGGAATCGCGGAGCGCCTATTCGCGTGGGATACGAGCATGGGGCGGATGCCCGCCGACTACATGCAGCCGCTCATCGATGCGGCCGATCCAGCGGAGGCCCCGGGATTGGCGGCGGATCTGCGCGCATACTTCCCCGACGACCCGGCCTGGGGCGAGCTGCGCCAGTATTCGACCCGGCAATGGCTCACGATCGAGGCCGCCACCATCCCCGAGAGCTGGGCGGGCATCGTGGCGCAGGCGAAGCCCGGGCTCGTGCCGCCGGGCGCGACCGCGTACACGATCACCGGCACCCGGCACCGCGCCGGCCTCTGGGACGACAAGCCGGTCGAAGATGCCCGGCCGGTGTCGTTCACGATCTTCGCCGCCTGCCCGGACGGCGATGCGTGCCGCCTGCTGAGGCTTTCCGCCCCCGATCAGCCGCTCCGATAGGCAGGCGCGCTGATGGTGAAGAAGCTGCTCATCCTGGCACTGGTGCTGTTCTGCGTCGGCCCGTCGACCGCGATCGTCGGCCTGGCCGCCTTCGCCGGCCCCCTTGGCTTCTGCACCACCGGGTCCCTGATCGTCGGTGACATCCCCGACAGCCTCACCACAGCGACCGCGGACGGGGCCCGGGTGGTGCTGGATCGCGGGCAGCTCGCGCATGCGGCGACGATCATCACCGTCGGGGCCAGCACCCCCGGGGTCGGGCAGGCCGGGGTCCGGGTCGCGCTCATGGCCGCGCTCACCGAATCCCGGCTGCGGATGCTCGCCAACACCGGCGCCTACCCCGAATCCGCGAACTACCCGCACGACGGCGACGCCTCCGACCACGACTCCCTGGGCTTGTTCCAGATGCGGCCAGCCGCCGGCTGGGGCACCGTCGCAGACCTCATGGACTCGAACTATCAGGCACGGGCATTCTTCGGCGGAGCGGACGGCCCGAACTACCCGTCACCGCGCGGACTGCTCGATATCCCCGGCTGGCAGCAGCTCGACCCCGGCTCCGCTGCGCAAGCCGTCGAAGTCAGTGCCTACCCGGACCGGTACCGGAACTGGCAGCCCGTCGCCGACGCAATCCTCACCGCGCTCACCACCCCCGCCGCAAGCAACCCCGGCAGGGGTGGTGGGGAGATTGCGGAGACCTCACGGATCGTGTTCCCACTCCCGGAAGGCAGTTACACCAGCACAGATAGTTTCGGATGGCGCGACAACCCGTTCGGTGGGGAACCCGAGTTCCATTCCGGCAGCGACCTCGCAGCAGCCGCGGGCACCCCGATCTCCGCGATCGCCGACGGCCACGTCACCGTCGCCGAGTTCAGTGCCGGGTGGGGCGGCCTGATCGTCATCGAGCACACCGTCGGCGGGCAGCAAGTCGCCTCCTACTACGCGCACATGTGGCGCGAAGGCATCCTCGTCACCGCTGGTGAGACCGTCAGCGCGGGGCAGCACATCGGCGATGTCGGCTCCTCCGGCCGCTCCACCGGCCCGCACCTGCACATCGAGATTCGGCCCGGCGGGCAAGGGCAGCCACCCGTGAACGCCGTCGACTGGCTCACCGAGCACGGTGCGGTGCCCGGCGACGGGACCAGCAGCACGGCCGGATGCCGGACACACACCGGAGGTGCCGGATGAACGTGTTCCCGGGCTTCGGGGCCGTCGGCGCCACCGACCAGCTGGGAGAGGTCATCGGGGCGCTCCTCACGATCGTGCTCATCGCCGCCGTGCTCACCCTCATCGTCTCCGCGATCATCTGGGCCATCTCCTCCTCCGCCGGGAACCCCTACACGGCGCAGAAAGCCCGTCTCGGC
>JADLBT010000297.1 GCA_020847555.1 Gemmataceae bacterium
CACAACCAGCACTGGGCGATCCTGCAGTTGCTGGCGGTCGGGGCGGTGGCGGCGTGGTCGATGGCGGTGCGGCTCGGCCCGCCGGTCCCGCTACCGCCGGCAAGTGCGGCCGACGCGGTGGACTACGCCTCGGCGGTGGCGCGCATCTACGAGCGGGCGGGCGTGCGGCACCTGCTGGCGGATCTGGTCGTGCGCGACTTCCTGGAGGCGCTGGCGCGGCTGCTGCACCTGAAGCGTGCGGCGCCGCCCGGGGAGATCCTGGCGGCATGGCGGGTCCGCTATCCGGGGACCGAGTCCTGCGAGCGGCTGCGGTGGTTGCTGCACGGCACCGCCGAGTTGCGGGAGGCCGCCGCACGGAAGGAGCACATTCCGGAGCGCCGGCTGCTGATGTGGGCGCGAGCGTTCGATCAGTTCGTTGAGGAACACCGGAAGATTGTGTAATGGTCTTCCTCCCCTCTCCCCTGGTAGGAGAGGGGAGAGGAACGCGAGGTGCGGCGTGAGAGGTGAGGGGACGCGGTCGGTTCAGGAACTGGTCGATTACCTGCGCGGCCGGGCGGAGCGCGTCGTCGTCGGTCAGGGGGAGAACCTGCAAAACCTGCTGCTCGCCCTGCTCTGCGGCGGACACATCCTGCTGGAGGGCGTGCCGGGGACCGCCAAGACGCTCATGGCGCGGACGCTGGCGCGGCTGCTGAAGATCGACTGCAAGCGCGTCCAGTTCACGCCCGACCTGATGCCGTCCGACATCCTTGGCACGAACGTCTTCAACCAGCAGGCGAGCCGGTTTGAATTTCGCTCCGGCCCGGTCTTCACCGACCTGCTCATCGCCGACGAGATCAACCGCGCGCCGCCGAAGACGCAGTCGGCGCTGCTGGAGGTAATGGAAGAGAAGACCGTCTCCATCGACGGTATTAGCCATCGCCTTTCGGAGCTGTTCACGGTCGTCGCGACACAAAACCCGATCGAGTACGAGGGCACCTACCGCCTGCCCGAGGCGCAGCTCGACCGCTTCCTGCTCAAGCTGGAGGTGACGCACCCGCCGGCCGACGAGGAGGACCGCATTCTGGCGCTGTACCAGGGTCGCGCCGGACTCGGCCACCCGCTCGACGCCCTCGACCGCCCGGGCCACGATGGCGCCGAGGGCGTGAGCCGCGAGGACGTCCTGCGGGCGCGGCAGGAGATGGCGGCGGTGACGGCCAAGCCGGAGGTGTGCTCCTATGTCGGCAAGATCGCGCGTATGACGCGGCAGATGGACAAGGTACTGATGGGCGCCAGCTCGCGCGCGGCGGTCCATCTGCTGCAGGCGTCGAAGGCGCGGGCGCTGATGAGCGGCCGCACGTTCGTCATCCCCGACGACGTCAAGCGCCTCTGCCGCCCGGTGCTGCGGCACCGCATCACGCTGCAACCGGACGCTTACATCGAGGGATTCACGAGCGACGACATCCTGACGGCGGCGCTGGAGCGCATCGAGGTGCCGCGCTAGAGCTTCTGGAAAGCCCACGGGTGGCGTCCCGCGGGTCAAGTCCCATGGGTGCCTCCCACGGGACGTCACCCGTGGGCTTTCCCGCGATTCCAGAGAAAACCTGGAGTAGAGCTGACTGCCATGCTCCCCACCCGCCTGACCGTCTGGCTGTTCGTCCTCGGCCTGGCCCCGGTACTCGTGGGTATCGGCGTCGCTATCCTCTTCGATCCTGGTCCCACCTTTACGACGGTCCTCTATCTTCTCGTCCTCGGCTACGACCTCGCCCTGCTGCTCCTGCTCCTGCTCGACAGCTGGCTCGCGCGCCGTGGCTGGAAGGTGCGCGCCAGCCGCGAAATGCCGGCGCGGCTGTCGGTCGGCGTCGCTAACGAGATCGTCCTGCTCCTGGAAAATCGCGGCGGACGCTCGCTGCGGCTGGTGGTGCGCGACGAGCCGCCCGTCGGCTTCAGGGCCGACCCGCCGCAGCTCGACACGACCCTGCAGCCGCACGCCTGGGTGCGCCTCGCCTATCGGTTGCTGCCGACCGAGCGCGGCGACTTCGACTTCGGCGACATCTACCTGCGCGGCCGCGGACCGCTCGGGCTGGCGTGGATCGATCGCGGCATCGCCGCCCGCGCGACGGCCCAGGTCTATCCGAACCTGCAGGAGCTGCGTCGCTACGAGGCGATGGTGCGCACCACGCTCGTGCGCACCGGCGGCTATCACGTCCGCCGCCTTCCCGGCGCCGGCCGCGAGTTCAGCCACTACCGCGATTACACCATCGACGACGACTTTCGCCACATCGGCTGGAAGGCGACCGCCCGCCGCGGCAAGCTGATCACGTCCGTCTTCGAGAGCGAGCAGAGCCAGGACATCATCTTCTGTCTCGACATCGGCCGCATGATGGCCGCCCGCGTCGGCAATCTGACGAAACTCGACCACGCCATCAACGCGGTGCTGATGCTCACCCACGTCAGCCAGCGTTTCCACGACAACCTCGGGCTGCTCGTCTTCTCGCACACCGTCCACACATGGCTGCCGCCGAGCAAGGGCCGCGGGCAGTACGCACGCTTCCTGAAGACGCTCTACAGCGTGCGGCCAGAGTTCAGCTACGTCAACTACCGCGAGGCGTTTCAGTACGTGACGGCCCGGCACCCGAAGCGAGCGCTGACGATGGTGTTCACCGACCTGCTCGACACGGTCGTCTCGGCGGAGTACCAGGAGGCGGTGCAGTTGCTGCGGCGCTTCCACCTGCCGCTGACGCTGGCGGTCGCGGACGTGCCGCTGCAGGAACTCGCGGGCCGCACACCCGCGACGGTGGAGGATCTGTATGACGTCACGGTCGCCCGCGACTTGCTACACGGGCGGGCCGAACTGCTCAGGGGGCTGGAGCGGCAGGGGGTGATGGTGGTGGACACCGTCCCCGAGCGGCTGACCATCGACGCGGTTAACCGCTACCTGGCGCTCAAGACGGGGGTACGCATCTAACCCAGCCGTTGGCGGCCTGGCGACCGCGAAGCCGCCAGCGGCAGAAGAACCATGAACCTCGCGACGTTCATCGAGCAGCGCCGCCCCGCGTGGCGGCGGCTGGAAGACCTGCTGGAACACGTTGAGGGCAGCGGGCTCGCCTCCCTCGACGACCGCCAGGCGGTCGAGTTCGCGCGCCTCTACCGCCGCACCGCCTCCGACCTCAACCAGGCCCAGACGTTCGTCAGCGGCGACGCCACCGTCAGCTACCTCAACGACCTCGTCGCGCGCTGCTACCTCGTCATCCACGCGAAAAGCAAGATCGACGTGCGCGCCCTCGCCCGCTCGCTGTTTCTGCATTATCCCATCGTGTTTCGCCGGTATCTCGGCTACGTCCTGCTGGCGGCCGCGGTTACCACTGTCGGCGCGGCATTCGGGTTCCTCGCATCCTACCACGACCCGCTGGCGGCGCGTGGCTACCTGCTGCCGACCGATTTCCCGATGATCCAGCCGGGCCAGGAGGGGCCGGCGATGACCACCGGCCAGCTCGCGGGCTTCTCGGGGTTGCTGTTCCGGCACAACGTCAGCGTCACCCTCGTGGCGTTCGCGCTGGGGTTGACGCTCGGAGTCGGGACGTTCTGGCTGATGTTCGAGAACGGGGTGATTCTCGGAGCGCTGGCGGCGGTGTTCGCCGAGGCCGGGCAACTCGGGGCGTTCTGCACCGGCGTCCTGCCGCACGGAGTCCTGGAGATCCCCGCCATCCTTCTTGGCGGCGGGGCTGGCTTGCTGCTGGCGCGCGGGCTGATCCAGGCGCGGCCGTGGACCCGGCTGGAGGAACTGGCACGCACCGGCCAGGAGGCGTTGTGGCTCGCCTGCGGCTGTTTCCCGCTCCTGGCGGTGGCGGCGGTACTCGAAGCGGGTGTGGCGCGCGCGCCGGACGCCTTCCTCGACAGCGGCTTCAAGCTGGTTGTTGCCGGGTTCTTCGCGCTGTGCTTTGCCTCCTACGTCTTCCTGGTGGGTTGGCGGCGGGCGCCCTCGGGTGGGTGAAAGTGAATAATAAGGACTACCGGACCAAACCCCATGACGCCGACGAGTCGGAAGCGTCCGTGACGGCTTTGGCAAAGCTGCCGGCGCTGACGCTTCCGGCTCGTCGCGTTTGGTCCGCCAGACGGTCTCGTTGCGGGTTTTTTGCACAACCACCCGGAACCTTCTTCCGATACCGCTGTTGAATAAGGTGTTGACGGAACGGGGAAGCAAACCTAAACTGGAAGTGTGGCGGTTGTGACCGCCATACCGCGTAGCAGAGAAGAGCACCCACCCAATTGTTGATCCCCACGGGATCACCTACCTTGCCGGATGGCCGCCAACGATTAGCCTGTCCACCCACGTCGGGTGTGACGAACCGGGTTCCACTCGTTGAAGTCATCCTTCAAACTTCTTCCACACCTTCGGGATGCGGAAGATCTACGCGCCCCTGACCCCACCCGCACGTACCGCGACGACCGCCCGTCCGGTTGACGCCGGCCACCTTTTACACAGGAGACCCCCAATGGCCTTCCGTGGCAGTCCTTCCTGTGATCTCCCCGCCAGGCCCAGTTTGTCCGTCCGGGGTATTTACCTGCTCATGGGCATCTTCGCCGGACTCAGCGCACTGGATATGCTGCTGACGTGGTGGCTGCTGGAGACGCCGGGCGACTGCTTCTACGAGGCCAATCCGCTGGCGGGCTGGGTTCTGAAGGGATACGGGTGGGCCGGCATGGGGCTGTTCAAGCTGGCCTGTGCCGGGTCGGTGCTGGGCGCGATCGTCTTCCTGCGACGGCACCGTCCGACCGCCGCCCGCCGGGTGCTGGCCCTCGGTTGTCCCGTGCTGGGGTTGGTGGTCGGCTACAGCGTCTTCCTGCTGCTCGCTAACCGGGCGGATTGTCGCGACCTGCACAAGGCCCACGATCGGACGGCCGACTTGACGGTGCAGTTCCACGAGCGGGAGAACTACAAGAACCGGCTCTACCAGATGGCCAGGGCGATCGCCGTCCGCGAGATCAGCCTCGCCCAGGCCACGCGGGAGTTGCAGCACTACCTGACCACGATCCGGTACGACGCCCTGTACCCGCTGCGCGTCATGTTCGACGACATCCCGGACGAGGCGTGCCTGGCTGCTGCCCTCATCCGGGAGGTGGGGTTTGTCGTCGCGGACCACCCGCACCTCGCGCGGAAGTCGCTGCTACCGCCCCTTCGGGCGGATTTCGGGTCCATCTACGGCCAGCCGCTGCCGGCCAGCGCGGTCGAGACGTACAACCCCGCGTTCCACGTTCCCGGGTACGTCGGACCCGCCCCCACCCGCGCCCGGTCTCTGTGAAGCCCCTGGCACACCCTCTTCCTTGACCCTGCTCCAGGCCGCCCGCGCTTGCAGGCCGGCGCCGGACGTCTCCGGCACCGGCTTTTTTTCATTCCTTTTCGCCGCCCGATCTCCTATCTTCAACCTCGACCGCTCGCAGCGCAGAGCCCCGGCAGGCGCTCTCGGGGCGCACCCGACCCGGGGCCATCGCCCGTGCCCGCCGGCCCGGCTCGGTGTCCGCCCCTGCCGGACACGCTCGGCAAGCACGAGCTGGCTCGGTCGCCGCCCCTGCCTGGAGACCCCCGCCAATGCATTTCGACCATTCCTCCGATGCTCCCCCCCCGTCCGCCGGCTCCGGACCCTGGTACAAGGAGTTAACCCGTTACCACTGGTTCGTGCTGACCGTGGCCGCCCTCGGCTGGCTGTTTGACTGCCTCGACCAGCAGCTATTCGTCCTGGCCAGGCCCGCCGCCATGAAGGAGCTGGTCGCCCCGCGGGAAACCGCGGCCGCCACCGATCTGGCGCGGCGCCAGGCCGGCGATCTGGTCACCACCATCTTCATCGCCGGGTGGGCGTGCGGCGGGCTGCTCTTCGGCATGCTCGGGGATCGCATCGGCCGCGCCCGGACGATGGTCATCACCATCCTCACGTACTCTCTCTTCACCGGCCTGAATGCGTTCTCCCAGGGGGTCTGGGACTTCGCCCTGTATCGATTTCTGACCGGCCTCGGGGTCGGCGGGGAGTTCGCGGTCGGCGTCGCCCTGGTCGCCGAGGTCATGCCAGCCCGGGCGCGGCCGTACACCCTGGGCCTGTTGCAGGCGCTGTCCGCGATCGGCAACATCAGCGCGGCGTTCATCAATCTCGGTCTGGGTCTGGCCGAGGAGCAGGGGCTGGTGTCGAGTCCGTGGCGCATCATGTTCATGATCGGAGCCGTGCCCGCTCTGCTGGCCCTGGTGGTCCGCGCCAAGCTCAAGGAGCCGGAGCAGTGGCAGCGGGCGTCGCACGATGACGCGGTGAAGAAGCAACTCGGCTCATACAAGGAGCTGTTCGGGGATCCGCTCTGGCGTCGGCACGCGCTGCTGGGCCTGGCGCTGGGCTGCTCCGGCATTATCGGTCTGTGGTCGGTCGGGTTTTTCACCCCGGACCTGATCCGCTACGTCCAGCGCAAGGGCGTGTCGGTACAGGTGTACGAGGAGCGCATCGGCGAGACGCGCAAGGCCGGCAACGAGGCCGAGGCGAAGCAGTGGGCGGCCATCCGGGAACACACGCAGAAGAGCGAGGAACTCCCCAGCGACCTCCGCGTACTCCAGGGGACCGCCGAGGGAACCATCAACGGCCGGCTGTCGCGCTGGTCGAGCTACACGTCGCTGATGATCAACGTCGGAGCGGCGTTCGGAATGTTCGGGTTCGGGGCGCTGGCGCAACGGATCGGCCGCAAGCCGACGTTCGTCATCGGCCTGCTGGCGGCGTTCGTCAGTACGGTGGCCGTCTTCTGGTTCCTGAGCGAGCTGTGGCAGGTCTTCGTCATGGTCCCGATCATGGGGTTCTGCCAGCTATCGCTCTTCGCCGGATACGCGATCTACTTCCCCGAGCTGTTCCCCACCCGGCTGCGCTCGACCGGCACGAGCTTCTGCTACAATGTCGGGCGATTCGTCGCCGCTCTCGGTCCGCTGGCGAAGGCGTGGCTGGAGGAAGTCTTCCACGACCCAGTCCACCCGATCGCGTCCATCCGTTATGCAGGGGTGACGATGTGTCTGGTGTTCCTGATAGGGCTGCTGGTGTTGCCGTTCCTCCCCGAGACGAAGGGCAAGCCGCTACCGGAGTAGGGTTCGCGTGGCCCTCTCCCTCACCCGCAAAGGAGCCTGTCCCATGTCCCACGATCGTGATGTCAGATCGGACGGGTGTGACCGCCGTTCTTTCCTCGCCGCGGGCGTCGCGGGCCTGTCCGGGCTGGCGCTCGCCGCGCCCGCGGCGGCGCAGGTCCAACCGCAACCGCAGCCGGCCGGCAAGCCGACGCAGTTCCAGGTGGCATGCATGACGCTACCGTATTCGCAGTTCCCCCTGCGGCGCGCCCTGGAGGGGATCCGCGGGGCCGGTTATCGCTACGTCGCCTGGGGGACGAGCCACCGCGAGGACGGCGGTAAGCCGGTCCCGGTCCTGCCGGCCGACGCCCCGCCGGCCCGGGCGAAGGAACTCGCCGCGCGCTGCCGCGACATGGGATTGGAGCCGGTGATGATGTTCTCCGGCTCCTCGCCGGACGCGAAGAACGGCGTCGAGGTGCTGACGCGCCGCGTCGAGCAGGCGGCGGCGGCGCGCATCCCGCAGGTGCTGACGTTCGGCGGGACGCGCGGCGGCGAGTACAAGGTGTGGGTCGAGCGCTGCCGCAAGCTCGGGCCGATCGCGCGGAAGAACGGCGTGCTGATCGTGATCAAGCAGCACGGTGGGCCGACCGGGACCGGGGCCGCCTGCGCCCGTATCACGCGCGAAGTGAACGACGACGGTATCCGCGTCAATTTCGACTCGGGCAACGTGATGGACTACAACCGCGTCAGCCCGGCCGAGGTGATCAAGGATCTGCTCGCGTGCGCCGACCAGGTGCGCAGCTTTTGCATCAAGGACCACCGCGACTTCCCACCGCCGCACGGAGACTGCGGCCCGGGTCTGGGCGAGATCGACCACTACCGGCTCCTCCATCCGGTCGCGTTCACCGGCCGGGCGATGCCGTTGTGCTGCGAGAACATCTTCGCCCCGCGCGTGCCGCGGCCGACGAAACCGGAGGGCGTTGACGCCCTCGCGCGCCGGGCGCGCGAGTTCCTGGAACTGGTGATCCAGGGGGTGCAGCGCTGACGGCCGTTTGCGGCTAATACAGGGGCAAGGAGGCGGGTGGGCTTTGCAGAGTCTCCTTGCCCACCTGTCCCTTGCCTCTGCACCAGGCATCGCGGCGGCGCCATTTCGGCGTGCGCCGGGTGAGGTTTCCCGTATCTACCAAGGGGGTAAATCATGAGGAGTCTGCGCGGGAGCGGACTGGTGTTGGGCGTCCTGGGGATGCTCGCGCTGATCGGAGGCGGCTGGCTGTCCGCCGGCGGTCAGGAGGGACCGAAGGTGGGCGACAAGGCGCCCGCGTTCGCGAGCACGGACGAGCAGGGCAAGGCGTGGAAGTCGAGCGATTACGTCGGTAGGAAGATCGTGGTGCTGTACTTCTATCCGGCCGATTTCACCGGCGGTTGCACCAAGCAGGCCTGCGGTTTCCGCGACGATATCGAGAAATTGCAGGACAAGGGCGTCGCAGTCGTCGGCATCAGCGGTGACAGCCCCGTGACGCACTCGCTGTTCAAGGCGCACCACAAGCTGCCGTTCACGTTGCTGGCCGATGAGAAGGGCGAGGTCGCCCAGAAGTTCGGCGTGCCGGTCAAGGCGGGCGGCAAGTCGCCGACGATCAACGCCAGGGGCGAGAAGGGCACTGCCCCGCGCGGCGTGACGATCCAGCGGTACACGGTCGTGATCGACCGTGGCGGGAACATCGCGGCCAGGTACAAGGTCGGCGATGCCAGCGGCGACAGCAAGAAGATCCTGGAGACCGTCGAGAGGCTGAAGAAGTAACGGCCCCATCGGCGGCGACCGTTCCGACAGGCCGCGCCGGCACCTGCCTGCGCGGCCTCCTCTTCGAGTCCATCATGCCTATCCCAGTCTGCCCGGTCTGGCCCGCATGGGCAGAACCAGGGGGTGGCTGCGACCCGAAGCTAACGACTACCAGACAAGGCCCGAGGGTGCCGACGAGCCGCAAGCGTCAGCGACGGTCCGCTCAAGGCTCTCGTCGCTGGCGCTTGCGGTTCGTCGGCGCCTGGTCTGGCAGCCTCCAGCCTGCTCTTCTCTCCTGGTCGGCACAATCCAAATACCCTGCGCCGCCTCCCCCGGCGCCGCCCCGTACCACCCGCCTATCGGGACAGTTTACCCTGGACAGCCCGCCACGGCGTCTCGTTAAATAGTACCGGCCCTTCCCCGCCCTCCCGGCGGGCTCTCGTGCGGCCGCGGCCGGAAGTAACCTCTCGCGCTCGCGCCCCTCTCCCATCTGCGGGCCATGAGCCGAGGAGGACGTTATGGCGATCACCTGCACCCACTGCTCGCATGTCAATCCCGCGGACGCCGCCTACTGCTACTTCGACGGCAGCGCCCTCAACGCCCACGCCACCGATGTCGGCCCCGTCAACGTCGGCTCGGCCCGCTTCGCGTCCGCGTTCGTCTTTCCGTCGGGCCGCAGCTGCGCCAGCTTCGACCAGCTCGCCTGCGCCTGCCACGAGGAGTGGGCCGCCGCCCGCGACCTGCTGCGCGGCGGGCTGCTGGAGCAGTTCCTCGGCAGCCTGGGACGGCTGGATCTCGCGGTCGCCGCGCGCGACGCCGCCGCCTTCCCCGACACCGACCGTGCCCTCGACCAGTTCCTCGACCGCCTGCCCACGCAGGCTCTCTCGTCGCCGCAGCTGCGCGTCGAGCCGGCCGAGATCGACCTGGGCACCCTCACCGCCGGCGCCGACCACCACTTCGAGCTGCACCTGGCCAACGGCGGGATGCGCCTGCTCTGCGGGGCCGTCGTCTCGGATTGCAAGTGGCTCACGCTCGGCGACGCGCCGGGCCACGCCCAGAAGTTGTTCCAGGTAAGCCGGGACGGGACGGTTGTCGTCAACGTCCGCGCCCAGCACCTGCGCGCCGGGCGCCCGCAGGAAGGGCGGTTGATCGTTGAGTCTAACGGCGGCCGCGTTGAGGTGAAGGTCCGCGCTCTGGTGCTGGCGAGGCCGTTCCCGGAAGGCGTGCTGGCTGGCGCGACTACCCCGCGCCAGCTCGCCGAGAAGGCGCGCGAGGCGCCGAGGGAGGCGGCGCGGTTGTTCCAGAGCGGCGCGGTCGAACTCTGGTACACTGCCAACGGCTGGGCGTACCCGGTGCAGGGGGAGCGGGCAGCGGGGTTGGGGGCCGTGCAGCAGTTCTTCGAGGCGCTCGGCCTGGCGAGGGCGCCGCGGGTCGAGCTGAGCGACCCGGTCGTCAGCCTGCGCGGTCGGCCCGGCGAGACGCTGCGGCAGGCACTCCAGGTACGCGCCACCGAGAAGCGGCCGGTCTACGCGAGCGCGTCCAGCGACCAGGGCTGGCTCAACGTCGGGCCGGTGCAGACGGTCGGGTCGGTCGCGACCATCCCGCTGGAGGTCAGCCCAGTGCCGGCCGAGTCAGGGCAGGTGTTACAGGCGCGCGTGCGCGTCACCGCCAACGGCGGACAGGTCTTCGTCGTGCCGGTGTCGCTGGCCGTCGGCCCGGCGGGCGCGGCGGCGCCGGCCGTCACGATGATTCCGGTGGACACCGGCATCGACGCCACCCCGAAGCGCAAGACGAAGCCCGTCCTCGCCGGCGCGGCCCCGCCCCGCAAGCCCGGGCGCGGCCGCCATGAAGACGACGAGGAGGCGGGCGGTTCCTCCTCTCGCCTGCTGCTGGTCGGAGGTGGAGTGCTCGTGCTGCTGCTCCTGCTCGGCGGCGGGCTGGCGCTGACCCTGTCGGGCGGCCCGGATCGGGTGGCGGTGGCCGTCAAGGACGAGCCGGAGGAGCAGCAGCCGGCGAAGGGGCCGCTGACCTTCAAGGTGGTGGAGCAGGACGAGCCCGAGGAGATCCTTCGCACCGCGCTGCCGGTCAAGCATCACATCCAGGACGAGCCGGAGGAACGCACCAGGCCCGCAGCCCCGCAGCCGGTCAAGGTGGAGATCCGCGATGACACGCCCGAGGGCGCACCGGGGGCCGCCGCAGTTCTGGCGCCCGTGGACCGGGTGCCGCGCGTCGTCTACGCCTACGGTCCGAATGCCCGCTTCGGCGTGACCGCCACGCAGACCGGCAAGCGGCTGACCTACGGGGCCAACGGCAACACGAACAATACTGTCGTGCGCGTCGCCGGCCGCGATGTCGGCTTCGGGGCCGCTCCGGGCCGGTGGATCGAGCGCAACACCAGCCTGCCGTTCGACCGCACCGGGAACAGCCAGCGCGGCTCGCGCTGGACGTGGGCGGCCGGCAAGTTGACCGTCACCCAGATCCTCGACGTCATCCCCAGCACCCAGCCGGTCGAGGTCGCGCCCGGCCAGTTCCGGCGGCTGATGGACACGGTCCGGGTGCGCTACGTCGTCGAGAACCGGGAGAACCGAACCTGGCCGGTCGGGCTGCGCGTCCAGGTGGACACGCTCATCGGCGGCAACGACGGCGTGCCGTTCGCCGTGCCGGGGCTCGGCATGGTCGGCGGGTTCGCCGACTTCCCGCGTCAGGGGCCGATCCCCGACTTCATCCAGGCGCTGGAGATCCCGAACCTGCGCAACCCCGGCACGGTCGCCCACATGACGCTCAAGCTGCCCGGCCTGGAGCCGCCTGCCCGCGTGCTGCTGACCCACTGGCCGGGCGGCAACAACAACGCCTGGGCTCTCCCGATCGCGCCGCTGGGGGGCGACTCCGCGGTGGTCCTCTACTGGAACGAGAAACCGCTCGCCCCCGGCAAGAAGCGCGAGTTCGGGTTTGCCTACGGGCTCGGGACCGTGGCGAGCAGCGAGCCAGCCGGCAAGCTCGGCGTCACCCTGGGCGGGTCGTTCGAGCCGGGCGAGCAGTTCACCATCACCGCCTACGTCCAGAACCCGACGCGCGGCCAGACGCTGACGCTCGACCTGCCGAAGGGACTCGAGCGCGTCGAGGGCGACCAGACGATGCCCGTCCCGCCCGCGGCCGGCGGCAAGGACCAGACCAGCCTCGTCACATGGAAGGCGAAGGTGCTGGAGACCGGCGTGTTCCCGCTGCGGGTCCACTCGAACAATGGCCTGTCGCAGAGCAAGACGATCACCATCGCCCGCCCCGACGCGCCGACGAGCGGCCGGCTCCTCGTCGAACTCGACGGCGGGTTCGAGCCGGGGCAGGTCTTCGCGGTCCGCGGCACCGTCATCGCGCCGACGGCCGGGCAGACGCTCACCCTCAAGCTGCCCGCCGGGCTGGACCGAGTCGAGGGCGACGCAACCCAGACGGTTCCGGCGCCAGGGGGCGACACGGACGGCGCCAGTACAGTAACATGGAAGGTGCGCGTCGGCACGCCGGGCAAGTTCCCGGTCCGCGTCGAGTCGAGTACCGGCGTCGCCCGGACAAAGACGCTCACCATCGTCCGGCCCGACGTGGGGGCCGGACGCTTCCGGCTGGCGCTGGTCGGCGACTTCAGTCCCGGCAAGGAGTTCGCGGTCCGCGCCGAGGTGTCCGAGCCGGTTGAGGGGCAGACGTTGCGGCTGGAGCTGCCGGCTGGGCTGACGCGGACCGAGGGGGCGGAGGTGCAGCAGGTGGCGCCGGCGCCGCCGGGCGCCTTCAGCCCGGTCCGGTGGAAGGTGAAGGTGGGGCAGGCGGGCAAATACCCGCTGCGCGTCGCGTCGAGTACGGGCGTGGTCCAGAAGAAAACGCTGACGATCGAGCGGCCCGACGACACCGCCGGCCGGTTCGCGCTGGAACTGTCCGGCGCAATCGCCCCGGGCAAGGAGTTCACCCTGACGGCGAAGGTGAACAATCCCGTGGCTGGACAGCGGCTCACGCTGTCGCTGTCCAGGGAGTTGCAGCTGGCGGCGGACGAGTTGACGCAGGAGGTGCCTTCGTTCCCGGCCGGCGTTCAGGGGACGAGCCTCGTCCACTGGCGGCTGCGCGTCCTGGACAGGGGGACACTGCGACTGCGCGTCGCGTCCACGACCGGAGTGGCCCGGACCAAGACGCTGGCGATCACCGAGGTGGCGGGCGACGGGGGGCAAATATTCGGGCGGTGACCGTGCCGCGATTGTCGTTTCGCCCGCGCGGCGCCGAATTTACTGGACAGGGTGTGCGGCGGCCCCTTTTAATAGGGTGAATAGTCTCCGCGGCAGAGGCTATCACCGCCGGGAGAAGGTTGAGGGACGTCGATGTCCTTTCGTTTATTCATCTGGTACTGTGCGCTATGCGGCGGATGGGCAGCCTTCATCGGGTGGGCTCTCGGCCGGATGGCCTCACCGAACGCCCTGACCAGCCCGGTCGGCAGTGCCGGCATCAAGGGCATGTGGCTCGGCATCATGATTGCCCTGGGCCTGAGTTTGGTCGATACCCTCTGGAGCCTCTCCCTCCGGCAGTTCGGGCAGATCGTTCAGCGCGTTGGCGTGGCTATCCTCGTCGGGTGCGTTGGCGGCCTCCTCGGCGGCATCATCGGGCAGGCGCTATACGGCTATTCCCGGATCTTTTTCGTCTTCGGCTGGACCCTGACCGGCCTTCTCGTCGGCACCTCGATCGGCGTTTACGAGGTGCTTTCCAGCGTGGTCCGGCAGCAGGACGTCGCGGGCGCGCGCAAGAAGCTGATCAAGGGACTCGTTGGCGGGACCGTGGGCGGCGTCCTCGGGGGCATCCTGGCAATGCTCCTCGGCGGTGCTCTTCCCGTTCTCCTCAAGGCGAAGGATCCGGACCTGTTGTGGAGCCCGACCTCGTGGGGATTCGTCGCCCTGGGGATGTGCATCGGGCTGCTGATCGGGCTGGCCCAGGTCATGCTCAAGGAAGCCTGGCTGCGGATCGAGCAGGGGCGCCGGGTTGGCCGCGAGATGATCGTCGGCAAGGACCAAATCACGATCGGCCGGGCCGAGTCGTGCGACCTGGGGCTGTTCGGGGACAACCAGATCGAGAAGCTGCACGCCCGGATTGTCCAGCAGGGCAATCGCTACTTCGTCGAAGATACGGGCTCGTCGGGCGGGACGTACGTCAACGAGCAGCGCATCTTCGGCCCGACGCCGCTGCAATCGGGCGACAAGATCCGGGTGGGCGGCCACGTCCTGAGCTTCGGCGAGCGCCAGAAACGCTCGAACGGCTAGCCTTGAACAGGTTCAAGGAGGATGGTACGCAACAGGTTCTTGTAAAGCCCACGGGTGGCGTCCCGTGGGCCAGGTTCCTGACGCTTCGCCCACGGGACGCCACCTGTGGGCTTTGCAGACCCTTCCCCCCACCAGGGGGAGGGGGAAGGCCCGAACGATCCGGCAAGCGGAGGGTGCGCCCCCTCCCTGCTCACCAGCCCTGTAACGAACGCCCCCTGCGAGGACACCAGACGACGGCGCAGGCCGCGCAACTTTGAAGAAGGTAACCATGCCGCAAGTCATTCGCTGTCCGAACGCGAGATGTCAGCAGACGATGCAGGTGCCCGATAACGCGGCCGGCAAGGGCGTCCGCTGTCCGAAGTGTCAGACTCCGTTCACCGTCCCGCCGCCCGAACTCGTCGGTGCTGCCAGCGCTTCCGGTCGTGGCGTGGCGGCAGCTGCTGCGGCCGCCGGTCCCGGCTCGCGGCCGTCCGTCAACCTGCCGCCGGTTCCGTCCGCGCCGGCCCCCGGCGCCGGAGACACGACCTGCCCGTCGTGCGGGTCGCAGCTGCTGCCCGGCGCCATCGCGTGCATGGACTGCGGGTTCCTCCTGCAGGGCGACCAGTCCACCGCCGAGCCGGAAACGCCGCCCGCCCTCTGCACCAACCCGGCGTGCGGTGTCGCCAACCCGCCCGGCGAGCGCAACTGCCAGCGCTGCGGCACCCCCCTGCCGGTGGCCGCCGGAACGATGATCCACGGCCGCTATCGCCTGGACAAACTCCTCGCGATGGGCGGGTTCGGCGCCGTCTACAAGGCGACCGATACCAAGACGAACCGTGAGGTCGCGATCAAGGACATGATCAGCGGCGACCCGCAGGAGTTCGCCATCCGCCTCAACTTCTTCCGTCGCGAGGCCGACATCCTCAAGATGCTCGAGCCGGTTCCAATCGTCCCGCGCGTCTTCGACTTCATCCACCAGGGGCAGACGGCCCATCTGGTGATCGAGTTCATCCGCGGCACCGACCTGCTCAAGCTGATGGAGTCGCGCAACAACCAGGCGTTCCCGATCCCGCTCGTCATCGAGTGGGCCAAGGCGATCTGCGACGTCCTGGAACACATGCATCGCCAGTCGCCGCCGCTGATCCACCGCGACCTGAAGCCGGACAACATCATGCTCCTGGAGGACCAGCGGTCGATCAAGATGATCGACTTCGGGACGGCCCGCGATCTGGGCAAGACGGTCAAGGAGCGCATGGCCGGCAAGACGCGCGTCTACACCGAGGGGTACGCCCCGCCCGAGCAGATCGTTGGCAAGCCGGAGCCGCGCAGCGACCTGTTTGCCCTGGCCGCCACCCTCTACCACCTGGCGACCGGCAAGGCGCCCGAGGGGTTCTACACGGCCAAGGAACTGGAGCAGCAACTCGGCGACCCGGCGTCGCCGCTGCCGCAGCAGTTCCGGTGGTTCTTCGAGGTAATCAAGGTCAACATGGCCGAGGACGTGAACGATCGGTACTTCTCGGCCAAGGAGATCAAGCAAGACCTGGTCCGGCAGCGCGTCACCAAGGAACAGCCGTGCCCAAAGTGCAAGACGCCGAACAAGGTGCGGACCCCGTACTGCGTCAAGTGCGCCGCCGCGCTGACCGACGTTGAGCTGCTGTGCGGCAGCTGCGGCAGGAACAACCGCATGGGCAGCCGGTTCTGCATCTACTGCGGCAACCGGGTCCGCTAGAACAAATGGAAGGGTGTGAGAGGAAAGGCTCTGTCCAAAGCCCACGGGTGGCGTCTCGTGGGCGAAGCGTCGGCGACTTCGCCCACGGGACGCCATCCGTGGGCTTTGGAGAGGGCTTCTCTCACCCTCTTGCCCTTGCACCAGGAATGCTACCCCGGCGGCCCCGCCCGGCCCGGAAAGAACCCGAACCCGGACGGCGAGCCGTGGACCGCCCCTTCTTACGCCAGGGCCTCCGCCCGACCGCGTGGGAAAGATCCCTGCGGTCGCGGCCGAGCGCCCCCACCAAGGATCCCGAGTACCCATGGCACCGAATGCCCCGGACCCGACCCCCCCGAAAGCTGGCGGCCTGTGGGCCCGACTCTTCGGCATGAACGCGAAGAAACCGGAAGCGAAATCCGACGCCACCCCGGACGTCGCTCCCTCCGCCCCCGCCGACAACGGCGCCGCGGCCGTCGCGGCCGCGCCTTCCCCGGCCCCGGAGCTCTCTCCACCGCCGACTGCCGAGCCAGTCCTGGAAGCCGTACCGGAATCGCTCGCGCCGGCCCCGGCCGCCCCCCTCCCCTTCGAGGGAGGCTGCGCCGCGGCAGAAGCAGCGCACGAACCGGAACCCATCTCCGCCACCGAGGAACCGGCCGCCGTGGCCGAAGCTCAACCGCCCTTCGTCGCCGAGGTGCCGCCGCTCGCCGAGGCGGCCCCGGCCCCGGAAGCCGTTCCCGTGGTCGAGGCAGTCGTCGCTCCCGTTGCCGCGCCGGCGTCCGCGCCTGCGGCCCCGCAATTCTGTCCGGTTTGCCAGTCGCCGCGCAAGGGGTCGCAGACGTACTGCGACGACTGCGGCTGCGTGTTTCCGTCCCAACCTCGGGCTGCTGGAGGCTCCGTCGCGACCATGTCCACTCCGACCCCCGCCGCCCCGCCCGCCCGCCTCCAGGATCGCTATGAACTGGTCGAGCAGATCGCGGAGCGCGGCAACGTCACCCGCGTCCGCGCCATCGACCACGGCGCCGGCGGCCGGGCCGTGGTGATCGTTCGCGGCGCCCTGCCGGAGATGGCCGAGGTTCTCCTGCTCGAGGATGAGGTGCCCGTGGCCGCCGCGGTCGAGGAGGACGAGTTCATACCAACCTTCGATACCCCGGCTGCCGCCCCGGTCGCCGAGATCCAGCCGGTCAGCGCCTCGTGGCCGAGCGTCGGCTGGGAACTGGCTCTGCTGGAGAAGGCGCACCACCCGACCCTGCCGGCGGTGCTCGACACCTTCGCCGACGGGACTTACGAGTACCTTGTCGAGGACTGCCCGGAGGGCGCCAGCCTGTGGGACGCCTGGAGCGACCCGGACCTGGATGCGTCCGAGCGGTACGGCTGGCTCAAACAGGTGGCGGAGGGGATGGACGCCCTGCACGGGGCCGGCGCCATCCTGGAGGGATTCCGCCCGAATCTCGTCAAGGTGATCGGGCCGCGCCAGGCGATGATCTGCGACCTGTCCGACCTGCTGCCGCTGCCGGTGCCGCCCGGCACCCCGCTGCGCGGCAGCCTGTACACCGCTCCCGAGCTGATCCAGAATCCCGAGCACGCCGACGCCCGGGCGGACCTGTACAGCTTCGGCGCCGCCATCTACTGCCTGGAGTACACCGGACACGATCTGGAGGAGAAGGATTTCGAGGCGCCATACACGCCCAAGAAGATCACCGACCGCTTCCCCGACGTCAACCCGACCTTCTTCCGCCTGCTCCTCAAGACGTTCAACCGCGACCTGAACGCACGCTTCCCGACGGACGAGGCGGGGCGGACCGACCCGACCGGGTTCGCCGAGCTGATCCGCACCCTGGACGCGGTCGGACGCAGCTTCGACAACGCCCGGCTGGACATCGCCGCGTGGGCGACGACGGGCATGGTGCGGACCGGCAACGAGGACGCCTTCGGGCTGCTGCAGGCGGTCGAGTGGCGCCAGGACGACCTGTGGGAGTACGCAGTCATCCTGCTGTGCGACGGCATGGGCGGCTACGAGGCGGGCGAGGTGGCGGCGGCGATGTGCGTCTCGTCCCTGCGCACCTACCTCCTCCAGCAGTCGATGTTCGCGGCCCTGGCCGGCAAGGAACCGCCCGAGCCAGGCGTGTTCAACGTCGAGGCATGCAGGAAGACCCTCAAGGAGGCGCTGCGTTACGCCAACAAGGAGGTCCACACGGCGGCACGCAAGCCGGGCCGCGGGCGGCGCGGCATGGGGTGTACGGCGGAGGCGGTCTACGTGGACGGCCGTAACATCGTCGTCGGTCACGTCGGCGATAGCCGTACCTATCACCTGTCGAGCGGCCGCCTGGTGCAGCTGACGCGCGACCAGACGCTGGTGAACCGGCTCGTCGAGCTCGGCCAGTTGACCGAGGAGGAGGCCGAGGACCACCCGCGCAAGAACGAGTTGCAGCAGGCGATCGGCGGCCAGCCGGACGTCGAGCCCGGACTGTACTCGGCACGGCTGAAGCGCGGCGACTGGATCCTGGTGTGCTCCGACGGGCTGACGAACCACGTCCCGACCAAGGATCTGGAGAAGATGCTGCTGCGCGAGACGGCCGGCTCCGCCGAGGAAGCAGCCCGGCGCCTGCTCAACCTCGTTAATCTGCGCGGCGCGACCGACAACGCCACCATCGTCGTCATCCGCGCGACGTGACAGGCTGTGCAAAGCCCACGGGCCGCGGCCCGTGGGCTTTACAGGGAACCAACGTGTTTGTGACTGTGTGACGGGTAGTGCCGGGCGCGAATCCGTATCATGCCGGGATGGGGCGCTTCTGGGCGGTCGGTGTCGGGCCGGGTGATCCAGACCTGTTGACTGTCAAGGCAGTCGAGGTCATTCGCCGTGCGCACGTCCTGTACCACGCCGGCCCACGGTCCGACGAGGGCCGGGCCTGGCAGATCATCCGTCACCTCGTTCACCCCGAAAAGCAGGTTCGCCTGCTCCTGCATGAGCCGATGCGCGTCGCCAGCGCCCGCGGGGATCGCTCGGCCTACCGCTCCGCCACGGAGCAAATCGCAATCGACTGCCGCGCCGGGCTCGACGTCGCCCTTGTCACGGAAGGCGATCCGACACTCTACAGTACCGCCTCCTACGTCTGGGAGCTGCTGCGTGAGCTGTACCCGGACGTGCCGGTTGACGTCATCCCGGGAATCACCTCGATCGCGGCGGCGGCGGCGCGCGTCGGCTGGCCGCTGGCGCAGCGCGGGGAAACGGTCGCCATCCTTCCGACGGGGTATCGGCGCGACGAGTTGCGGCCGATCCTGGAACAATTCTCGACCGTGTGTCTCCTCAAGGTGGCGCAGGCGCTTCCTGACCTGACCGAGGCGCTTGCCCAACTCCCCGACGGGGGCGCGGCCGTCTACGCGGAGAACGTGGCGACCGCCGACGAGTGGATCAGCCACGATCTGACAACGGCCGCAGGTCGCGACGCATACTTTGCCCTCATCCTCGTGCGGCACGGGGCGAGCCCGCCGGCAACTCCTGAACCGACGGGCTCGCCCTGCGTCGCTCCCGGTGCAGGCAAACTGTGGGTCGTCGGCCTGGGACCGGGCGATCCGACGTTGCTCACGCCGCAGGCCCGGGAGGCGCTGCGGTCCGTCGAGGTCGTCGTCGGCTACGACGCCTATCTCGACGCGCTGCGCCCGCTCGCACTGCCGGGTGAGTTTCGGGGCAGTCCGATCGGGGCCGAGGCGGAGCGCGCGCGGCTCGCGCTCGATCTGGCCACGGCCGGTCGGCGCGTGGCGCTGGTGTCGTCGGGTGACGCTGGCGTTTACGGCATGGCGAGTCTGGTGCTCGAAACGGCGGAGGCAATCCCGGAGGTGGCGGTCGAAATCGTGCCGGGCGTCACCGCGGCGCTGGCGGCGGCAGCGCTGCTGGGGGCGCCGCTCGGCCACGATTTCGCCTGCGTCAGCCTGAGCGATCTGCTAACGCCGTGGACTGTCATCACGCGGCGACTGGACGCGGCCGGTCAGGGGGATTTCGTCGTCGCCCTGTACAATCCGGTCAGCCGCAAGCGCACCTGGCAGCTGCCGCAGGCGCGCGACATCCTGCTCCGCCATCGCGGGCCGGGAACTCCGGTGGGCGTGATCGATCGGGCCTTCCGCGCCGGCCAGCGCGTCCGGCTGACGACGCTGGGGGAGTTATCAGGTGAGGGGCTTGGCATGGAGACGGTCGTCATCGTCGGCAGCAGCACGACGCGGATCATCCGCGGACGGATGGTGACGCCGCGCGGGTACGGGGAGCGGGCATGACAGGGCGCAGCGACCCGGGTCGGCGCATCCTGGCAGAGAGCTTTGCGCGCATCGAGCGCGAACTCGGTCCGCTGCCGCTGCCGCCGTGGGCGTTCGCGGTGGTGCGGCGGATGATCCATGCCAGCGCGGATTTCGACTTCACGCACCTGCTGCGGTACAGTCGCAACTTCGAGGAGGCGGCCCGACGCGCGTTCGTCGCAGGCGCCCCCGTCGTCACCGACACCGAGATGGTCCTCATCGGCGTGCGCGGAGCGCTGGCGAGCGCGCCGGGCCAGGAGCCGGTGTGTTACCTCAACGACCCGGAGACGGCTCCTCTCGCCGCCCGTACCGGACTGACGCGCTCGGCGGCGGCGATGCGCCTGGCGGCGCGGCGGCACGCGGCCCCGGTGCTGGCGATCGGCAACGCCCCCACCGCCCTCGACGAGGCGCTACGCCTGGTCGAGGAGGAAGGCTGGCGACCGGCGGCAATCGTCGGTATCCCGGTCGGATTCGTCGGCGTGGTGGAGGCGAAGGAGCGCTTGCTCGGGCAGACCCAGGTGCCGTACCTTACCTGTGTCGGCCGCAAGGGCGGGTCGGCGGTGACGGCGGCGGCGGTCAACGCGCTGATCGAGGTGTTCCGGCCGTGACGAGTGACGACCGTGAGAGACTGTGGGGGGAGCTGGAGGGGCAGGCGGCGCGCCTGCTGGAGCACCCCCGGGATCTCGATCCGCGCGCAACGATCCGCGCCTACGGCTCGCTCTGGCGGCTCTGGCACTACCCGCCCTTCGCTGCGCAGGTGACGTGGACCGTCCTGACGCCTGGCCGAAAGGCTCCGCCGGGTGCCCCTCCACTGGTGCGCGAAGTGACGTGGGACCGCCGGCGCGACCACGACAAGCTGTTTGACCCCGCGGCCGCCAGTCCGTCCCCCAACCCGGCCATGCAGGTCCGCGATGCTTACCTGCCTGCCGACCAGCTGCAGCGCCTGGTGCAAGAGGGCGCGCGGCTGGCGGTGCCGCTGATCGTGTTCGTCCGGGCCGCCCCGCTCGACGAGGAGGTCTTCGGGCTGGAGACTTACGAGGTGTCGCCGTTCGTCCGGGTGCAGTGGTGGGGCGACGGGCCGCCGCCGTGGCGGCATTTCACGGACTGGGTCACGGGCGTGCGCGCGTTCCTGCTGCGCCAACTGGAGGAGGCGGGTTGATCCGATGGCCCGTCCGCCACACCGAATCGTTCGCGGTCATACCGTCGCGCCGCGCGACACGAAGGGCACGCGCGAGGGCTTCACCACCGGCACGGCTGCCGCCGCCGCGACGAAGGCTGCGTGCCTGGTGCTCCTCGATCGGGGCTGGCCGGAGGCGGTCGAGGTCGCCCTTCCCATCGGCCGGACGCTCACCGTTCGCATCAATGCCCTGGAATGGGACGGAGAGGCGGCGACGGCCGGCGTGGTCAAGGACGCGGGCGACGACCCGGACGTAACGCACGGGACCGAGATCTTCGCCACGGTGCGCCGGGTGGAGGAACCGGGCATTCACCTCAAGGGCGGCGTCGGCGTCGGCGTCGTCACCCGGCCGGGGCTGGAGCTACCCGTCGGCGGTCCGGCGATCAACCCCGTGCCGCAGCGCATGATCCGCCAGAGCGTCGTCGAAACGCTGGGCACCGACCGCCCCGACCCGGGCGTTGAGGTGACGGTCAGCGTGCCCAACGGGGCGGAACTGGCACGTCGCACCTTCAACGCGCGACTCGGCATCGTTGGCGGGATCTCGATCCTCGGCACCACCGGCATCGTGCGGGCGATGTCCACGGCCGCCTGGCGCGCTTCCGTGGTGCAGGCCATCGACGTCGCGGCGGCGAACAGCGTCGCCCACATCGTCCTGAGCACCGGCGGCCGCACCGAGCGCTTCGCGCAGGCGCTGTACTCCGAGCTGCCCGAGATGGCCTTCGTCGAGATGGGCATCTTCACCGGCGATTGCCTGCGCCGCGCCGCCGAGCGCGGCGTCCCGCGCGTGTCGGTGTGCGCGATGATCGGCAAGCTGTCGAAGATTGCCGCGGGCAAGATGCAGACGCACGTTGCCGGCAATCAGGTCGATTGCCCGTTCCTGGCCCGCGTCGCGCGCGACCTCGGCGCTGCCGAGGATCTCGCGGCGGCGGTCGAGGCGGCCAACACCGCGCGCCACATGCAGGAGCTGATCGAAACGGCCGGCCTCACGCCGTTTTTCGGCCGCCTGTGCGAGCTGGCGGCGGCGCAGTGTGCCGCGGTCGTGGCCGGGAGGCTGGCGGTGGATGTCGTGCTGTTCGACTTTAACGGTCGCACCCTGGGAGCGGCGCGGGCATGAGCGCACCGATCCATGTCATCGGCATCGGGGCGGACGGCCGCGCGGGGTTGCGGTCCGACCAGGTCGAGCGCATCGTGAGCGCCGACTTCCTCGCGGGCGGGGCGCGGCACCTGGACTACTTCCCCGAGACGCGCGGCGCGCGGTTCGTCCTCCGGGACAACATTCGCGAGCTGGTCGCCGCGCTGACGGGGCGATACGAGCGGCAGCGCTGCGTGGTCCTGGCGTCCGGCGACCCGCTATTTTTCGGCGTCGGGAAACGACTCGCCGAATCCCTGGGGCGGGCTCACGTCCGGTTCGAGCCGGCGCTGAGCAGCATGCAGCTGGCCTTCGCCCGCGCCGGGCTGGCGTGGGACAGCGCGGCCCTCGCGAGCATTCATGGCCGCGACCTGCGGGCGACCCTGCTTCCACTCCTCGGGAAGGGACTCATCGGGCTGTTCACGCACGACGGTGACACCCCGGCTGCCGTCGCACGCTTCTTTCTGGAACGCGACGCACCCGCTTATCAGGCCATCGTCGGCGAGAACCTCGGCGCGGCCGACGAGCGCGTCACGCCCTGGGCGACGTTGCGCGAACTCGCCGGGCAACAGTTCGCGCCGCTGAACTACCTGATCCTCTCGCAGCGCACCTCCCCCGAGCACTCAAAAGAGATCGAGCGCCATCGCGCCCTGGTGCCGGGTGCCCCGGACGAGACCTTCGCCCGGCCGAAGGAAGGCCCCGAGGTCATGACGCGGCAGGAGGTGCGCGCCGTCGCGCTCGCCAAACTCCTCCGGCCCACGCAGCCGGGCGACACAGTCTGGGACATCGGGGCGGGGCTCGGGACGGTCGCGGTGGAACTCGCCGTCCTGCGGCCGGACGTGGAGGTGATCGCGGTCGAGCGCGATGCGGCCCGCGCCGCCTACCTGCGGCAGAACCGGGAGCGCTTCGGCGCCTACAATATCCGCCTCATCGAGGGCGCCGCCCCGGAGTGCATCGCGGAAGAGGCCGAGCCGCCTCGCCTGGTCTTCGTGGGCGGATCCGCAGGCCGCCTGGCCGCACTCCTGACTTTCGTTGCCGAGCGGTTGCGTGAGGGCGGCCGACTGGTGGCGAGCTTCGTCACCCTGGAGCATCTCGCGCTGGCACTGGAGCATGTCCGCCGGCTGGGGTGGCAGTTCGAGGTGACGGAAATCCATGTCGCGCGTAGCGACAGGCTCGCCGGCTTGACGGGACTGAAGCCGCTGCGCGGCGTCTTCCTGCTCGCAGCGGATAAACCGGAGCAGGGCAGCCCCGTTCCGGTTCCTTGACTCCACCCACGGGACGCCGTAGCATCCGAGCAGGCGCCTTTCCTGGCCGGAGCGAACGTGATGCCCCACCCCACCCAGATGTCGGCCGCCGACACCGCGCTCCTGGTGATCGACGTGCAGGAGAAGCTCGTCCCGAAGATCCTCCACGCGACGGCCGTGGTGCGCAACACCGCCTTCCTGATCGACGCCGCCCGCCTGCTGAACATGCCGGTCGCGGCCACCGAGCAGTACCCGCGCGGGCTCGGCCCAACCGTGCCCGAGCTGGCCTGGCGTCTGCCGGAGCGGCCGGACAAGACCGCGTTCAGCTGCTGCGTGGTCGCGTCGGTCGTGGACGGCTTTCGCGCCGCCGCCCGCCCGAAGGTGGTGCTGGCCGGGATCGAGACGCACGTCTGTGTCCTGAACACCGCCCTCGATTTGCTGGCGCTCGACTTTCGCGTCTACCTCGCCGTCGATGCCGTCGGCAGCCGCTACGCCGTCGATCACGACGTTGCATTGCGCCGCCTGGAGCGGGCGGGGGCGATCCTCGTGACGGCTGAAACGGCCGCGTTCGAGTGGGTCAGCGGGGCCGGCCACCCGCAGTTCAAACCGATCAGCGCGCTCATCCAGGAGCGCATGAAGGCCATGAGCTGACGAACCCTCTTCCGCCCCTCGCCCACCAGGGGCGAGGGAAGAAGCAGCGAAGGAGCAACCCATGTCTCTCCCCGGCCAGCTGAATCTCTCGCCGCGCCTGCTCCTCGGTCCGGGGCCGAGCGACGCCTACCCGCGCGTGCTGAGCGTCATGGCTACCCCACTACTCGGCCACCTCGATCCGCAGTTCCTGCAGGTACTCGACGAAACCCAGCTGCTCCTCCGCCAGGTGTTCCAGACACGCAACGCGCTCACCCTTACCGTCAGCGGCACCGGCATGGCCGGGATGGAGGCGTGCCTCGTCAACCTGATCGAGCCCGGCGACCGCGTGGTCGTGTGCGTCGCCGGCTTCTTCGGCGGGCGCCTGGTCGAGGTCGCGGGCCGGGCCGGCGCCGCGGTCACCGCGATCGAACGTCCCTGGGGCGAGGTGTTCGGACTGGACCAGATCCGCGACGCGCTGACGAAGGTTCGCCCGAAGGTACTCGCCGTCGTCCACGCCGAAACCTCGACCGGCGCCTGGCAGCCGCTCGAAGGACTCGGCGCCCTCTGCCGCGAGTTCGACACGCTGCTCGTTGTGGACGCGGTCACATCCCTGGGTTGCATCCCGGTGGCGCTGGACGAGTGGGGCATCGATGCGGCTTACAGCTGCTCACAGAAGGGGCTGAGCTGCCCGCCCGGCCTGGCCCCGGTGTCGTTCAGCCCGCGGGCGGTCGAGGCGATCCAGCGCCGCCAGACGAAGGTGCAGAGCTGGTATCTGGACATGACGCTGCTCGCCCGCTACTGGGGCGAGGAACGGATGTACCACCACACCGCGCCCATCACGATGACCTACGCCATCCGCGAAGGGCTGCGGCTGGTCGTGGAAGAAGGGCTGCAAACGCGCTGGGACCGCCACCGCCGCAACCACCTGGCGCTCAAGGCCGGCCTGATCGCACTGGGGCTGACCAGCACCGCGGCCGAGGGGCACCAGTTGCCGCAGCTCAACGCGGTACGCCTCCCGGCGGGCGTGGATGATGCGGCCGGGCGCAGGCAGCTGCTGAACACGTTCGGCATCGAGGTCGGCGGCGGTCTGGGCGAGTTCAAGGGCAAGGCGTGGCGGATCGGGCTGATGGGCTACAATTCGCGCCCCGGGGTGGTGCTGGAACTGCTGGGAGCGCTCGAACAGTGCCTGCACACCCAGGGAGTGAAGATCAATCCGGGCGCCGGCGTCGCGTCGGCCAACGCGGTGTATGCGGGCCGCTGACCGTTCCTGAGGTCGTTCCAATGTTCCCCATCACCCGCCTCCGCCGCCTCCGTCATCATCCGGTCGTTCGCGATCTGGTGCGCGAAACGACGCTCACCGTTCACGACCTGATCCTGCCGCTCTTCGTCCGTCCCGGGCGCGGCATCAGGAAGGAGATCGCGTCCATGCCGGGCAATTATCAGCTCAGCGTGGACCGGCTCGTCGAGGAGGTCGGCGCGGCGGCGGACCTGGGCGTCAGGGCGTTCATCCTCTTCGGCATCCCCGAGTACAAGGACGCGACCGGGTCGAGCGCCGCGGCCGAGGACGGTATCGTCCAGCAGTCCCTCCGGGCGCTGCGCGAAACCTTCAAGGACCAGGTGCTGCTGATCACCGACGAGTGCTTCTGCGAGTACACCGACCACGGACATTGCGGCGTGCTGAGCGAGTACGGCGGCCGCACCGACGTGGACAACGATGCGACGCTGCCGCTGCTGGCCCAGCAGTGCGTCAGCCACGCCCGGGCCGGTGCCGACCTGGTGGCGCCGAGCGGAATGATGGACGGCATGGTCGGGGCGATCCGGGCCGGGCTGGACGAGGCCGGGTTCCGCTGGCTGCCGATCATGAGCTATGCGGCCAAGTACGCCTCCGGCTTCTACGGCCCGTTCCGCGACGCCGCCGAATCGCCGCCGCAGTTCGGCGACCGCAGCGGCTACCAGATGGACCCGGACAACGGCGCCGAGGCGCTGCGCGAGGTGGCCCTCGATCTCGAAGAAGGGGCCGACCTCGTCATGGTCAAGCCGGCCCTCGCGTACCTGGACATCATCCGCCGCGTCAAGGACCGCTTCGGCGTGCCGGTAGCGGCGTACAACGTCAGCGGTGAGTTCGCGATGGTCAAGGCGGCCGCCCAGAAGGGGTGGCTCGACGAGCGCCGTGTGGCCCTGGAGATCCTTACCGGCATCAAGCGGGCCGGGGCGGACATGATCCTCACCTACTTCGCGCGCGACGCCGCCCGCTGGCTGAAGTAAGCAGCCGGAGGCGGTTGGGGAGCGCGTTTCTCCCCACTCCCCCCCGGAAGGTGCGGGGAGAAGAACTGAACACCATCACCCGGATCGTGTATGAGGACGGTCCGGGGTTGCGCCGCGCTCCATCCCGGACCTGACCCCGAATCGCACTGGAGACGTGCCATGATCCGTAGTTTCTGGGCTGCTATCCTTGCCTGCACCCTGGCCGCCGTCCCCGGCGCCCTGACGCTCGCCCTCGCCGGGCAGCCGAAGACCGTGGACGAGGGAGACGGCCTCGTCCTGCTTCTGCGCAAGCGCATCCCGTCGAAGGTGGAGAGAGATGCATACGACGCGATCGTCTGGAAGGAGAAGTGGGAGCCGAAGCGGACGGCGGTTATCATCTGCGACATGTGGGACTCGCACCACTCGCTCAACGCCGCTCGCCGCGTGCAGGAGATCGCCCCGCGCATGAACCAGGTGCTGGAGAAGGCACGCGGGCTCGGGATGCTGATCGTCCATGCCCCGAGCGGCTGCATGGCCGCCTACAAGGATCACCCGGGCCGCAAGCTCGCCCAGGCCGCCCCACCCGCTGCCAACCTGCCCAGGGACATCGGCAAGTGGTGCTACAAGATCCCGACCGAGGAGAAGGGCATCTACCCGGTCGATCAGACCGACGGCGGCGACGACAGCGCGGCGCGCGCGCAGGCCGCGTGGCAGGCGCAGCTCAAGGCGATGGGCCGCAAGCCGAACGCGCCGTGGCTGACCCAGATCGACGTGCTGAAGATCCGCGATGGCGACGCCATCAGCGACTCGGGCGTCGAGATCTGGAACCTGCTGGAGCAGCGCGGCATCAAGAACGTCATCCTGGTCGGCGTCCACACGAACATGTGCGTCCTCGGCCGGCCGTTCGGCCTCCGGCAGCTGGCAAAGAACGGCAAGAACGTCGTGCTGATGCGCGACATGACCGACACGATGTACAACCCGCGCCGCTGGCCATACGTCTCCCACTTCCAGGGGACCGACCTGATCGTGCAGCACATCGAGAAGTTCGTCTGCCCGACGACAACGTCGGACGAGTTGCTCGGCGGCCAGCCGTTCCGGTTCAAGGGGGACGTCCGCCGCCGAGCTGTCGTCGCCATCGCCGAGCCGCTCTACGACACGAAGACGACGCTGCCGCGGTTGGCGTGGTACGTCCTCGACGGGCAACTCGGCCTCGACGTAAAGGTGGTCCACGGGGCGAAGGCCAGCAGCGACCTGCCCGGGTTCGCCGACGCGCTGGCGCAGGCGGACCTGCTCGTGCTGAGCATCCGCCGGCGGGCGCTGCCGGAGAAGGACATGGCGGCGCTCAAGCAGTACCTCGCCGCCGGCAAGCCGCTGCTGGCCATCCGGACGTCCAGTCACGCCTTCGACACGAAGGGCAAGCACCCGGCCGGCCACGTCGAGTGGCCGAGGTTCGACCCGGAGGTGCTGGGCGGTAACTACCACAACCACCACGCGGACGGCCCGGTCACCACCGTGACGAGGGCGGGGGACGCTTCCGACCACGACATCCTGAAAGACGTGAAGCTGCCGTTCACCAGCAAGGCGTCACTGTACAGGACCAGCCCGCTCGCAAAGACGGCGCGGGCGCTGCTGGTGGGAACCATCCCGGGGCAGGCGCCCGAGCCGGTGGCGTGGACGAACAGTTACAAGGGAGCGAAAGTCTTCTACACCGCGCTCGGCCAAAGGGAGGATTTCGCCAGCCCGGCGTTCGTCCGGCTGATTTACAACGCGGCCCGCTGGGCGCTGGGGATGCCGCCCGCGGGGGAGCAGCCGCCGCAGTCCCCGGCCGCGACCGGCCGCGGTCGGGTGGCGGCGTTTGCCGATTTTTGACAGGCGGCAAGCGATACCGCAAGATACAATTGTCACTGAGAGCGGGCGCAGCGGGACACTGCGCCCACGGCGGTTCACGACGGGCCGCCCTCTCCAGGCAACATGGCATCCCTGGCGCGGACGGTGCAAGCCCTCACCACGCAATGAGGCGAGCGCCGCAGGAAGCCCCCCGAGCCAACCGGCCCCCCGCAGTCCGGTTCGGAGACCTCGGCGATGACGGAGACCACGCGGCCGGCGCTGCAGGCGATCGGCAAGTACGACCTTCTGGAGCGCGTCGCCGAGGGCGGCATGGGCACGGTGTACCGCGGCCGTAACCGCGACTCCGGCCAGATCGTCGCCGTCAAGGTCGCCCCGCCGCACGTCACCCGCAACCCGGTCCTGCTCAAGCGGTTCGAGCAGGAGTACTCGATCGCCCACGCCCTCGACCATCCGAATATCGTTCGCGCCCTCGACTACGGGTTCCACGAGCAGACGCCGTTCCTGGTGATGGAGTTCGTCGAGGGCGAGTCGCTCGGCCAGCGCATCGAGCGGGCCGGGCGCTTCCCCGAGACGGAGGCGATCCGGCTGATCGCCCAGGTCGCGCAGGGGCTGCACAAGGCGCACAAGCAGAGCATCATCCATCGCGACGTCAAGCCGGACAACATCATGCTCACTCCGGACGGGCAGGCGAAGCTGACCGACCTGGGGCTGGTCAAGGAGATGGACGGGGATCTGAACCTGACCCGGACCGGGCGCGGCCTGGGGACGCCCCACTTCATGGCCCCGGAGCAGTTCCGCAACGCCAAGAACGCCGACGCCCGCTGCGACATCTACTCGCTGGCCGCCACCCTGTACATGATGGTGACCGGCGAGTTGCCGTTCAAATCGACCGGCCCGCTCGACGCCTGGATGAAGAAGATCAACAACGAACTCGTCCCGCCGCGCCAGCTGGTGCCGGCCCTGTCGGAGCGCGTGGACTGGGCGATCCGGCGGGCCATGGCGCCGGATCCGGCTCAGCGGCCGACCACCTGCCGCGAGTTCGTGGAGGATCTGACCGGCCGCAGCACGCGCCGGCTCGCGCCGGTTGAGGGGGCCGGGACAGACGACGTCTGGTATCTCGTTTACAAGGACGAGGAGAACGTCCTGCACACCGTCAAGGGGACGCTGGGGGCGATCCGGCGCTCGCTCAAGGAGGGACTGATGGGCGATGCGAGCAACGTTCGGGCTGGCCGGGGGAAGTCCGGGCCGTTCGAGCCGCTGCGCCAGTACCCGGAGTTCCGCGACATCGTCTTCGCCCTGACCCCAGCCACACCCGCTCCGCCGGGGACGGGAATCCCGCTCGGGCCGACGCCCGCGGGCCGGTCGGCCACGTTGACGCCGACGCCGTCGCCCGCAGCCGCCGACCGTCGCACCCCGCTGGGGAGCGACCCGGCCGTGTCCGCGCGCCCCTCCTCCACGCCGGGGCCGATGATCGACGTCGGCCCGGTGCGGCGACGCGGCGAATGGCTCAAGTGGCTCCTCCTCTTCCTGGTCGCCGCCGCCACCGGGCTGCTGAGCTACTACCTGTTCCCGCTCCTTCTGCGCGGGAGACCCTGATCCGCCCTTCCGGATCTCGCTCATGTCGCTCCTGTCCTGCACGCACACTCTCTCCCTCACCAGTCCGGAGCGCCAGCGCCGGGCGCTTTGCAGCGCCCGGCGCTGGCGCTCCGGACTGGTGGGTGATCTCGCTTCTTTCGCGAAAACAGTTGACCTGCCCGCTGGCGCGTCTACCATGAACGGCTGACGGCTTTGGAGGGTTTCCCCACACGCGCCTCCTGCCGGGCCGGCCGCCCGGCGGGACTGAGGAGACCGGAGAATACGCCGCCCCCCCCGCCGCGGACGTCGTGCCCGTGTGTCGTCCGCGCGTTGTACATTCTCCCTCCGCGTTGGTTGGCTACTACCCCTGACGTCCCGTCGGACAACCCAGATTTCCCGTGGGCGCCTTGCGCTCGCGGCACGGAAAACGCGCCATGAGCAGTCCGCAAACCTCTTTCCAGGCAGGCACCGGCCCGGCCGCCACCGAGTCCGACCTGCAGATGCTCGAACACCTGCGCCACGCTCACAAGCAACTCCGGGCCGAGATCGGCAAGATCATCATCGGCCAGGAGGCTGTGCTCGACCAACTCCTGATGGCGATCTTCTGCCGCGGCCATGCCCTGCTCGTTGGCGTCCCCGGGCTGGCGAAGACGCTCATGGTCAGCACCCTGGCGCAGGCGCTCGACCTGTCGTTCAAGCGCATCCAGTTCACCCCCGACCTGATGCCGACCGACATCACCGGCACTGAGGTCATCCAGGACGACCAGGTCACGCATCAACGGATGTTCAAGTTCCTGCCGGGGCCGATCTTCGCCAACATCGTCCTCGCCGACGAGATCAACCGGACCCCGCCGAAGACGCAGGCCGCCCTGCTGGAGGCGATGCAGGAGCGCAAGGCGAGCATCGGCGGGACCGACTACTCGATGAAGGATCCGTTCTTCGTCCTCGCCACCCAGAACCCGATCGAGCAGGAAGGCACGTACCCGCTGCCGGAGGCCCAACTCGACCGCTTCCTCTTTCTGATCAAGGTCGAGTATCCGACCGACGCGGAGGAGGAGCAGATCATGCGGCAGGGGACGTCGAACGTCGTGACGACCGTCAGCAAGGTGCTGCACGGCGAGGACATCCTGCGGCTGCAGCAGATCGTGCGGCGGGTGCCGGTGGCGGACCACGTCTTCGCGTTCGCCAAGCGGCTGACGCGGATGAGCCGGCCGAACACACCGGAGGCGGCGCCATTCGTCAACAAGCTGCTGACGTGGGGCGCCGGCCCGCGCGCGAGCATGAACCTGATCCTGGCGGCCAAGGCGCACGCGATCCTGCAGGGCCGGCACCACGTCTCGGCGGACGACGTGGTCGCGGTCGCCGCGCCGATCCTGCGTCATCGGCTGATCACCAACTTCACCGCCCAGAGCGAGGGCGTCTCGGTGGACGACGTTATTCGCCGGTTGCTGCAAATGGTGCCGAAGAACGAGGCGGCGTAGAGTTTTGCCTCCTCACCCCCCTGCCCCCCTCGTGGGGGAGGGGGCCGGGGGGTGAGGGGGACAGAATCCGCGAGGTTTCCGTGGCTGAAACCTACCTGCAACCTGACGTCATTGCCCGCGCCCAGGCGCTGGGCGTCAAGGCGCGCACCGTCGTCGAGGGGCTGCGCGTCGGCGACCACAAGAGCCCGTTCTGCGGGTTCTCCGTCGAGTTCGTCCAGCACCGCGAGTATGTCCCCGGGGACGACACGCGCCACATCGACTGGAAGAGCTACGGCCGGTCCGACCGCTACACGATCAAGCAGTACGAGCAGGAGACGAACTTCGCCGCCCACATCCTCCTCGACGCCAGCCGGTCGATGCTGTACGGCGAGGGCGACACGAACAAGCTCGAATACGCGAAGCTCCTCGCCGCCGCGCTGGCGTACCTCGTCATCCACCAGCGCGATAGCGCCGGACTGGCGATCTTCGACCAGGCGTGGCGCAACGTCCTGCCGCCGAGCGGGCAGCCGGGCCACATCACGACCATCCTGCACGCGCTGGAGAACTGCCGGCCGGCGGAGAAGACGTCCATCGGCCCGCTGCTCCACGACCTGGCGCAGCAGATCCGCCGGCGCGGGCTGGTGTTCGTGATCTCCGATTGCCTGGCCGACGTCGAGCCGCTGCTGAGCGGACTGCAGCACCTGCGGTTCGACGGCCACGAGGTAACCGTCTTCCACGTCCTGCACCCGGACGAAACGACCTTCCCGTTCGACGGCAACGTGAAGTTCGACTACCTTGAAGGACCGGAGCACGTGCTGACGCGACCGCACCTGCTCCGCCCGGCGTACCTGCGTGCCCTGCGTGCGTACCTCGATGAGCTGCAGGTCGGGTGCGAGCGGAATCGGTGCGATTACGTGCGCCTCGACACGGCGCAGCCGCTGGGCGAGGCGCTGGCCGCGTACCTCGCCCGCCGGCTGCGGGTCCGACTCCTTTGACACAAAGCCCACGGACCGCAGCCCGTGGGCTTGCGAGCACCCATGAACTTCATCGCTCCGTACATGCTCTGGGGTGCGCTGGCGGCGGGAGTGCCGGTTGCGCTGCACTTCTTCTTCCGCAGCCGCTACCGGACCGTCCCGTGGGCGGCGATGAAGTTTCTGCTCGTCAGCGTCGAGCAGACCAGCCGGCGCCTCAAGTTTCAGGAACTGCTCCTGCTTCTCGTTCGCTGCGCGGTCCTGGCGCTGCTCGCCCTGGCCCTCGCGCGGCTGCAGTTCAGCGCCGTCGGCGGGTCGGAGCGGGATGCCGTCGATGCCGTCTTCGTCATCGACACGTCGTTCAGCATGGGTGCCCGCGAGGGCAAGCAGACACGCCTCGATCTGGCGAAGAAGGCCGCCCTGGCCGTCCTCAAGCAGCTGCCGCGCAACTCGACCATCCAGGTCGTCACCTGCTCCGACCGGGCGGTTCTGGTCGGCCCGCCCGATGCGCGCGACCGCGACCAGGCCGCCGTGATCCTCAAGGATCTCGACCTGACCCACCTCGCCTCCGACCTGGCGCCCGGCATCGCGGAGGCGGTCAGCGCCCTGAAGCGCGGGCACGCGGCGAACCAGGAACTGTACGTCTTCAGCGACATGCAGAAGGACGGCTGGGACAAAAACGCCGACCGGCTCAACAAGACGGTGAAGGATCTCAGCGAGACGGCGACGGTCCACCTCGTTCGGTGCGGGACGCAGCAGCCGCGCAACGTCGCCGTCGTCGGCATCGCGCCGCAGTCCGGCATCCCGCGCCCCGGCGAGCGCGTCGGGTTCGCCGTCCTCGTCCGCAACACCGGCGCCGCGGCCGTCAAGAACCTTGCCGTTCGCCTGACCGTGGACGGCAAGCGGCAGGACATCGAGGAGCAGCCGATCGCCGAACTCTCGCCCGGCGAGACGCGCACCGTCACCCTGACGGCGAAGATGGAGAAGGCCGGCCTGCGCGTCCTGACCGCCACCGTCCGGGACGACGACCTCGACGAGGACAACCGCTACGACCAGGTGATCCTGGTGCGCGACCAGCTTCGCGTGCTCGTCGTGGACGGTGCGGCCGACCCGAAGGATCTGCCGCGCTCGTCGGCCTTCCATCTGGAACACGCCCTCGTCCCGGTGAAGGACGAGCAGCGCGCGAAGTATCATGTACGGCTGACGAGTCTGTCGCCGCGCCGCGTCTCCGCCGCCGAGCTGAACGTCCACGATGTATGCATCCTTGCCAACGTCGCGCTGGAGCGCGGTGCGAAGGGCGGAGGAGAGGCGCCGCCGAGCGACTTCGTCGAGCAGTTGGGGCCGTTCGTGCGCCGCGGCAACGGGCTGATTATCTTCGGCGGCGACAACGTGGCGCCGGAGGCGTACAACCGCATCCTGGGCCAGCGCCTGAACCTGCTGCCGGCGAAGGTCGCCGGGCTCTCCGCGTTTGGCGACGAAAACTTCGTGCTCCTCGACCGCGGCAGCATCACCGGCCCGGCGTTCCTGCGCTTCCGCGAGGACGAGGATTTCAAGGGCATCAGCTTCGTGCCGATCCTCAGGACGCTCCAGCTCGACGAACCGGCCCGGGAAGCGAAGAAGGAAACCGGCGGGCGGGTGCTGATGCGCTACACCAACGGTAAGCCGGCGCTGGTGTCGCGCACGGTCGGCGCGGGTGAGGTGCTGCTGGTCGCGACGAGTGCCGGGCCGGAGTGGAAACGCGACACCCGGCTGCCGTCGTGGAACTGGCTATTCGAGTGGCAGGCCGGCTACCTGCCGCTGGTCGAGGCGTTCCTCAACCATCTCCAGGACCGACTCGGGCAATCGCACAACTTCACGGCCGGTAAGACGCTGGACTGGCATCCGACGCCGGATCCGCTCGCGGCCCCGCGGCCGGCGACACCCGACGGCGCGGCCGCGCAGGTGGACGATACGCGCGCCTACTTCCTGATCCACCCGCCGACAAGGCCCGGCGCGGGGGCGCGGCGTGAACCGCTGGGCCGGCCGGAAATGGTGCAGGGGCGGCCGGTCGTGACGGCGGCCGGGATCGACCGCGCCGGCGAGTACCACATCACGGCGGCCGACCGCGGCGCAGACGCGCCGCGCAAGGTCGGGGCGGTGGAACCGGCGCCGCTGCTGGTGCCGTTCGCGATCGTGCCGGACCTGCGCGAGAGCGCGAACCTGGAAACGCTCCCCGAGCGTGCGCTGAACGAGCGGCTCGGCTTTACGCCGGTCCACATGAACCTCGACGGCCGCGCCAGCGTGGCGGCGGTGACCGAGCGCACCAACCGCGAGTGGACGCGGTGGCTGCTGCTGGCGGTGCTGGGGCTCGCGGTCGGCGAGGCTATCCTCGCCTGGTTCTGCGGGCGCGCGTGGTAGAACCCCGTCGCCGAGCGGGGGGAGAGGTTTTGGTGGCGACCTCATGGAGTGGCTGAACGAACTACTCGGAGTGAAGGCCGGGCCGGGGATGACCCTCCGGTCCGCCGACCTGGCCTTCCGCAGCCCGTGGCCGTGGTGGGCCGCGGGCGGCGTGCTGCTGCTCCTCGGCGCGCTCGTCTTCTTCCTCTACTGGCGCGAGCGCGGCCGCATCGGGCCGGTCCGCCGCGCCGTCATGGCGACCCTGCGCACCGCCCTGCTCCTGCTGCTCCTGCTGCTGATCTTCCAGCCGGTGCTGCGGTCCGAATTCGAGGGGCAGCGTGCCCGGCCGGTGGTTCTCCTGCTCGACAACAGCCAGTCGATGAAGCAGCAGGACAAACGCCTCTCGCACCCCGACTTGATGCGCGTCGCCATCGCCCAGGGGCTGGCGGCCCCGGACGCGAAGGTCAAGGCTTCCGCGTCGCTGGCGGACGTTCCCGCCGGCACGAAGAAGGATCCGCAGCGCGCCGACCTCGTCCGCGCCGTCCTCGCCAACCCGAAGCTGAAACTCCTCGATCGGCTCCGCGAACGCGGGCCGCTCCGGCCCTACCTGTTCGGCCCGGAGAAGAAGGACGCCCTCAAGGATTCCGCGGAGGACGTTGCGCCCGCGCACCTGGGAGACGCTCTCCTCGCGAATTACAACCTGAAGGAGGACCGCACTGCCCTCGCGGATGTCATCAGCAGCCTGCTCCAGGGCAAGGGCAGCAAGGTGCCGGCCGCCATCGTCGTCCTGACCGACGGTCAGGACAACGCCAGCAAGCTGACCCTGGAGGAGGCGGCCAGCGAGTGCGCCCGCCACAAGGTGGCGCTCCACATCTACGGCGTCGGCTCGGCGGAGGCCGGCACGCTGCAGATCCGCGACGTGCCGGTCGCCGAGACCGTCTTCTTCGACGACCTCGTCACCGTCCCGGTCCGGTGGCGCGCCCGCGGGTTCAAGAAGGGCACGGTCGAGATCGCCCTGACAGCCGGTGGCAAGGTCGTTGCGAAGCGTGAGGTGCCGGTCCGGACCGGCGAGGATCTGCGCGAGGAGCTGACCTTCACCCCGCCCCGCGGCAAGGAGGGCGAGGAGAAGCTCGACCTCGTCGCGAAGATCCGGCTCAAGGAGAACGATGCCTTCCAGGACAGCTTCACGCGCCCAATCCGCGTGATCGACAGCAAGGTGAAGATCCTCTACATCGAGAACACGCCGCGCTGGGAGTACAACTTCCTCCAGCCGGCCCTGCTGCGCGATCGCCGCGTCGAGGCGAAGTTCCTCCTCGTCGCCGCCGACCCGGAGACGCTGAAGCCGCCGAACTACCTGACGCTCGCCCAGAAGGCGAAGTGGCCGTACCTGCAAAAATTTCCGACGCGCGAGGAGCTGCTGCGGTACGACCTCGTCATCCTCGGCGATGTGCCGACCGGGCCGAAGGGGTTCCTGACGCGGCAGCACCTGGAGTGGCTGCGCGAGTTCGTCGAGGAGTTCCGCGGCGGGCTGATCGTGATCGCCGGCCGCAACAACATGCCGGCCGCGTACCGCGACACGCCGCTCTACGAGGTACTTCCGGTTGAGTTCCTGCCGGTCAAGTTCCAGGCCGACGCGGACCGGCGCACCTTGCCGTTCCAGCCGGTCCTGACCGACGCCGGCAAGCGCGCCGACATGATGGCCCTGGTCGATGACGCTCGGGAGAACCTGAAGCTGTGGCAGGAGCTGCCGGGGTTCCACTGGCACTACCCGATTACGAAGGTGCGGCCCGGCGCCACCGTCCTGCTGGAGCACCCGACGGCGAAGGTCGGCGAGCAGCCGATGCCGCTGATCGCGTCCCACTACTTCGGCCGCGGCGAGGTGCTGTTCCTCGCGTCGGACGAGACGTGGCGGTGGCGGTTCAACGCCCAGGACCGCTACTTCGGCCGGTTCTGGGGCCAGCTGATCTACCGTGTCGGCCTGCCGCACATGCTCGGCAACTCCTCCAGTCGGGTGCAGCTCGGACTGGAGCGGTCCGAGGCAGAACTCGGCCGGCCGGGGCTGCTCTACGTTCGGCTCCTCGACAAGGACTTCCGCCCGCTGAGAAACGCCAGCCCGACCGCCGAGCTGATCGCCCTGAACGCGAAGGCGGGCGAGCGCACCCGCCCACTCAAACTGCAGCCGATCGAGGGGCGCGAGGGCGAGTACCGCGCTCTGCTGCCGCATGACGCTCCGGGCCGGTTTGAGGTCAAGATGATCACCCCCGAGCCGGCCACCCTGGCGTACCGGGTCAACCTCCCGCCGCGTCACGAGCTGGCGGAACTCGGGATGGCGGCGGACGCGCTGCGCGACGCGGCGCGCGTCAGCGGCGGGCGGTTCTACCAGGAGGAAGACCTGTATCGCCTGCCGGACGAGGTGCCGTCGCGCAAGGAGGCGTTCACCGAGCCGATGGAAGTCTCGCTCTGGAACTGGTTGACGTTCCTGCTGTTCCTGGTGCTGATCACGGCCGAGTGGGTCGTGCGCAAGTTCTCGAACCTGAGCTGAAGGCATGGTGCCCCGGACAATACGCAAACACCTGGCGCGACTGCGGCGGCGCGAGCGCGGGCTCCGGCTGGTGTGGGGCGCCGCGCGCTGGCTGGCGCTGGCGCTGGCCGCGCTGGCGGGCGCGTGCCTGGTCGATTACCTGATCGACCGCACGATGCCAACGCCCTGGGCGCTGCGCGGCCTGCTGGTGTTCCTCCAGGCCGCCCTGTCGCTCAGCGCCTGCGCTCTGCTGATCCTGTGGCCGCTGACGCGCCGACTCAGTGACAGTCGGCTGGCACTGATGGTCGAGGACAAAACCCCGGCACTGGGCCACCGGCTCATCAGCACCGTCCAGCTCAACCAGCCGGACGCGCGGATCGAGGGGATGTCGCCCGAGTTGATCGGCGTCGTCACCCGCGAAACCGAGCAGCTGGCCGGGCGCGTCAGCTTCCCGGCCGCCGCCGATCACCGCCGCCTCCGGTGGAGCGCCGCCGTTGCCGGCCCGGTGCTGCTCGCGGCTGCCGTCCCGCTGGTGGCTGCCCCCGCCCTGACCCTGGCCCTGCTCCAGCGCCAGCTGCTGCTCGACGTGGAGATCCCGCGCTCCGTCTATCTGACCGGCGAGACGGCCAGCGTCTGGCCGAGCGGCGAGGAGGTGGTGCTGCAGTTCCGCGCCCGCGGCGAGGGGCTGGGGCCGGACCTGAAGGGCACGGCGCTCGCCTATCTCGATGTCGGTGGGACAGAGACTTACGACCTCGTGTACGAGTCCGCCGCCGGCCCGCGGGAGGCGATCTACACGGCCCGCGTGCGGCCGCTGTCGGTCGATTTCCGCTACCGCGCCTACCTGGCCGACGGCCGCACGCCGGGCGACGGGGTGATTCACTTCGAGCCGCGGCCGGTGGTGGTCAAGGAAACCGCCTGGGTGGTGCTGCCGGAGCACTGCGGGCTCCGTCCGGACGGAACGCCCTACGAGGTGGAGCAGTCGCGCGGCGAGATCGTCGGGATGCACGGCTTGCGGGCGCGCGTCCAGGTGAAGGTGCAGAAGCCGGTCAAGCAGGCGGTCCTCGAACTGCTCGGGGCGCCGTACCCCGACCTGTCGCGCCCGTCGCGCGAGACGGCGGCCCAGCGCAACGCGGTCGAGGCGCTGTCCGCCGTCGCGGCGATGGGATTGCTCGCGGGACCGGCGACCGCCTCGCTCGACACGGCCGCCGGCCTGGCCGCCAGCCGCGGCGAGGTGGTGCTGCGCCAGCTGCGGCTGGTGTTCCCGAAGGAGCAACCGGAGGCGACGTGGACCTTCGACCTGCGGCCGACCGAAACCGCGTACCGGATTCGGGTGTTGGATCAACATGGGTTTGCGAACATCGCGGCGCCGCTGCGCGGCGTGACGATCGTGCCGGAGCGCTCTCCGCAGGTGGCGCTGCTGCGCGAGCGCTTCCTGCCGGCGAAGGCGTTCCGCTCGCCCGGTGGGAGCGATGTTGATTTCGAGGTGGACGGCATGCCGCTGGGGCTGGACCCCGAGGGCAGGCCCGGCCCGATCCGCATCGGCTACACGGCGACCGGCGCGTACGGCCTGGGGCAGGCGCGGCTGCGCTACCGCGTGCTCAAGAAGGTCGAGGGGTCGCAGGAGGAGCAACCCGGCGGCGACGAGCGCTGGCAGATCTACCCGCTGCCCGAGATAACCGGCCGGGGCCGGAAGGGGTTCGATCCGAAGCGCGGGCAGTTCCGCGATGCCGAGAACGAGGAGGACGTGCCGTTCTTCGCGGCACCGTCGCCCGACCCGCAGCACCTGCTGCCGCGCACGATCGGCGGCGGTCAGTTCGACTTCAAGACGAGCGATCTTTCCGACGCCAGGGGGAACCGGATCGAGCTGAAGCCGGGCGACCAGGTCGAGTTCTACCTCGAGGTGTTTAACCGCAACCCGGACCGCTCGGAGGCGGTCGTGGGCCGGTCGGAGGCGCGGGTGAAGGTGGTGGTGGCGGCGCCGGAGTTCCGCCGCTGGGTCTTCGACACGCTGCAGGAGGAAAACCGCCTGCGCCAGCTGGAGGCGCGGCAGCGCGGCGTGTTCGACCCGCGCTGAGGCCGGGGCGCGCTGACCAGCCCGGAGCGCCAGCGCCGGGCACTCCAGGCGCCCGGCGCTGGCGCTCCGGGCTGGTCCGGACGGCGCCGGCCGTCAAATTGGTAGTAATCGTTGCGCACGGCCTGTAAGATCTCTGATTGCGACGTCGAGGCGCGGGCGGCCGCGCCCATTCCCTTGGGGGGCCTTGGGGGCAAGAACGATGCACTGCGGGAGTACTATCCGGCTGTGGCGTGGCGGTCTGCTGGCAGCCCTCGCCGGTTTGTGGTTTGGACTGAACTCGTCGGCGCTCCGGGCCGACCCGACCGAAACCGATGCGTCCCGGCGGCAGGAGGCCATCAAGGCCGAAACCGAGCAACTTGTCCGCCGCGTGGGCACCATGCTGCGTGTGCTGGAATTCTACCGTGTCGATCGGACCGAGGAGAAGAAGCTCCTCGAAGAGGTGGCCGGCACCCTCAACGGCCTGAGCCGCGAGCAGATGGCGGAGGTGATCGCTCGCCTCGAAGCCGCTGCCGTCGCCGAGCGGGCTGCCGACAAGGGCAAGGCCACCGCGGAGCGCGCGGCCGCTCACAAGCGCCACGAGGAGATCCTCCGCTCCCTCAAGGGGCTGCTCTCGCGCTACGACGCCCTCAAGGATCTGGAGCAGGCGGCCGACCGGCTCGAAAAGGCCGCCGGCTCGCAGTTTGACCTCAGCCGGCAGACGGCCCGCACCGTCAAGGATCTGGAGGATCTGCAGCAGGGCGTGCGTACCGCCGAGGAGCAGCGCAAGCTGGCGGAGCGCCTCGAAACGCTGCCGCAAAAGGTCAAGCAGCAGGAGAACGAGCAGGCCGAACTCGGCAAGTACGTCAAGGACTTCCTCAAGGAGGTCGATGCGCTGCGCGGCAAACTCACGCCCGACCAGCGCGACCGCATCAAGAAGATGGAGCGGCTCGCCGAGGAGATGAAGGTGCAGGACGCGATGGAGCAGGCAGCGCGCAGGCTCGGCACGCGCCAGACCAACCCGGCCGTCAAGCAGGAGCAGTTCCGGGCCGCCAACGAACTGCAGACGAAGGCGGCCGGCGACCTGCGTGAGCTGGCCCGCACCCTGCGCGCCCCGCAGGACAAACTCGACGCCCTGCGCGAGGCCCGCGATCGGGTCGAGCAGGCGATCCGCAAGCAGGAAGAGCTTCACGACCAGGCGAAGGCCCGGGAGGCCGAGAAGGCCGGCGACCTGAGCGACAAGCAGGCCGCCCTGGAGCAGGACGCGCGCGACACGCGCAACCTGCTCAAGCCTCACGCCGACGAGCTGGCGAAGAAAATCGTTCCCGCCCAGGCGGCGATGAAGGAGGCCGAGAAGGCGCTGCGCAGCGCCGAGCTGGCGAGGGCGGCCGACCCGCAGGAGAAGGCCGCCGACACCCTGCGCGACGTGCGCAAGGATCTCGACAAGCTGATCGCCGCAGCCGAGAAGGAGCGCAGCGATCCGCTCACCGCCCTCAAGAGCGCCGCCGAGACGGTGGACAAGCTTATTAAGGACCAGAAAGACACCCGCGACCAGACGAAGCAGGCGGGTGATGCGCAGAAGACTCAAGAGATGCCGAAACTCGCCGATAAGCAGGGTGACCTCGCCAGGCGGGCGGACGACCTCAAGCAGCAACCGCTCCCGCCGCGCGCCGACACGCAGAAGGCCCTCGACAAGGCCGGCAAGGCGATGAAGGACGCGGCGAAGGCGCTCGACAGCAAGAAGGCTCCCGACGCGGTCGGCAAGCAGGACCGGGCGCTCGACGCGCTGAAGGACGCGCAGAAGGCTCTCCAGGACCAGATCGCCGAGGTGGCGAAGCGGCGCGACGACATCGCCAAGCTGGAAGACGCCGCGAAGAAGCTCGATGCGCTGACGAAGCAGGAGGGCAACATCGCCGACCAGGCCAGGCAGATGG
>JADLBT010000298.1 GCA_020847555.1 Gemmataceae bacterium
GCCGGGGTGGACGACGAGGCGAAGGCGCGGTTGGGCCGGGAGTTGTTCCAGCGGCTCGACAGCGATGCAGCTCGGGAGGTGGTGTTCTTCATCCGCCCCCGCTGCACGGAACCGAGCATTAGCCGCGGGAGTTTGCACAAGCTGGCCGACGAAGGGAGGCTGGCGTGGCACCCCGAGGACACCAGTGGAGCGCGCGCCAAGGGTGCCGGGTCAGCGCAGCCGGGAGGTAAGCCATGAAGACCTGGGCAGAACGCCCTACCGAACTGGCCTACCTCTTGAACCCGGCCTTCTGCGGCTGGTTGTTGCGCGAGGCGGTCGAGGGGTACACATCCGTCAAACCGGCTGGGATGCCGCTACCACTAGCGTTCCTGATCTTGCCCGTCGTCCTGCACCAGGCGACGCGGGGACGGGTGCCGGCGGCAGTGACCACGAAGCTCCACGTCTGGCTGCAAGAACACCCCGAGGTCCGCGTCAACTTCGCAGAGCGGACGAAGGAACTGGCCCCGTTCACTCGTGAGGCCCTGCTGTTTTTGGTAGCCAGGGGGCAACTGCACGTCGCCGACGACGGGGCCGTGACGGTCGTCGGCAAGCTGGGCCGGGGCAAGGCCAGCCTGCTCGAACACAGCGACGAGATGAAAGAGAGCCTGTCGAGGGCCAAGTTCGTGGGGCGGTGGTTCGCGACCGCCGGCGATCCGGCGACGGTGTTCCAGAATTGGGGGGTCTGCCCGTGAGCTTGCAGATCCGCGAACTGCTGCTCTACAGCCGCCGGGGGGAGGTTCGCCGGTTGCCGTTCCGGCTCGGAGCACTGAACGTGATCACCGGGGGCAGCGGCACCGGAAAGAGCGCCATCATCAACGTCGTGGACTACTGTCTGGGCGCGAAGGGGTGTTCGATCCCAGCCAGGGTCGTCCGCGACGCGGTGCGCTGGTACGCCCTCCTCTTGCAACTACGGGACTGTCAGGTGTTCGTAGCGCGGGCTGTCCCTGTCCCACCCAAGTCCACCAATTCCGACATCTATGTTGAGGTGGGCGAGTTGATCACCCCGCCGTCGATGGATCGGCTGGTCGCCAACACCAATCCCGACGCGCTGAACGAATACCTGACGCGGCTAATGGGCATTTCTCCGAACCTGCATACGCCCCCTGAAGGGCAGACGCGCGACTCTCTTCAGGCAACGCTGCGCCACGCGAAAGCCTTCGCTTTTCAGTACCAGGACGAAATCGCCAACAAGGACCACCTTTTCCACGGCCAGCACGACAACTGGGTCGAGCAGGCCATCAAGGACACCCTGCCCTACTTCTTGGGTGCTGTGCCAGAAGACCAACTCAAACTCCAGCAGGAGCTTCGCGAGGAACGCCGCCGGCTGCGGCAGTTGGAGCGGCGGCTTCAGGAGGCCGAAGCGGTGCGCGGAGCGGACTCTAGCCGGGCGGCGGGCCTGCTCCGCGAGGCTCAGGCGGTCGCCCTGCTCCCGGTGGGCGACCTGCCCGCCGAGGTCAACGGCATGATCGAGATGTTGCGGTCGGTCCGGTTCACCCCGTCGCGCCAGCCGCAAGCCCAGCTGGGCGACCAGATCCGAAGGTTGCGGCAGGAGAGGGCGAGCCTTCAGCAGGAGTATGACGGGGTGCAGCGAGAGATCGCCGAAGCCGAAGAGTTCGCCGCCGAAGGAGAGGGGTTCGTCAAGGCAGCGACCGAACAGCGGCTCCGCCTGGAATCGCTCAACTTGTTCTCAGGTGAGGAGACGGAGGCCACCCGATGCCCACTCTGTCGCTCGGAAGTGGACAGTCGGCTACCTCAAGTCGAACAGGTTCAGCAAGCCATCGACCGCCTCAAACAACACGTCCGGGCGGTGGGACGAGAGCGCCCCGACCTGAGGGAGTTCATTGCCAACCGGTCGGGCGAACTGACGCGGCTGGAGGAACAATTACGGGCGAACCGGGACGCTCTCCAGGGACTCCAGGCCCAGGACCTCCAACGCCAATCGGAACAGGGTCGCGACCTCGAACGCATGCGGGTGGTGGGCAAGGTCGAGATGTTCCTGGAGGGCGTGACAACGGCAGCGGAAGACTCCGAGTTGCGTCGTCAAACCGGAGAGGCGCGTCGCCGGTTGGAGGAGCTGACGCGGCAGTTGCAGGAGGACGAGTCCGAGGACATCCTCCGCTCCTCGCTCAACGTGGTCAGTCAGCAGGTGACGCGCTCGTGCGTGGAATTGAAGCTGGAGTATGGTCAGTTCCCGCTCCGCCTGGACCTGCCAAAGCTGACTCTAATAGCGGACACCGACCGGGGGCCGGTCCCGATGCAGCAGATGGGCAGCGGCCAGAACTGGCTCTGGTGTCACCTGACCGTGTACTTCGCACTGCACAAGTGGTTCATCGAGCATGGCCGCCCCGTCCCCCGCTTTCTGATCCTCGACCAGCCGACCCAGGTGTACTACCCTAGTGACAAGGACGCCGAAGGGTCGCTGAACGTTCTCGGTGATTCGGATCGTGCATGGGTGATCCGTCTGTTCCAGTGGATCAACGAGCGCCTGGCCGAGTTGAAGGGCGGGCTTCAGGTGATTGTCGCCGACCACGCCGAGGTGGACGACCAGTGGTTCCGAGAAGTCGTCGTGGAACGCTGGCGGAACGGGAAGGCGCTCGTTCCCGCCGACTGGCCGATGGAGTGAATCGCTGTCGATGAACGGTGGATAGGCGGGCGAAACCCTTCTAATTAGTCGCGCCATCGTCGATACCCAAGATGGCACACTACGGAGAACCCAATGTGCAAGCCGAACTTCTTCATTGATGAGCACAACTTCCAGACGCTCAGAGGCCCCGGCTTTTGGCAGATTCAGGATCTTCCTCCGGACCGTGCTGAACAGGTCCGACCGTTCCTCAACAACACAGACACGATCGCAGTCTTTGCCAGCGGGATTGCACCCCAAATGAGTTCCGGAGACGTTGTGGGCGGCATCGACTGGGTTCGGCTTGAAAGCACTCGTAAGGAAAAAGAGCCGCCTCTGAACGTCTACCACTTTGTAATCAAAAAGCCGACGACCTTGGGATATCCCGTCTACGCCTGTAGGGACGGCAAAAGCATCGCTCCGCATTGGAGCGAGTGGGACAATCTGGACGTGTATTTTGAATAAGTTCCGGTCA
>JADLBT010000299.1 GCA_020847555.1 Gemmataceae bacterium
TGACCCACGGAACGCCACCCGCGGGCTTTCATACATTCTTTTCGAGGAAGCGCACGCAGCTTGCGCAGGTGCCCTTGGCAGGGCCGGCAAGGCGGGGTATAGTCGTCCGACCGCAAGGAGTCCGAACCAGCGCCGAGCAGCAAGGAGGACTGCGGTGGCCCCGCCACGCATCAAGCCCGCCTACGTCACCCCCTGGGGTCGCGCCTACCACGCCGACGCCCTCGACGTTCTTCGCACCCTGCCCGCCGACTCGGTCGCGCTCGTCTTCACCTCGCCGCCATTCGCCCTGCGGCGCAAGAAGGCGTATGGCAACGTGCCGGCGACCGAGTACGTCGAGTGGTTCTGGCCGTTCGCGGAGGAGATTCACCGCGTCCTGCGCCCCGACGGGAGCTTCGTGTTCGACCTCGGCGGGGCGTGGAACCCCGGCAGCGGGACGCGCTCGCTCTTCCCCTACGAGCTGATCCTGCGCCTGGGGACGATCTTCCACCTGGCGCAGGATTTCTACTGGCACAACCCGTCCCGGCTGCCGACGCCGGCCGAATGGGTCACCATCCAGCGGACCCGCGTCAAGGACGCCGTCAACACGATCTGGTGGCTGTCCAAGACCGAAACCCCGCAGGCCGACAACCGCCGCGTTCTGCGACCCTACAGCAAGTCGATGCAGCGCCTGCTGCGCGACGGCTACACCCCGGCCCGGCGGCCGTCGCAGCACGACATCGGTCCGCACTTCCAGCGCGACAACGGCGGCGCCATCCCGCCGAACATCCTGACGGTGCCGAACACGCGCTCGGCCGACACGTACCTCCGCCGCTGCCGGGCGGCCGGCCTGCCCGTCCACCCGGCGCGTTTCCCGGAGGAGATTCCCGACTTCTTCATCCGCTTCCTGACGGAGTCGCGGCAGACCGTCCTCGACCCGTTCGCCGGCAGCAACGTCACCGGCCAGGTGGCCGAGGCGCTCGGCCGGCGGTGGGTGAGCGTCGAGGTCAACGGCGAGTACGTCGAGGGGTCGCGGCTGCGCTTCGAGGAGCCGGCCCTCACCGCCTCGACCGGCTGCGCAGCAGGTTGAGGTGCCGGCCGAAGCGGTCCTCCATGTAGCGGTGGATGTTGGTCAGGACGCGCAAATCGCCCGCCGTCACCACCCGCCCGCCGGTCAGCTCGGCGTCCGCGTCGGCGAGCAACCGCTCCAGGGTGGCGAGTCCCTCCTCCAGCTGCCCCAGGCGGGCGTCGAGGACGTCCCCCTTCATGTTCTCGGTGACGCCCCAGAACCGGCAGGCGTCGGCGAAGGTGAGTTCCTGCTTGCGGTTCTCCTCGAACTTGACGGCGGCGCTGCTGTCCAGCAGGCCGAGGAGGAACTTCTCCTGGTCGCGAGGCAGCCGGACGTTCGTCGGCAGTGGGGCCGGGCCGTCCTCCTGGCGGAGGATCCGGCACACCACATGCCGGCCCTCGCGCGTCAGCGAGTAGAGCTTCTGCCCCATCTTCACCAGCCAGCCGCGCCGGGCCAGACCCTTCTCGCCCATGATGCTGCTGAGCACCTTGTTCGAGTCCGGGTACTGATCGATGTAACCCTTGAGGCCGAACGCCTTCGGGAACTTCTGCCACGCCGCGACGATCAGTGCCTCGGCGCTGAACGGAGACTGCCCGTCTTTCTCCAGATGGTCCGCCGCCAGCAGGATCTTTTCCGGCACCGTGAATTCGGCGATCTCGGTAATCACGCTTCCCCCCCAGCACGCTCGATCAGCCAACCCCGCCTCCATTGTCGCGCATGAGGCACGCCGGGGTCAAAGGTACTTGCCCCAGGCAGGACAGCACGAACCGACTGCCCCCCGGCGCCGCCGGCATTCTCGGCGCCTTCCGCGATCGCATCGCCCGCGCTGCCACCAGCCCGGCGCGCCCGCGACGGGCTGGTAGGAGGAGCATCCTGCATTCGCACCGTCAGGCGCCACCGGAACTTTCCTCCACGTCGGCCAGTTCGGTTTTCATCACCTCGCCTAGCAGAACGGTGGCGTAACTCCCCGCGGGCAGGGTGAACGTCAGCCGCACGCCCTCCGGCTCGACGGCCGCACTGACATCATCGACGTAGATGAGGTTGTGGCGGCGCGTTCCCTGGACCAGCTTGCCGAAACCCGCGAACGCTGTCGGAGGCAGGCCGGAATCGGCGCGAACGGCCGCCTCGCGTTCGGCCGCCTCGTCCGCAGCGGGGAACGTCTTGCGACCGAAGATCGGGCCGGCGGTGACGGTTTCGCGGGCATCGAACCGCGCCTGCTCCACCGGCACGTCGGCCGCGACGAACATGCCGCCGAACGGCCACTTCGCCATCACGTCGCCCCTGAGCACGCGGCGTAGCAGGCCGTCGCGGAACCGGCGAGCAAGGTAGGCGTTGAACAACCCGGCCTGGGCCGCGGACAGGACCAGCTTGCGCATGAACGGGCTGCGCAGGTTTTGCGGCCGCTCTCCGGCGGGGGGCGGCGGGGGTGGTTCGTTGCGCAGCAGCGCCAGGCCGAGCTTGAGGGTCTGAAAGTCTCGGCCGAAGCGCTGCGGGCCGTAGTAGTTCGGCAGGCCGTGCGCGCGGACCCGGTCGAGGATAGGCCCGAGCCGCTCGGCGGCGCCGGCGTCCGGGTCGCGCACCAGGATGCGAAAGCGGTTGCCGCGCAGGTGTCCCGTCTTGAGTTTGTTGCCGTGCCGGCTGACCTGCAAGACGCGAATCCCGCCGCCACCAAGATCCTTCACCAGCGGCTCCGTTGCTGCCGGCACCGACACCCACTGGCGCGTCACGGCGTGACGGTCCTTCAGCCCCGCCATGCCGACCTCGCCAGGCGGGATCTCCAGCCGGCGCGCCACCTGCCGGCCGAAGTATTCCGCGCCCATGTCACGTTTCTCGAGCCACAGGTACAGGTAATCGCCGGCGCCGGACGGCTCGTAGGCGGGGATCTCCTCGACCTCGAAATCCTCGGGCGCCGCCTTGATCCGCCCGCCAATGCCGGGCAGGTCGGCGGTGAGCGGCGGCGGCGCGGCGAACAGTTCGGCCGACATGGTGATACCTCGGGGAACAGCGAAACGTGATCTTCGCAGACAGGTGCCTTACCAGCCCGGTGCGCCAGCGCCGGGCGCAGCAGACGCAGGCGCCAAGTTCCTGTCGTCATGTTCGCCCGTCCGCGTTATAGTGGCCCCGCCCTGGTCGCCTGACACCCGCAGGAAGTATCAGGGGCATCTTATTCGGAAGGCATCCGGGCGGGCGCGGTCCGCCGGACCGACTCACCCTGCCTCCCCAGAGCCCACGGTCGCGACCCGTGGACCGCCGCGAAAGGAGTTGACCCATGCGCGTTCGCCATTCCGTCTATCTTGTCTTGCCCGCCCTCCTCGCCCTGCCCGGGGCAGCGCCCGCGCAGCAGGCCGCCGCGCCGCCCACACTCGTCCTGCGCATTCGTTCCCTGGACACCCTGCTGGAGAGCGGCAAACTCCTCGCCGACGCGGCCGGCCAGGGCGACCTCCTGGAGCAACTCAAGACCCTCGTCGGCGCGAAGGTCGGGCCGAAAGAGGTCGCCGGCGCCGTCGATGCGAAGCGACCGCTGGGGCTGTACGCCCGCGTCGGCAAGGAGATCACCGATTTGCAGGCCGTCCTTCTCGTGCCGGTGGCGAACGAGAAGCAGTTCCTGACCCTGCTCGACAACCTGAACTTCAAGGCCGAGCAGGGCAACGACGGCCTGTACACCGTCAAGCAGACGCTCCTGCCGCTTGACGTTTACCTGCGCTTCGCGCACGACTACGCCTACCTGACCGCCCTCAACCCGGACGCCCTGCGGAAGACGGCCCTGGTCCCGCCGGGCCAGCTATTCCCGGCGAAGCAGAGTACGGCCCTGTCGCTGAGCCTGCGCCTCGACCAGGTTCCCGACGTGGCGAAGCAGGTTCTCCTGCAGCACGTCCACGAGGCGCTGAACAAGGTCATCGAGTTGAAGGAGAAGGGCGAGAGCAAGGCATGCCACCAGTGCCAGACGCAACTTCTCCGGGAGGTCGGCCGGCAGCTAACGGCGGTGGTCCGCGACGGTGTCGAGCTGAACGCCGAGGTCGATGTCGAGAAAAAGACCAGGGCCATCCGCGCACAGGTGATGCTGACCGCCAAGCCTGGGTCGGCTCTCGCGTCCACGTTCGCGAAGCTGGGGAAGGCGAAGACGCAGGTCGGCGGCGTGCTGAGCGCCGACGCGGCGCTGAACGTACTGGTGCGGTACACACTCCCCGAGAAACTCCACAAAGCGCTGCGGGGCGCGATCGACGAGGCCGCGAAGAAGGCGCTCGCCGGGACGACCGACGAGGCCAGGCGCCAGCAGGCGGCCAGGCTGCTCGAAGCGCTGGCGCCCACGTTCCAGAGCGGCGAGGTAGATTTCGCGCTGAGCCTGCGCGGTCCCAGCAAGGCGAAACGCTACACGGTGGTGGCCGGGCTGCGTGTCGAGGAAGGCGAGAAGCTGCACCAGACGCTGCGCGACCTTCTCAAGGAGATCCCGGAGGGCGAGCGGGACCGGGTCAAGCTGGACGTCGAGAAGGTTGCCGGCGCGGCGATCCACGCGCTCGACCTGGGCAAGGAGTTCGACGCCCGGGGGCGCGCGCTGTTCGGCGACGGGCCGCTGTACGTGGCGTTCCGGCCGGACGCAGTGCTGGTGGGCCTCGGCGAGGACGGGCTGAAGGCGCTCAAGGCGGCCCTTCAGGCGCCGCCCACGGTGACGGCCCCATTGCGGTTCGACATCTCGCCGGGACGTCTGGCGGCGCTCGGCGCGAAGACCAAGGACCAGGCCAGGGCGGTGGAACAGCTGCGCGCACGCGGGGAGGACGGGCGAGTCCACATCACTGTCGAGGGCGGCGCCACCCTGCGCGTGCGCTTCCGAATGGGCCTGTCGGTGGTGCGGCTGCTGTCGGACTTCGCGACCCTGTCGGGGAAGGCGGCCCCGCCCGAGGGGGACAAGGAGTAACAAGTTGAGAGAAGCAATGCAGGGATAACCTGGAAAGGGACCGCAACCCGATCCGAGTCCGAAGCGTCAGCGCGGAGCGAGCCAGGCACCCGCGCTGACGCTTCGGGCTCGGATCGGGTCATCCGTTGAAGCGTCAGGACACGACCACGTCCGGGCGCGGGGCGCGGTCGGCCAGCAGGACGAGCAGGGCGGTGGCGGTGCAGAACGTGCGGCCGGTGATACAGTGGTGGCCGCTCCAGCTGCCGTCGCCGTTCTGGATCCGCGCCAGGCTCTCCGTGATCTGCCTGTCCCAGTCCTGCCACTCCTGCCCGCCCTTGGCCGCCAGCGTCTCGCTGATGTTCAGGTAGCTGAGGAACTCCTCCCCGCCGTTGGAGCCGAAGCCGCTCACGAAGGCCGAGTCCTTGAACGAGCCGACCGACGACGCCAGCGACTCCTCGTGGAGCACCTCCGCCTCCTCGATGTGCTTCAGTCGCTCGGCTGCCCGGTCCTGCTCCTCCTTCGACGTTGCCGGGTTCGCGACCGTATCGCGCAGTTTCGCCTTGGCCGCGCGGTAACTGGAGACGGTGTGGCTCGACGAGGACAGGTGGCTTGCGGTCCCGTACAGCGGTACGCCCGCCGAGTTGGCCGCGCTGTAGGTCTTTGACCCTCTGTCGTAGTGCGCCCGCGCGTACTTCTCCGAGCGGTCGAGGGCCTCCTCGGACACCTTCGCTCCGCGCTGGTGGGCGCGGTTGAGCCCGGCCGTGCCGAGCGCCTGCCCGACCACCGGCGCCCACCCGCCCATCGCCCAGCTGCCGTCCGCTTGCTGGTGCCGCTCCATCTTCGCGACGACCTTGTCGAGGGCAGCGCCGAGGCGCTGCTCGGACGGCTCGTCCGGCATCTGCCCCTTCGCCTCCGCGAGAACCAGCGCCGACACAAACGTATCGACGAGCGGCCCGATCTTCGTTTGCACCTGCGTGTCGCGCAGGTCGGTCACGTCGGGTGACTCCGCGCTGGAACGCTCGACGTGGCCGACGACGAAGTCGAGCGCGCGGCCCAGGTGGACGGCGTACTCGCCCTGGCGCGGGGTGTTGCCGGCGCGGAGCAAGGCGAGGGCGGCGACGCAGGTGTTGGCGACGTCGGGCGGATCCTCGACGTTCGGCCCCTCGACGCGGGCGCCCTGGTTCCCCATGCGCCAGCCGCCCCCCTGGGCCCAGCCGCCGGTGGGATGTTGCTGCCCCGCCAGGTAGGCGAGACCTTTCAGGACGGTGTCACTCAACGGTTTGGGGGTCATGCGTGGGTTACCTCCCGGGATCCAGGGACAGGGGACGTGATGTCGCAGACGGGTGCCGCCAATGCTTGCACCCCATTCTACCGGGTCGGTAAAGTCCCTATTCGCGTTCCGGGTGCGGCTTCGACAGCCGCCTACCCTCGGCTTGTCCGCGAAAGCGCTCGCTACTTCTTCCGCTCGGCGTACTGGATGAAGCGTTGCTCCAGGCACTGCAAGAACTCACGCACCTCCCACAGGTTCGGGTTCTGTGCGTCGTTCAGCTCTTTCGAGGGATCGAGCAGGGCGTCGCGCTTCGGGTGAGCCCTGGCCCAGCGCAGCATCACGCCGTAGAGCGCGGCCTCCTCGGGGCTGCGGAAGTCCACCCGCCGCGCCCCCTTGTCCGTCGGGTAGGTGGCCCCGAGAACCAGTGGGAACAGACCGCCACGCGGCACTTTCCCGGCCTCGACCCGGCCGTCGAGGCAGACCTTGTGCTTGACCTTCTTCGCATCGCTCAGCA
>JADLBT010000300.1 GCA_020847555.1 Gemmataceae bacterium
AAGTTCGCGCAGATGCCTGCCCTGACGGAGGTGTTCCGTAACGGGGACGACCGGATCTATGCGGTGGACCAGTCGCAGCTTGTGGCACGTTACCAGGCGGCGGGCACCGCGGGGCCGCCGGCCGCGCCATAGCCGTGCCCGGCAGGCGCCCGGGTGCGACACTACGCTCTCATGCCACGGATGCGCCCCAAGCCCAACAGCACCCCGGACGACCTCGCCTTCGGCATTAACCCCTGTGCGATGGCGCTGGAGGCCGGCTACGCGAAGTCGATGCTGTACTTTCGCGAGACGCGGAACGAGCGCGTCATCGAACTGGTCGAACAGGCCAGGGCGCGGGGGCTGCACGCCGAGCCGGTGGATGCGTACCGGCTGGACGAGTTGACGGCGAACGGGGTCCACCAGGGTGTGCTGGTGCGCCTGAGGGAGATCCAGCCGGTGGACCTGCGGGCGGTCGCGCGGGAGGCGGGGAAGTCGTCGCTCATCCTGCTGCTGGACCGGGTGACGGACCCGCAGAACCTGGGCGCGGTGCTGCGGACGGCGGTGGCGGTGGGCGTGGACGCCGTGGTGCTGCCGCTGCGGCGGGGGGCACTGCTGACACCGGGGGTGCACCGGGCAAGTGCGGGGATCAGTTTCATTGCGCCGGTGGCCGCCCCACAAAACCTGGCGATGGCGATCAAGACACTGAAAGAGGCGGACTACTGGGTGGTGGCAGCCGATGCAGCCGAAGGCGCACAGCCGGCCACGGCATTCGACTGGCCAGGGCGGACGGCACTGGTGATGGGGAGCGAAGGCGAGGGGGTGAGCCACCTGTTGCTGCAGGAAAGCGACTTCCGGGTAGCGTTGCCGATGGACCCGCGCGTGGAGTCGTTGAACGTGGGCGTGGCGACCGGCGCGCTGGCGTACCTCTGGCGGCGTCAGTGGCCGGCAGGGCCGCCTCCCGGCGGTTGACGGCTACTCGCGCGTCGCGAGGCACTCCCAGACCTGTTTCGGCTGCTCGTACCGTCGGATGGTCCGGTGGGCGAGGCGTTCGAGGTGGAAGCCGGTTGGGATGACGGCGCGGACATCGGCCTCGGTGAAGAAGCGCTTGGTCGCGCTGTGGCTGACCATGGCGGTGGGGACACGGAAGAAGCCGGGTTCGATCTGCTCGCCCTGGCCCGCGCCGTGGTAGATGTCGTCGCTGGCGTTGACGCGGAAGAGGAAGCAGCCGCGGGGACCAACGAGTTCGCCCGTATGCCGGAAGGCGAGCAGCGTGGCGCTCCAGGACAAGTAGTGCAGGGACAGGCTGGCGACCACCGCAGCGAAGGATGCGGGGCGGAACGGGAGCGCGCGCAGGTCGGCGAGCAGGTAGCTGGCCGGGCCGGTCCAGGCCGCTGACGGCGGGCGCCGGCGGTCGCAGGCGGTGACCTGGAACCCGGCGGCGGCGAGGAAGGCCGCGTCGAAGCCGGCGCCGCAACCGGCGTCGAGCAGGCGGGGGCCGGCCTCTCGAAGGCGCGGGAGGAAGGGGCTGAGCCAGCTCTCGGTGCCGGGGAGGGTCACGCGGGCATGATGCGCCGCGGGCGCGCGGGAGTGAAGTGGGGCCGGATCGCCCTCGAACGTGGGACGAAGTGCCTCCCCCCTCAGGGACCGGGAGGCTGTAGGCTGGCTGCGATGAGTACGGCGGCGGCGATCGAGACTCGGGAGCTGACACGGACGTTCGGCGCCGTTGTCGCGCTGGATGGGATGTCGCTGCGGGTCGAAGAGGGCGAGATCTTCGGGTTCTTGGGGCCGAACGGCGCCGGGAAGAGTACGACGATCCGGATCCTGCTGGACCTGATCCGGCCGAGTTCGGGGAGCGCGCGCGTGCTGGGGTTCGACTGCCAGCGCCAGTCGATGGAGGTGCGGAGCCGGATCGGGTATCTGCCCGGCGATCTGCGGCTGTATGGCGGACTGACGGGCCGGCAGACGGTGGACCTGTTCGCGAGCCTGCGCAACGGGCGGGTAGATGACGCCTTCGTGCGCGAACTGGCGGGCGAGATGGAGCTGGACCTCGCGAAGAAAGCCTCGGCGTATTCGAAAGGGAACCGGCAGAAGCTCGGGGTGCTGGTGGCGCTGCTTGGGCGGCCGCAGGTGCTGCTGCTGGATGAGCCAACATCGGGACTCGACCCGCTGGTGCAACGGACGGTCTGGGAGGTATTGCGCCGGGAAGCGGCCCGCGGCGCGACAGTGTTCTTTTCATCGCACGTGATGAGCGAAGTGGAGCAGACCTGCGAGCGCGTGGGCATCCTGCGCGAGGGGCAGCTGGTGGCGGTCGAGCCGGTGGTGGCGATGAAGGCGCGGGCCTTGCGGCATGTGGAGGTGAGCTTCGCTGGCGAGGCTCCGCCACCGGAAGCGCTGGTGGTAGCGGGCGCCCGGGAGATCCGGCGGGAGCGGGCGACCCTGGAGTTCGAGATGACCGGGGAGATCGACCCGCTGCTGAAGGCGCTCTCCGCGTTCCACGTCGTGGACCTGCGGACGGAACAACCGACGCTCGACGAAATCCTGCTGGGCTACTACCGCCACGAGGTGACTGCGTGAGCCGCTACGCGATCGCACGGAAGGCGTTCTGGGACGCGCGGGTGACGGCGTTCGGGGGCGGACTGCTGAGCTTCTCGCTCGCGCTGATGTACGTGCTGATGTTCCCGTGGGTGCAGGAGGAGTTCGAGGGGATAGAGTTGCCGTCGGTATACGAGAGCTTCGCGGGCGGGGCGGGATCGATCACGGAGCCAGCGGGCTTCCTGGCGACGGAGTACTTCTCGTTCGTGCCGCTGGTGATCATCATCTTCGCGATCGTGGCTGGCACCGCGGCGACCGCGGGCGAAGAATCGGCCGGGACGCTGGACCTGCTTCTTGCGCAACCTGTGACACGGAAACGCGTAGTGCTGGAGAAGGCAACCGGCCTGACAGCCGCGGTGAGCGTGGCGCTGGCGGCGGGG
>JADLBT010000301.1 GCA_020847555.1 Gemmataceae bacterium
CGCAGATCCAGTCCTTTATGCACAAGTTGCTTCATTTGCCTGAGCATGTTATGAGCTACTTCCTTCATCCTTGTGTCGCCTATGCTACTCAATGATGTGTGAGTATCTTATTTGCCGATGTAATATCGCACTTCTCGCTGAAGTGACTTGGGCATCCATGCTCCAAGTCACTTAGCTCGGCGTTCGGCCCCAGGAGACTCTCCCTCAACAGAAGAGAATCGCCATGTTCACTGCACATCGCTGGCTCCTCCTCGCGCTGTCTGCGGGCACGATACTGCTCGGCGACTCACCGCAACTCCGGGCGCAGGATCTTCGCGAGGTGGCCACTCTCAGCGACGACAGTAAGCCTCTCAGGACGACCCGATTCGCGTTTTTTACGCCCGACGGCAAGTCACTCGTTATGGGTGATGACTTTGGCGCGGTCAGCCTGTGGGATCGGGAAACCAAGAAAAGTAAGGGGCGGTGGGTCAACCCAACCCTCGACGACCGCTTCCATCACGTTATGAATGCCGCGATCAGCCCGGACGGCAAGTGGCTGGTCACGACGGTAAATCCTCTGGCAGGAAAAGATGCTTCGGGTGCGATCCTATTCGAACTCGCCACCGGCAAGAGGCTCCACCGATTCGGACCCGGTGAAAAGGGCGGCGGCGACGTGTGGATCGCCGCGTTCAGCCCGGATGGTAAGACCTTGGTGACAGGCAATGAAAGCGGCTATCTCATCCTCTGGGACGTTGTCTGTCGGCTGTAACGCTTTGATTATCGGAACAGCGGAAATACGAGTTGGCTGATGAGCACGGTTGCGCCTGCCGTGAGAGCAATCAGCAGCCCGGTCTTCCACCACTCGGAGCCGGTCGCTTTCGGCACTCCGGCTGTTTCCGGCTCGCGGGGGAGGGGAAGGACAGGCCGCCGCGCGATCATCGTGGACCGATCCCGGAGGAGGCGCTCAGTGGTCAGCGCCGTGGGCGGCGCGGCGGACGGCGCGACCGTGGGCGGGGCGGCCACCCTGGGCGGAGGAGCGGAGGGCGTGAGGGGCAACCTCCAGGTCGGCACCGAACCCCCGGGCAAGGTGGCCGGCGCCTGGCGCTGCGTGGCCGACGCGCTGACGCCTGCCCGCCCGTTCCCCTCAGGCACGATCCCTTCGCTCGACCGGGCGGGGGCGTGGCCCGGCGCGGGTCGGTCCTGCGGGTTCCCGGTGGAGGTCGCGGAGGGCAAGGCCGGGATAGGCCGATCCCCGAGCAGGTCGTCCAGGAACTCGCGGCAGGTCGGGGTGCGCCGGTCCGGATCCGGTTCCATCGCGCGCAGGAGGGCTTGCTCGGTCCGTCCCGACAGGTCCGGCGCCAGGTCGCGGGTCGGCGTCAGCTCGTTGTTCAGCTTGCGCATCATGATCCGGACCGGATCTCCGTGGCCGAACGGCAACTCGCCGGTCACCATCTGATACAGCGTGGCGGCGAGGGAGTAGACGTCGCACCGGGCGTCGGCGTTCTTGGCGTTGCGGAACTGTTCCGGGGCCATGAAGTTCGGCGTCCCCAGTCCGGACCCGGTCCGGGTCAGCTCGCCGACGGCGTCGAGTTCCTTCCCGAGCCCCAGGTCGGTCAGCTTCGCCTGCCCGTCGGCCGTCACCAGGATGTTGTCCGGCTTGACGTCGCGGTGCAGCAGGCCGAGTTCGTGCGCGTGCTGCAGCCCCTCGCCAACCTGGACGATGATCCGCAGCGCCTTCTCCTCGGTCAGCCGCCCCTGCCGGTCGAGCTGCTCGCCGAGCGACACGCCATCGACGAACTCCATCACCAGGTACGGCTCCTGCCCCTGCCCGCTGTACTCCAGGACGCGAACGATGCTGGGGTGGTGGACCCGGCTGGCGATGCGGAACTCCTGCTCGAATCGCTTGAGCAGGAGCGGCTTGCGGGCGACGTGGGACGGCATGACCTTGACGGCCACGATTTCCTTGGTGACCCAGTGGGCCGCCTTGAAGACCGCGCCCATGCTCCCCTCGCCCAGTTTTTCCAGCAGGTCGTAGTTGCCGAGGGTGCCGAGGGAAGCCGCAGAGTTCTCCAGCGCCATGGGCTCGGTTCTCCAGAACGGGTCGGCCGGAGGGCCGCGGAAGACGCCTCCGGCGACACACGAGCGGCACGCGCCGGCGAGCAACCGGGGGTGGGGTTCCTGGACTTCTAACGGAAAGGTAGCACACGAAACCGGGTCGCGCCGGATCGTCGGGATGTGCGGAGCCCTGACGCAGGTTCAAGGAGAGTGGTGCGGAAAGACCCTGCCAAAGCTCACGGGCGGCGTTTCGTGGGGGAAGTCTCCGGCGCTTCCCCCACGGAACGTCGCCCGTGGGCTTTACAGCAAGCCGAGGTCGAACGTCTGGGACAGCGAGCGCCATGCCCACCACCCGAGACTGTGGTACTCGACATGGATCTTCACCTGCGCCATCGTGCCCGGGGCGATCGAGCTGTCCGGGTTGATGAAGTGGACCCCGACCAGGTACACCTGGGCCTGCGGTTCCAGCGCGTTCGGCTGCGACGTCGGCTTGACCGCCAGCGGGCCGCCGCCGCGCGTCGAGAGCTGCAGCGGGACCGTCCGGTCGGCCGACTGCGGGAGGTGGACCACCTTGCCCTGCCACGTCTTCCCCGCCAGTCCGCTCACCCGGATCGTCACCTCCAGCGGCTCCCCGGTCTGGCGCTTCTGGCGCAGGTCGGCGCGGACCAGGTCGTAATCGGCTGGCGAGACCGGCACAAGCACCCGGAGTTGCCGCGGGTCGCCGATGCTGCAGAACGGGACTTCCAGATCCTTCACCTCCCACGTCTTGTACAGCTCGTCGATCTTCGGCAGCCCCATCACGTAGCCGTCGGTCGGCGCCACCAGCGTGAGCCGCTTCGTTGTCTCCACCAGGGTGGCAAGCCGCTGCTCGATCACGCGCCGCTCCGCGACCGCGTCGGCATGGCGCTTCGTCAGGGTGTCGCGCTCGCTGCTGTTGGTCGTTCGGGCCAGCTCGGCCTCGAACGCCCGGGCCAGGTCGGCCTGGTGCTGCAACTGGGCGCGCAGCTTCAGCTCGTCCTCGGCCAGCTTCTGGCTGGTGAATTCGGCCAGGATCGCCCCCTTCTTGACGTACTGCCCCTCCTTGACCGCCACCCGCTCCAGCCGGCCGGGGACGACGACGGGCACCTTCTCCATCGCCTGCGGTTGCACCTGCACCAGCCCGGACTGCCGCACCCGGCTGACCGGCAGCGGCAGGAAGAAGAACGCCAGGATCAGGCCGGCCAGCACGCACGAGCTGAGCGTCACGCGCACCGGTTTCATGTCGGGAAGCCTCCCACGCTTGTAAAGGTTCTGGCCCAGCCGGAACAGCGGCCAGCCGATCATCGACCCGACCGCCAGCAGGGCCAGCAGGTTGCTGATAATCTCGAGCTTGTACGGCTTGAGGAACGTTGCCATGAACTTGAGGATGACGAACGTGATCACCCAGCGGTAGATGTAGCTCGTGATCGCATACGTCACGAAGAGGATGCGCCGCCACCGCTCCATGTACGGCTCCGGCTGTACCTCGATCCCCAGGCAGTGGTCCATCACAATCCGCTGCAGATAGCGGTTCGACCGATCACGCAGGTTCGGGATCTCCAGCCAGTCGGCCAGGATGTAGTACCCATCGTAGCGCATCAGCGGGTTGCCGTTGAACACCACCGTGCTGACGCTGCACACGACCATCAGGCACAGCGACATGTGGTTGACGAACGGCGACGCGGGCGTGTTCCACCAGATGAACGTCGCGACGGCGGCAATCATCAGCTCGACATAGATGCCGGCGAAGCTGATGATGATGCGCTTCCACTTGCTCGGCAGCGTCCACGCATCGGACACGTTGCAGTACATGCACGGCGACAGGCACAGGAACAGCAGCCCCATCTCGTGGACTTCGCCGCCGAACGCCTTGCAACTTAACCCGTGGCCGAACTCGTGGATGACCTTGACGATGCCGAGGGCCGCCCACAGGTAGATGACCGTCTTGAAACTGAAGAACTCGTGGTACGACGGCAGCCGGTCGAGGAACGACTGGAAGTGAGTCAGAACGAGGAAGACCGCTCCGAGCATCACGCCGACGCTGAAGAGGAGGAACCAGGTCGTGAAGATCCAGCGCAGGTACGGCAACATCCGGGTCAAGAGCCGATCCGGATCGAAGATCGGCAGCTTGATGTAGAGGATGTTGGTGAACGCCTGCAGGATCTCGCGCCGGCGCCGCTTCTTGCGGCGGTCGAACAGCTGCTGGCCGGCCTGCGGCGACTCGTTCTGGGCGAGGCCGGCGGTCAGGAGTTGCTGGCCGAAGTGTTCGAGATCCTCGAGCGTCAGCCGGTCCGGGCGAAAGCGCTTCTCGAACGCCTTCTGGGCATCGTCCAGCGTGTGGCCGCCGTCCATCTGGCGGATCAGGAAGTGTTCCTGCTCCTTGAATCGATAATAGCGGAGGCTGACCGGATCCTTGACGACGTAGTATGTCCGCCCTTCGTACTTCTGCGGCGTGACCTGCAGGTCCGGCCGGACACGCAGGCGGACCTTCTTGCGTCGTTCGAGGTCGCTGGCGGGGGTTTCTTTCATGGGATGTCGTGTTCCGGAGTCGCCATCCGAGCCCGCAGCGTCAGCGCGGGTTAAAGACAAGCACCCGCGCTGACGCTGCGGGCTCGGATGGCACTGGTTGCGCCGGGCGCCGTCAAGCACCCGCGCTGACGCTGCGGACTCGGATGGTCGCTCACCCATTACGGTTGTTCGACGACCAGCGTGACGCGGCGGCCCGGCATCAGTCGGCCGCTCGGGTACTCGGGCGTCTCGGGATTGTCCAGGTTCACCGTCAGCCGTAGCTTGCTCGCGTCGAGGGTCCGGTCAACGTGCGTCACGGTCAGCGGCTGACGCTGCTCGTTCACCCGGATGCGGTGATTCTTGACCTCCTCCCGAGTCGGGACCGGCCACAGGTGGACGTATCCGTCCTTCGTGCCGGAGACGGCGAACGTCCCGTCCGGGGCGAACGCGGCGCACGTCACCGGCGAGCGCTCGGTGGTGACGAACTGGCGCACCTCGTACCCGCGCGCGGTCGGCGTCGGGGTCCGCCACAGCTGCATCCGGCCCTCGGTCCCGCCGGCCGTCAGCAGCAGGGTGCCGTCGGGCGAGAACTGGGCGAGCGTCTCGAACGGAGTGGCCGCCGGGTTCTGCAGGACGGCCATCGTCCGGTGCTTGTCGGTCGAGAGCAGCTGCAGTGTCCGCCCCTGATCGAAGATCATGAGCTTGCCGTCGGCGCTGACGCCGGGGTGCTGGACGCTCCCGCCGCGCCCAAGGATCGGCCTTCCGTCGAGCCGGGCGCCTTCCTTGTGCAGGTTCCAGACGCGCAGCGTGTTGTCGCGGCCCGCCGAGATCAGCTTGCCCTGCGGCGTGAAGGTCAGAGCCGTCACGATGCCCTGGTGCGGATTATCGACACCGTGTTCATGGTCGAACGGGTACAGCAGCTTGGCGCTGGCCGTCTCCCACATCAGCATGCGGTTGTCCTGGCCACTGCTGGCGAAGTACTTGCCATCGGGGCTGAAGGCCAGAGCCGTGACGGCATCGGTGTGCGCATCCTTGATCTCACGCAGCGTGTCCCTGGGGTTGTCCAGATCGCCCAGGAAGATACGGCCATCGGCGGTGCCGGCCACGAACAGGCTGCGCCCCGAAGCAGGCGGACTGCAGGCGACGACACGTACCGGGGAGTCCACGTAGACCGCCTCCGGCGCGCCCTCCTGGTTGCGCCGCCACACGCACACGGTCCGGTCCTCACTGGCCGAGATGAAGCGCGGATTGGTCGGCTGCTTCCTGTCGAAGCTGATGGCGACACTGTTGATCTCTCCGCGGTGGGCCTTGATCAACGGCAGCGGGGCCGTCTCGTGGGTCGGCTCGACGATGACGCGCATCCCCTGTTTGACCAGGTCGGCGTACTGCGACTCGACCGACCCCTCGACGCGCAACCGGCTGATGCTGTACAGGTGCATCACGGGCTCAAAGTTCTTCACCCCCTCGCCCATGTGCTTGTAGATCATTTTGATGATGCTCTTGCCGGGGAACATGTTGCGGATCTCGTGCTGCCGCAGCTCGGCCACGGCCTGGTCCGCCTCGATCCGGGTCAGGTTCACCGCCTCCCGCTTGGCGACCTCCTCCTGAACGTACTTGTCGCGCGTCAGTACGGCCGCGGCGTACTCCTCCTCGGAGATGACGTTCCCGATGCGGGCCTGCCGGAGGATCTTCGCTCGCTCCAGGCGTGCCTCCGCTTCCTTCGCCGTGGCAACGGCGGCGGTGTGGTCGGCGATGGCGGCAACGATCTTGGCCTGTTTGAACAGCCGGTCGTTCATCGCCTTGGTCGGATCGACCAGGGCCACCATGCGGCCGCTCTCGATGATGTCGCCGTCCTTCCATCGCCGGTAGGTGAGGGTCGTCGGTTTGCCACCGACCAGAATCTGGGCGGTCGGCAGGTTCTTCTGCCCGAGGATCTCCTCGGACTCCACCAGCTCGCCGATAAACAGGATGATACCGTCCTTCGCGGCGGCGATGTCCTGCTTGTCGATGGAGTTGATCAGGCAGTCAGGAATCACGACCTGCCGACGGCTGACGGGCTCGTCGTCGAGCGGCTGCAGCACCGGGACCGGGAGCCTGTACAGCGCGTCCCCGAGTTTCGCGACCGCGGCGTCCCGCTGGCTCGCGTGGGCGGCCGAGGTGGTCGGTTCCGGGGCGAACGGACCCAGCTCGCAGTACCACGCGACGATACCACCGATGCCCAGCGCCAGGATCAAGGTCAGCAAGAAACGGCCCATGCCAGGCCCTCCAAAAAGCGGTCAGCGGTGGTGCGAGAACCTCTCCCCTCCAGCCCCCCTCCCCTGCGAGGGCAGGGGGAGGGGACCGGCCGAGAGGTTGAGACACCACCTCTGAGCGCTCACCGCTCTCAGAAGAAGAACACGATGTTTTCGTAGATGAACTCCCACACGCCGTAGAAGAGCGAGTAGCCCATGGCGCGGTTGCCGCACCGGATGCGGGAATGCACCTCGGTCCCGGTCAGCAGCAATTCCGGCGGGAGCCGGTAGTCCGGCGGGATGTCGTCGTTGCCGTTGGCGTCCTTCTCCGGGTGGATGCGCACCCAGGCGTAGACGACCGGCTCGGACTCGTTGTTCTCGTTCTTGTTCGGCGCCGCCTCGGAGCCGATCCGATCGCGCCGGAGTTTGCCGCGGAAGGTCTGCGTCGGCTTGGTCGTCAGCAGCAGGTCCACGTCCAGCTCGCCGTTGACCGCCTCGCCGCGGTTGAATGCCGTCAGCACCTGACCGACGTTCTTCTGCGGGATCTTCAGTTCGATCTCCCATTCGTCCAGGCGTGTCACCTTCGGATCGACCTTGCCGATGCGCAGGATCGGCTGCGACGGCTTGACCTGCATCCCCTTGAGCTGCTCGCGGAAGTCGGCCGTCAGGACGATGCCGGTCAGCGGCGACTTCAGCCAGAAGTACCCGACGCGGGTACGGTCGGCGTTGTACAGCCGCCGCTTCTCCTCCAGGATGCGCGTCTTGGTCCGGTGGGTGATCTCCTGCTCGATCAGCTGAGTCTTGAGGCTCGCCTTGGCCTGGTCGTCGCGGGTGGACTGCAACAGCTGCCGGAGCGAGGCCATCTTGTCGGCGGTCGAATCGATCTCCGCCTTCGCCGTCTCGATCTCCTCGAGCAGCTGCGGGGAGTACATGAGAACCAGTTCCTGGTTCTTGAAGACCCGGCTGCCGACCTTGAGGAAGTCGGGGAAGTCCTTGACGACGCCCTCGGCCGGGGCGTAGACGATGTTCCGCTCCCGCGGGAGGAGCTGGCCGTTGGCCTCCATGCGCAGCGGGTACGGCACCAGGATCATCGCCAGCACCAGAGCGACGGCGAGCACGCCGACGCAGGCCCAGATGGCGCGCGCCTTGCCGCCCAGCCCCTCCTGCAGCTTCGCCAGCGGCACCCACAGGAAGCGCATGGGGATGCGCTTGTGCTCGGCCGCGTTGTACAGGGCCGAGACGGAGTGGCGGCCAACGACCTCCAGGCGCGCGATCAGCTGCTCGGGAGCAGCGTTCGGCTCGAACGACTCCATGATGAGCGCCGATCGGGCCGGCTTCTTGCTCTCGGCCTCGCGCTCGTCGCGCAGCGGCAGGACGACGAGGAGTTTGCTGTTGCTCTCCGCCAGGTAGCCGTCCAGAGCCCGCAGGACGGCCGGCGGGAGCGCCTCGTCCTTGCTGCCGGTGTAGACGAGTTTCTCGTTCCAGGCGAGGACGGCGTCGGTGAGGGCGCGCATCAGCTGGACGAGGTTGGATCGTTTCTCCACGACGTCGGCGCCGCTGATCGCCTCGATCTTGACGCGCTTGCCGTGCCGGACAGCGACGCTGACCCGGTCGCACTCGACCAGGCGGCGCCCCTCGTTGGCGACGAGGTAGGCGACCTCGGTCGGGTTGAGGCTGTTGTGGACCTGGCGGGCGAACGACTCCAGCGACGTCCACACCTGCTGCTGCCCGACCATCTGGCGGAGTTGGTGGTTGCGCGTGTATCCGGACGCCAGGCCAGCCATGCGGACGAGGAACTGCAGGAAGCCGCGCTGGGCGTCGGCCCCGCGGTGCGGATCCTGCCAGACCTCGACGAGCCCCTCGACCTGCTTGTCCACGAGGATCGGGGCGATGAGGATGACGAAGTCGGTCGGGTTGCCGGGGCCGGTCTGCCCCTCGTCGCCGTCGCCGATCCCGCTGTGCGGCGGGATCAGCCCGGGCTGGCCCTTCTTGAACGCCTCCTCGAGGAGCTTGTTGTGAATCTCGCGGCTCTTCTCGTCGCGGTTGAGGCCGACGTGCTGCATGTTCACCTGATACTGCAGCTGCAGGTTGCCCTGCTGGGTCCGCAGCCAGATGGCCCCGGCCGGGGCGGCGATGGCAGTCAGCACCCGCTGAAGGAACTCCCCGTAATACTGAGCAGGGGGAAGATCCATTTCCGACAGGTGCGAGATTTCCTCGGCGAGGCGGTTGATCTGGCGCCGGGCCTGCTCGATCAGGTTCACTTCATTGGGGTCGTGGCCGGTACTCACGGGCAACCTCGCGGGGCAAGGAGAGGAGAGGGGGGAGCGATCAAAGCCGAGACCAGCTTGTCATGGTAACTCGGGGAAGGCGCACTCACAAGGGACCAAATCGGAGAACCCCTGGGGTTTTTCTCATTCGCGCTCTGGTGGTTGCTGTCCGGGCCGCATACGCAGCGCAGCGGCGTGCGCAGCCCAAACCGCAACCAGCGGCCGGCCCTGCTGGTTGTACGGGTGCCCGGGCGATCAGCAGGCCAGACGATCCGCCTCCCAGGACAGTATACCCTGCATCAGGTCACAAGGATCCGCCGGGCCTTCGGGCAACGGCCAGGTAAACCGAGCGACGGCGGCAAGTTGGCAGGCGGCGCCGTATTCGCGGGCCAGGCACCAGAGGTGGACGAAGCGGCCTATGACACGCGCCCGGCCGCACAGCTCGATGATTTCCCCCCGGGCGATCTCCTCCGCGGAGGCCGCCGTGCCGAGGCGCTCCGCCTGCTCCACCAGCCATTCGACCAGCACCCGCGCCTCCGGATCCCCCAGGCCGCGCGTCAGGGCGTCGTTGTCGAGAATCGGGCTGAGTAACGGTTTCGAGAGCGGCTTGCCCTTCATGCTCACCTCGTCCCCCCGAGGCGCCGGAACGTGGCAGGTTCCCCGGCGCGGCCGGGCGGCGAGTCCCGGGACCGGGCGCCAGGTTCCCGCACGGCCCCCTGGTCCAGCGGGATCACCTGTCATCAGCGCTCATGGATGTAATGAAACGGGAAGGCGGGACTATAGCCGCGGGGGAGCGCCGCTGCAACAGCAAAAATCGGGCTCTCCGTGGCGTGGCCCGGGAACCCGTCCGGAAGTTTCTTGACCCTTGCGCGCCACCGCATTACGATACCTTTCGTCCCCGAGAGTTCTGTTGCTCCGGGGATACTGCCACCCCCCAACGGACAAACCGACCGCGTGGACCTTCGCCCAGGGGGCAGGCCCACCACCCCGATTCGCCAGCCGCGGCGCGGCCGGCGACTCACCGCAGCCCACTACCTCACACGGACCGTTTCTTGTTCGAGGAGACATCCATGCAAGGGGACCGGGTTCCCGCCAGACGTTTTCTGACCGGCACGGCGGCCGTCGCCCTCCTGGGCGGCCTGCTGCTGGCCGGTCGGGTCCACGCCCAGCCTCAGCTCGGCAGCCTGCAGGCCACCCCCCGCCTCACCATCGTCACCCCCGCCGGGGCAAAGGCCGGCTCCACCGTCGATCTCGCCTTCACCGGGACCGACCTCGACGAGCCGAAGGCTCTGCTGTTCAGCCACCCCGGGATCAAGGCCGTCGCCGTCGCGCCAACCGTCGTCAAGGTCGATCCGAAGACGCTGCCCAAGGGCAAGGGGATGAAAAAGGGTGGCACGCCTCAGGTCGCGAAGTTCACCGTCACCGTCGCCCCCAACGTCCCGCCCGGGCACCACGACGTGCGCTTCGTCGGCAAGCACGGCGTCAGCAACCCACGCGCGTTCATCGTCGGGGAGCTGGCCGAGGTACTCGAAAAGGAAGCGAACAACGATGTGGACCAGGCCCAGCGCGTCGAGGTCGAGACCACCGTTACCGGCGCCGTCAACGCGCCGACCGACGTCGATTACTTCGTCTTCAGCGCGAAGAAGGGGCAGCGCGTGGTCGTCCACTGTGCCGGGGCCACCATCGACAGCCGCCTCTCGCCGGAGCTGAAGCTGTTCGACGCCAGCGGCCGGCAGCTCGCCTACCACCGCCCGCCGCCCGGGAACGACGCCCTCGTGGATCTCACCGCTTCCGCGGACGGCGACTACTTCGCCCGCCTTTGCCAGTTCACCTACACACTCGGCGGCCCCGAGTACTTCTACCGCCTGACGATCACGCGCGGCCCGTGGATCGACGCCATCTTCCCGCCGGTAGTCGAGCCGGGTAAGACCGCCCAGGTAACCCTCTTCGGCCGCAACCTGCCCGGCGGCAAGCTCGACCCGGCCGCTGTCCTCGACGGGCGCGTGCTGGAGAAGCTGACGGTCTCCGTCACCGCCCCGAACGACCCGGTCGCCCTCCAGCGGCTCGGCTTCAGCGGCCGCGTCTCCCCGGTTACCGGCACCCTGGACGGATTCGAGTACCGGCTCAAGACGCCTGCCGGGTCGTCGAACGCCGTCCCGGTGTTCTTCGCGAAGGCGCCGGTCGTGCTCGAAAGCGCTGCCAACGAAACCCAGGAGAAGGCGCAGGAGGTGCCCCTCCCGTGCGACCTTGCCGGGCGGATCGAGAAGCGGCGCGACCGCGACTGGTTCAGCTTCACCGCGAAGAAAGATGCGGTGTACGTCATCGACGTGCAGAGCCAGCGCCTCGGCGCGCCGACCGATATGTCCCTGATCCTCTACAACGCGACCGGCAAGCAGGTCGTCGAGATGACCCAGCAGGACGACGAGCCGCCAGCGTCGAACCTGAGCCCGACGCGCTTTTACAACCTCAGCCGCGACCCGGCGCCGTACCGCTTCGTCGCCCCGGCCGACGGCAAGTATTACCTGCTCGTCTACAGCCACCTGGGCGACACGCTGGCCGGCCCGGACCACGTTTACCGGGTGTCGATCACGCCCGAGCAGCCGGACTTCCGGCTGATCGTCATGCCGCCCGACACCTACCGGCCCGACACCTGTATCCTCGCCCAGGGCGGGCACCGTAACTATGTCGTTTTCGCCCAGCGCCTGGACGGGTTCAAGGGCGACATTAACCTCACTGTCGAGGGGCTGCCGCCCGGCGTTACATGCCGGCCGCAAACGATCGGCGCGGGGATGAAGCAGGCGAACCTGGTGCTGAGCGCCGCGCCGACCGCGGCCGCCTTCCTCGGCGAGGTCAAGGTCAAGGGCACCGCCGTCATCGGAGGCAAGTCGGTGGTGCGCGAGGCGCGGCCGGCGACCATCACCTGGCCGACCCAGGCGCAGCAGAACATCCCGACGATCACCCGCCTCGACCGCGCGCTGATGCTCGCGGTCAACGGCAAGGCGCCGTTCAACCTGACGCTCAGCCCGGAGACGGCAACCGTCTCGTCCGGCGAAAAGGTGACGGTGAAGCTGAAGGCGGCCCGCCTGCTGGCGGACCTCAAGGGGCCGATTCAGATCCAACCGCTGCCGCAGGAGTTGCCCCAGGGTATGCAGTTCCCGGCCCAGAACCTGACGGCGCCGAAGGACGAGGCAACGATCGCCCTGACCGTCCCGACGAATCTGCTACCGGGCACGTACACCATCGTCCTGCACGCCTCCGGGGCCGTCCCCCCGGGCGGCAAGGGGAAGCCGGTGAACGTGGTCCTGCCCTCGACGCCGCTCGTCCTCACCGTCCTGCCGAAGCAGGTCGCGACGCTGAGCCTTGCCAACGCCAACCCGGCGGTCAAGGTCGGCAACCAGGTCGAGGTGGTCGTGCGCGTGAACCGGCAGTACGAGTACGCCGGTCCGTTCAAGGTGGAACTGGTACTCCCGAAGAGTGTGCAGGGACTGTCGGCCGACGCGGTCACGATCCCGGCCGGCCAGAACGAGGCGAAGCTGCTCATCCGCGTGCCGCCCGGCGCCCAGCCTGGCAACCGCCAGAATCTGATCGTCCGGGCCATCGCCACGATCCAGAACAACGTCGCCCTGAACCACGAAACGAAACTGAGTGTGAACGTCACGAAGTAGTCGATGGTGTCCGTCCGAGCCCGAAGCGTCAGCGCGGCAAACCAAACACCTGCGCTTATGCTTCGGGCTCGGATGGAGGACCGATTATCGAAGGAGCATTCCCCGATGCGTCGCATCTTCGCGCTGTGCCTGGTGGCGGTGCTGCCCACCCCGGTCCTTGCCCAGGAGAAGAAAAAGGAACCCGGCCCGATCAAGATCGTCGAGCTGGACCGCAAGGATTCCGTCAAGTACGAGAAGGACATCGAGCCGATCTTCTACAAGCGCTGCATCTCGTGCCACAGCGGCAACAACAAGGAAGGTCAGTTCGACATCAGCAGCTACGAGAACCTGATCAAGGGTGGCAAGAGCGGCTCGCCCGTCCTGCCCGGTAAGTCCGACCAGAGCCGGCTGTACCGGGTGTGCGCCCGCATCGGCAAGCCGTACATGCCGCCCAGGGAGGAGGTGCCGCTGACGCCGCAGGAGGTGGCCCTCATCAAGCTGTGGATCGACCAGGGGGCCAAGGCACCGACCGGCCCGAGTATCCGCAAGACGATCGTGATCGGCGTGCCGCCGGCCAATGTCACCCCGGTCCGGGCGGTCGCCGTCAGCCCGGACAAGTCGGTGGTTGCGGCCGGGCGCGGGAACCAGATCCACATCTATGACGCGGGCTCGGGCACCTACGTCCGCTCGCTCCTCGACCCCGACCTGAAGACGTCGGCCAGCAAGCCGGTGAAGGCCGCTCACCTGTCGCTCGTCGAGTCGATGGCGTTCTCGCCGGACGGCAAGTTCCTCGCGAGCGGCAGCTTCCAGACCGTCTCCCTGTGGGATGTTCGGACAGGACAGTTGCGGCACCGGCTGACCGGGTTTGCCCACAACGTCGTCGCGCTGGCTTTCTCCCCCGACGGCAAACTCCTCGCGACCGGCGGCGGCGCCCCGACCGAGGATGGGGAGGTCAAGATTTACGAGGTCGGCAGCTGGAAGGAGGTCGCCAGCATCAAGGGCGGCCACAGCGACACCGTCTACGGCGTCTGCTTCAGCCCCAGGGGGGACAAGATCGCCAGCTGCGGGGCCGACAAGTTCATCAAGGTGTTCGAGGTGCCGTCCGGCAAGTTCCTCAAGTCGTTCGAGGGCCACACGCATCAGGTACTCGACGTCGGCTGGTTCAGCGGCGGCAACCTGCTCGCCAGCGCCGGTGCCGACAACACCGTCAAGGTGTGGGACTACGAGAAGGGCGAACAGGTGCGAACGATCAACGCCCACACCAAGCAGGTGACGCGGTTGCTGTTCGTCGGTAAATCGACGAACTTCGTGACATGCAGCGGCGACCAGACGGTGAAGTTCTGGAACGTCCAGAACGGTGGGAACGTGCGGAACTTCGGCGGCAACAAGGACTTCATCTACGCCATCGGCGTCACCCCGGACGGGGCCATCGTCGCGGCCGGCGGCGAGGAGGGTGTTGTCCGGATCTACAACGGCACCAACGGCCAGCTGGTGCGCGCGCTGCAGCCACCCGACGCGAAGCAGTAGGCAGAAAGCAGCAGGAGGCAGAAAGCAGCAGGCAGCCACGGCCCGTCGGCCCCTGGCTGCCTGCTGCTTTCTGCCTGCTGCTGACTCTGCGGAACTGGGCCAGGCCGACCTGCCGATCTGCTCCGTCTGCGCGTCAGGGTCGCGAAACGCACCCTGGGGAGGTGGGGCCGGTGCCCCGGGCGCGCTCAAGAGTTGTCGTAGAGCAACACCTCGACCTCCTCGCCGGCCGCCTGTCCTTCCGAGTCCACGGGCACCAGGACGAAGCCGTCGGCTCGCGTCGTCGAGCTGAGGATCGAGGCGCCGCTGACCGCGAGCGGCTCGACTTCACCGGCGCGGATCTGCACCCGCACATAATCCACGCGCCCGACCACCGAGACGAGCTTGCGCGCCAGGGGCAGGCGGCGGCGGCGGTACGGGAGATTCTGGTCGCGGCCCCCCAGTCCGCGGACCGCGCGCGCCGCAAACAGATCGTAGGCGCACAGGCACGACACCGGGTTGCCCGGCAGCAAAAAGACTGGCCGGCCGCCCAGGAACCCGACCCCGGTGGGGCTCGCCGGCCGCAGCGCGACGCCGTGGACGGTCAGTTCCCCCAACTCCGCCAGGAGACGCGGGGCGTGGTCCTCCAGCCCTACCGACGACCCGCCCGAAACGAGGACGACGTCCGCGCTCGCCCCGAGCAGCGCGTCGCGGACCGCCTCCGGACGGTCGGGGACCAGGACCGGGTCGCCCGGCACCCCGCCGTCGCGGCGGACCAGGGCGGCGAGCATGACCGAGTTACTATCGACGATCCGGAACCCTTCCGGCTTCGACCCGCACGGCAGCAGTTCGTCGCCCGTCACCAGGATGGCAGCCGACGGCCGCCGGACCACCGGGACCGGACTGGCGCCAAGCGCGGCCAGCACGGCAACATCCTGGGGGCGCAGGACGCGCCCGGCGCGAAGGACCACCGTACCCGCCTGGATGTCCTCGCCCCGCCGGCCGACGTGGCGGGCCGGCGGCACCGGCTCGCGCACCCGCAGCCGCACCGCCCCCTCGCTGGGAACCTCCTCCGCCGCCTCCGCCTGCAGCACCGCGTCGGCCCCGTCCGGGAGAGGAGCGCCGGTCATGATGCGCACCGTCTCGCCGGGCCGCACCGTCCGGGTGTACGGGCGGGCCGGAAGCGACTGGCCGACGATCGTGAACTCCAGCGGGTTGTACGGGTCGCAGCCGAACGTCTCCTCGCCGCGCAGCGCGTACCCGTCCATGGCTGCCCGGTCGAAGCTCGGCACCGGCTCGGCCGCGGTCACGTCGGCCGCCAGAACGCGGCCGGCGGCGTGGTGCAGGTCGATGGCTTCCTGATCGAGCGGCCCGATGCGTCCGTCGAGGAGTTGCCAGACGGCGGCCACCTCGGTCCGCGTCTGGAAGCCGCGCATGCGGACGTCGTGGTAAGAGGCGGGGCGCCGGTCGGGTTCGGAAGACGGGTTCATCGCGCCGGCCGGGTGACGCGCGAGGGTCGGTAAACCGGCCGGCCGCCTGCGCAGCCGGTGCAAGCCGGCTGACCCTCGCCACCGGCTGCGAGGACCATCATAGGGCGCCCGGCCAGCCCGCTCAAGCAACCGATCCGGCACAACCCGCGCGCCCCGCGCGACCTCTGCCGCCGCCACGCCTCGCCCACGCGATACAGGTTGGCGCCGACGGACGGAGAGGGGACGCAGCCGATTCAAAATTCGTTGATTCCCCCCGACCCTGGTTCTACCGTTTAGATAGTTCGTGGTCCGATCGGCGAATGGCACCGGGCAACCGGGGGCCGGGACTGGGGCCACGAAGTGAGGGCGGTTTCCGTGCCCCAAGGAGCAGGAGAAGGAACTCTCCGCGGCACGATACGCTCGCCGTCCCGCCAGCAAGTCGAAACTTGCGACCGCGGTCCCACGTCCGGGCTCTGGCCGGGTGATCGCCGCGGTAGGTATGTCCGCACGGGCGCCTGGCAGGTTGCTCTGGCCGCCGCCCACCTTAGCCTGGAGGAACTGTCATGATTATGCGGCACCTGATTGCAGGCCTGGCGTGCGGCGCTGCCCTGCTCGTCGCGGGCTGCTGCCATAGCCGCCGCTGTGCCCCGCCCGCGGCTGTCGTGGGGACCGCCCCGATCGCCCCGCCTTGCTGCAACGGCGCCGGCGGCGTACCGCCCCCGCCCGCCCCGGTCGGCGTCGTCCCGCAGATGGGGGTGCCGCCAACCGGCGTCTACGCCCCGCCGTCCGGCGGGTTGCCTTGAGCACCAGCAGTCCGCCTCACCCCTTCGATAAACGCCGAAGCCCCGGCAGGGTAGTCACTCTGGCCCGCCGGGGCTTCCTTATCTTCCGGGATTCCCCCATCCTTCGCCGTCACCCGGACGATACCCTTCTGCAGGAGGGACACCGATGCTCCGTCGTCGCTTGCTGACCGCTGGCCTCGTGGCCTTGGCCTTGATTGTGGTATCTGCCGACACGGCACGGGCCGCGCGGGTGCGTTACCATTATGGGGCCGGAGATGTTTGCGGCGCTGTGGTGAGCGCGTCCGGGCCGCAGGCCGCCTACGGCCAGCGTGTCTCGTACTTCGGGACGATCCTCGGGCCGGCCCCGTGCCCCGTTCGGCCGACGCACCTCGTGACGTTTTACCACCCTCACGCCGGCCGGAACGTGAACGTGCCGCTGGCACTCCCGCCCGACAGTACGCCGCGAATCGAGCACCGGCGCAACCGAATCATTTTCAACTACGGCAGCGACACCGTGGAAACCATCTTTCTGGAAGATGGCTCGGTGGACGTGGAGTATAATAGTGGGTTCGGCCGCCCGCTGAGCTGGTGCTACAGACGCTGACGGCCCGCGCCAAACCCGACGAGTCGGAAGCGTCAGCGACGGCAGTTTGGACAAAGCCGGCGCTGACGCTTCCGGCTCGTCGGCGTCAGGGCATTTGGTCCGCCAGGTCTTAATACTATGGCTCACCGCAAAAGTTTTGCCACACTAACAACTCCTCAAGAACCACCCCAGAGGAGTGTTCGCTATGGACGGTCTGCCGTATTCCACGTTTGACCTTCGAGTTCGTGCCGTTCAGGCCGTATTGAACGGGACACCGATTACTCAAGTTGCTGACAACCGAGGCAGTATCTCGGCGCTATCGGCGATCAGTCCTCAAGGGCGTCTGGTGTTTCGAGTGCATGACAAACGGATTGCCTCGGGAGAAGTGATTGATTTTCTGGGGCAGTTGCTGCGTCACCACCCGGGACGGGATCTGGTCGTAGTCGTGGATCAAGCTCCTCCGCACACCTCCAAGAAAACGATAAACCCCATCAACAGTCAGTCACGCTTACATGTATTTCATTTGCCAACGTATTCACCGGATCGGAACCGGGCCACGCTCCACGACCTGGAAGGTGGGCATTTCATCGACACACACCACCCAGATGCCCTGTTCGGCGAGTCGAGCCGCATTGCCTTAGCACCAAAGGACTTGCTCTGCCCTCTCTTTGAACCGCCTATCCAGGCGCGTTGTCTTCCAATACCGCGTCCGATGGGGTTGCCAATCGACATCCCAACTGGCCTGCTGTCGCTGGGCGGTCATCTGCTAACCACCCATCTGCACGATTCGGTCGTGTTGATCGGCCACTGCTTGGCAGTCGTGTTCTATTTCTGGGCGGCAGCGATGATCGTCGCTTCGCTCTTTCGCCGCCAAGTACTGTCGCCAGATAGCGTCTTCGGAGTGATCTGCGGCTATTTGCTGCTGGGGATGGCCTGGGGAGTCCTGTACTCGACGCTGGATACGGCATGGCCTGGATCATTCCAGGTTGGGGACCGATTGGCGGAACAGGTGCAGGCGGGCCATTCACGGATTCACCTGTTTACCTACTACAGCTTCATCACATTGACGACGGTGGGCTACGGCGACGTAACGCCGCTCTCCACGCCTGCTCGGACATGTGCATGGCTGGAAGCTCTCACCGGTCAGTTCTACCTCGCCGTGCTGGTTGCGGGCCTCGTAGGAGCATTGCTGTCGAAGAAGGAGGAAGCCAGTGACAAGGGAGAGTCACGCCAAGGCAAGCCTCAGTAGATTCTGTTAAGGGCGTGGATTTGGAAATCATCTCCCGTAGCTTGCTCGCTTGAGACAGAGGAGTCGATTCTACCTCTGTGAGCCACAGATAGTCAACAATCAGTGTGTGATGGTCAGCGTCACTTTCTTGCCACCCTTCAACAGAACATCGGTCACGGTCATCAGCCCATTCTTGTCTGCCGTCACCTTGCCGGAACGACCATTGGATGTCATCCACTGCAAGGATGCGCCGGCCTTGGCCTTGAACTTTTGACACCGCCGCGGGGTCACGTCCACCGTCATGTTGCCTGTCGCCAGTTCGTTGGAGAGCCGCACCGACCACTTCGCTTCCTCGTCCACGACATCCGACCACTTGAACCCCAGGTTGATGCCGCCTTCGAGATCACCGTCCTTCGGGTCGCCGTTGCCGAGTTTCTGGTCAATGGAGCTGTTTGCAAACGCCGGGTAGCTCCTGTTCCGGGCGAACAACTCGGGCGGGTAGTACTTCAGCATCTTCGCCATCGGTTGCGCCCCAGAACTGTGGTCACCGTTGTTCCAGGCGAAGGCGAAACCGTGCCGCGCCGCAGTCATCGCCTTCACCATGTCGAGCTGTTCTTGCCAGGTGGCGAAGCCGTCGCGCCGGCCGCAGCACCACCCGTAGAATGGGAGGTCGCCGGGGTGCTCGGAGACGAATTTCACCATGTCCATGCGTGTGAAGTAATCCGTGATCCCATCGTCGAGGAAAACTTGCTGTGTCTTCGGGGTTGGCTTGATGATCGTAGGCAGGCCGCGTTGCCGGGTTCGAGGCCGGTTCGGGTAGAGGGCCGCGAACCGTTCGGGGTGGCGAAGCCCGTATGTCGTCGTACCCCAGGCTCCCATCGAACCGCCGGACATCGTCACTTGTTCGGGATCGACGGTGTACGCCTTCATGACCCAGTCGATAATCCACTCCTGGCGGCGTTCAGTGAACGGGTACGCCCGCGGTTCCGAGTGCGTTGCGTGCTGGGGAACGCAGGCGTAGCCAAACCACACGGTTTCCCTGGCGCGCGTACCGTCGGGATGCTCGATGGCGTCGCGGCCTCGAAGCAGGAGATAGCTTCCTGATTTCGCCTGAAGGTGCTGGACCGAAAAGACACCGGGGAGCCCATCGCGATAACCCATCTCCGGAGTGGCGAAATAGAGGTAGTAGTTGCCATACTGGCCCGCGCCGCCGCCCTGGGCCTGGCTACCGTGAAGTTCCACACGGAGCGGCAAACCCTTCGGGAACGTGATCGGTCCTGGCGGCGAAAACTGCTGCCGTTCCTTCGAGTCGTGCAGCTTGATGGGCCGGATCGGCGCTACTTCCTCGGTGACCGGCTCAGTCGTGGCGCTCTTCCCGGGGGCGACCTTCGACAGTGGGGCGAACTTCTCGTCCGTCGCGACGACGGCGTAGTACGACTTCCCCGGCTTGCGGACGGTACGCACGGCGAGCCCACTCCACATCGGCAGCGGCGTACCGCCCTCGACGATGATTGCCGTCGGCTTCCTGGGGTCGATGCGGTCCCTGGCGTTGAACGCGGTGCCGAACAGTCGGGCGGAGTTGTTCAGCACCCCGTGGTAACACAGTTCTGCATCCTTGAGGGTGCCGGCGGTGATCGGCTTGGCGGAGCGGTACAGGCTGTACCGGAACTTCGCCCCGGCCTCGCCCTCGGCCGCATCGATCCAGGTGATGAACGTCTGCCCGTGGCGGTGGACGGCCTTGAGGCCGGCGACCTCGGGGTCGGCCGCAATCGCTCCCGTCACGATGAGTAGCGAGGTAGCGAGAGAAAGGGATCGCGTCATAGTGCGTGCCTCCAATTGTTTGGGCTCGTCATGTGGTTATTTTCCCGTGGACAGCCGCAGCGCCCACACGCGGATCGGGGTGCCGTCACCACCGCCGCCGATATCGATACTCGTGGCCCGCTACGGTCATTACTCATGGTTCTTCTACCACGGGCACGGCACTGCTCGCCTCACTTGTCCGTTATTCTATCACCATACCGTCGCCCCGGTTAAGGTGGCCACAATGGGAGATGCTGGCATGGAGCAACTACCACAAACGATTGCGTCAGAGAGTGCTCATCGTAGTGCGCGGCGGTCTCTCCCACCTATCGACTGCGGGAGGTGGGGATAACGAAGTACAGGTTTGACTCTTGCATGGAGCGCTTGTCCTCGGGGTTGGTCGGTCATGGGCACGGCTTGTTGAGCAGATCGTGTAAGGTTGATTGGGCCATGCTTCCATTGCAGCCCCTGCGAGTGCGAAGATCAGCGCCCCGGTAAGGAAGCAAATAAGGAACCCGCCAAGTAACAGGCTCACTATTCCCCCGGTGAGAAACCTGGGTATGGCGGACACGGCGGCAACCAGAAAGACCCGCCACGCGAACGGCGGGTTTCGGAAGCTGCTGAAGCGGCTCTTCATCGCCGGATTCACTGTATAGATGCACCCTGACGGTGTCATCACTCACTCCTCCTATTCCTTGCGCGTCTGCCGTAGCGAGTCAGCCTGGGCCTTGCCGCGACCCTCGGCCATCGCCTCGGCAAAGTTGGCGAACAGGACGGTGAACCACAGCCACGCGGAGATGGTCAGGATGAAACCCGGCGATTCCTGTCCGTTGGTGAAGAGGGCCTGGACGCCCAGCACGGTCGTCAGGACACTGCCCACGAGCACCGTGAACATCACCGGGTTGCGGGCCTGGTGGCGCGGATCGAGCTTTGTGAAGGCGTCGATCACGGCACGCCGTACAATCGGCGGGTCGAACAACGGTCGCGCTCCCGCGGACGCGGACATGAGGGACTCCTATGTAGCCGTCACGCTCCGCGTAAGGAACGCTCGTCACGCGGAGCGTGACGGCTACATTCGCATCTTCAAATGCTCAACGACCGGCCCCAGCGCCAGCGCGGGAACGAACGTCAGTGCCCCGACGAGCAGCACCGTCCCCACAAGCAGCACCACAAAGAGCGGTGTGTGCGTGGGCAGGGTGCCGGTGCTGGGCGGCGTGTACTTCTTGCGGGCCAGCGCGCCGGCAACGGCCAGCACGGGGACCATGAGCCAGAAGCGGCCCATGAGCATCGCCAGACCGAGGGCGATGTTGTAGAATGGTTCGTTGGCCGACAGTCCCGCGAATGCGCTGCCGTTGTTGTTCGCCGACGAAGAGAAGGCATAGAGCACTTCCGAGAAACCGTGCGCGCCGGGATTGTTGAGATTGCTCTTCACCTCGCTCGTATCCGCGGCCTGGCGGCGGTCTCCGACCATGACCCCGAACGTGTAACACAGGAAGGCGGGGATCAGCAGAATCGCCAGCATTTGCAGGAAGTTCGACAGTGGTGTCGGGTTCTCGTAGGGGTGAACGGCGGCGATACCCTCCTGGCCCAGGCCACCGGCCTACACGTCGATACCATCCGCCGCGGCCGTGAGGAACTCGACACCGACCTCCGCGGCCGGCCGACAGACCGCGTCCGCCGACCCGGCGCCGGGCGGTCGGTGGCAAAAAAAACCGCCCGCCGTCCTCGAAGAGTTGAGACGCCTGGCCGAACCGGTCACCGGCGGCGACCCGATGACCGACGACAAGTTCGTCCGCCGCAACCGCCGCACCCTCAGCGACGCGGAATGCACAGTTTCGCTGATCTACTGGACCCGAGCAAGGTCAACCTAGCGCTGTAGAGTTAACAGAAAGAGATCGTGACGCCGGGCAAGAATGTGAAGCGTTGTAGTCCCCCGCAGCCGCGGGCGAGACCCTTCAGTCCGAGGCACCAACGGGGGAGGCAGGCGAGGACGAGGGCAACCCCGAACTGCTGTGCGGGGCGTGCTGTTACCCGCTGGTCCACCGCCGCGTGGGGGTAGTCGTCGATACCGCGATGAGCCTGGACCTGACCACCCCTCTGGGCGTCGAGGTGGACGACTGGGACTGCCGGAAGCAGGGCATCTACTGCCCCAACTGCGAGGAGTACATCAGGGTCGAACTCGACGAGGACGAGATCAGCACGGCCATCCAGGACTGCACGATCCTGGTGGGGAAGGAGGGCGACGGTGGCGCTCGACCCGTACATGATCTTCTGCCTGCGAGACCGCAGGTATGCGGCCCTCACCAGCGACCCGACCGAGTTACGGAGGCACTTCAAGGTGGCCGGACGACGCCCGCATCATCCTCCGGGGCACCGCCGAGGACTATAGTGGACCCCATTGTCTAATCACCGCTCCCGTCGGCGCCGCGCGTCCGCCGCCTGGCGGGTCAGGTCGGCCCCGGGGGCGCCGCCCGCCAGCTGCGCCAGGAACCGCC
>JADLBT010000302.1 GCA_020847555.1 Gemmataceae bacterium
ACCCGTGGGCTTTGGGGCAAGTCTTCCTCCTCCAGCGCCCGGAAGAAGAACAGCAGCGACGCGGTCACCCAGGCGACCTGCACCATGTCGATCTCGGCGGACGGCGCCTTGTCGAGCCACATGAACCCGACCGGCACCAGCAGCGCCGCGACCAGGCCGGCGAGGCGCCCGAGTTGCCGCGCGAAGTACCAGTAGAACAGGAACACCACTGCCGTCGCCGCCAGGGCCGATGGCAGCCGCGCCGTCCACTCGGTGACGGCCCCGAACGGCAGGCTGCACAGAGCGATGGCCGCGTACATGCCCGGCGGCTTGGTGAACCGCGGCTCGCCGTAGAGTGTCGGCACAATCCAGTTGCCGCTGTTGAGGAACTCGGCCGCGATGATGGCGCGCAGCCCCTCGGTACGCCACAACGCGCCGGCACTCAGCCCGTAGAAGAAGAGGACCGCACACCACAGCAGGAGTAGCACGACACACAGCCGGGGGTGGTCCGCGGGAGAACGCAGGGCGGACAACCACGCCCGGGCGGGGCGAATGGTCGGTTGAGTCAGGGGGGCGGGGGGTGGGGCAAGTGTGGACACCCGGCAGCCTCCTTGCCGCGGCGAGCGACTCGTCCATGATCCAGTGAATACGGGTGGATTGTACCAGCGATCTGAAGTAGGAGGGAATGGCAATTTGGGCGTTCGCGCGCGGTTTTCGGTCGGGGTCACATGGGCGGCGTTCGACGCCTCACGGGCCGCATGCTGGAATGCCACGCTGGAGACACGAGAGAGAAGCCATATAAAATCTATGCACCCGAGGGGCGCAGGGCTCTCGCAACCGCCATCCCATCACCGGCCCGCGCGTCCCAGGGACAGGAGGATCTTATCATGACTCGGTTCGCGTTGCCGCTCGTCGTCCTGTCGCTGGCGGCGGTTCTCTGGCCCGCTGCGGCCGCTCAACAGGGCGCCCTGAAGCCGCTCCGGGAGTGGCGCGGCTCTGTGATGGACGAAGCGCTGATGAAGCAGGCACCCGCCGGGCAGGCGATCGCAAACGAGAAGACGTTCGCCGCCCTGTGGAAGGCGTGGGAGCCGGAGAAGAAGGTGCCGGAAGTTAATTTCCAGAAGGAGTTGGTGCTGGTCGCCGCGACGCGCGGGAGCCGGCTGAACCTCAGCACCCGCCTGACGGAGGGCGGCGACCTCAAGGCGGCGGCGCTCTCCACGCGCGACCTGCGCCCGGGCTTCCGCTACCACATCATTGTGATCCCGCGCGAGGGCGTCAAGACAGTGAACGGCAAGCCGCTCGCGGGCGGCTGAGCGTCTGTCGGGCGCTATTGGCGCTCCGCGAGAAGAAGGCCGACCGATTGGATGCCTTCAGAGCGCATCGGAAGCGCGTCAGCGAGTTTCGCGCGACCCCTGCTCAGCCGACCATGGACTCCTCCGCATCGATGCGCAGCCAGCACAGCGCTCCAACCACGAGGGTCACGGCGTACACGTACAGCACCACGTCCCACGCCCATGCGCGCTCCGCCGGGTTGAAGTGCCCGGCGGGGTCGCGCGGTGACAGCCCGCTGAGCACATACCCCGCCAGCACCGGCGACAGCGACGCTCCCACCGCCGCCACCATGTTCATCACGCCGAACACCGTCCCCACGAAGCGCCCGCCAGCGTCGGTACAGACGGCCCAGTGCGCCGCCAGCGCCAGGTCGGCCATGAACGCCGACGCGGCGATGAAGACCAGTGCCAGCGCCGGCTGGTCCATCAGCGCTCCGCACAGGAGCAGCACCCCGCCGCCGCCCTTGCCGACCATGCCCATGGTGCGCCGCCCCCAGCGCCGGCTGCCGGTGCGGCGCACGAGCAGGTCGGTCAGCACGCCCCCGAGCACGCACCCGACCGCCCCGCACACCATCGGCAGGCCCGCCACCCAGCCCCACGTCGCCTTCGGGACGCCGTGCCGGTCCTGCAGGTACTCCGGGAAGCGCGTGAAGTACAGGTACACGACGAACGCGCTGCAGAACGCCGACAGCGAGTAGGCCCACAGGTTCGGGCTGGTCAGCATCGCCGCCCACGGCGTCTTGAAGCCCACGGGTGGCGCCCCGTGGGTGTCGTGGTGAGAACTCGACCCACGGGGCGCCACCCGTGGGCTTTCGTGCTCACCCCGGATCAGCGCCAGTTCGGCGGCGTTGACCGACGGGTGGTCGGCCGGCGAGTTGCGGAACCATCGGGCGAACAGGATCGCCCAGATCACCCCCAGCGACCCGAACACCCAGAAGGTGACGCGCCACCCCATCCCGGGCCACAGATGCTCGTTCACCACCCCGGCGACGAGGATGGTCGCGCCCGACGCCATCCCCCCGCCCAGCCGCCCGGCCGTCGCCACGACCCCCTGAGCCAACCCGCGCTCCTGGGCCGGGAACCAGGCCGACGAACTCTTCGCCAGGTTCGGGTACGCCCCCGCCTCCGCCGCCCCGAACAGGAAGCGCACCAGCAGCAGCACCAGGAACCCGTCGAGCAGCAGCGGCACCGCCAGCCCGAACAGATCAAGCTGATGCCCGCTGTCGAGGATGAAGTGCTGGACGCACCCGGTCAGGGCCGTGAACAACGACCAGCACAGCACGATGCGCAGCAGCACGCGGCGCGGCCCGTAGCGGTCGCCCCACGCTCCGCTCGGGATCTCGAACAGCATGTACCCGATCGTGAACGCGGTGAACATCCATCCGCGCTGCACGTCGCTCAGTCCCAGCTCGGCGCCGATCGCGCCGGCCGACTCGGCAATGCAGATCCGGTCGAGGTAGAGGATCAGCGACAGGGCGGCGGCGTAGGTCAGGAACAGCCAGCGCGCCCGCGTCGGCCGCTGGAGGAGGAGAAGCGAGTCCGGCTGGCCCATGTGCATCTCGGTAAATGGAGGGCGGTCGCTATGATGGTAAGAGAAGTGCAGGCCGAGAGCGAACGTTTTTCGCACCGAGGAGAGTTCTGCCGTGGTTGCGCAGCTGAACGCCTGGATCCACGCGATCGCCGACTTCTGTCGAGATACGCTCGGCCCGGGCACGTTCCTGAGCGAGTACGTCAACGTCCGGGGGCTGCTCGCGATCCTTCTCGTGGCGCTGGTGTGCGGGGCCGTCGGGTCGCTGGTCGTCGGCAACCGCATGGCGTTCTTCAGCGATGCCCTCGCCCACTGCGCGTTCGCCGGCGTTGCCCTGGGGCTGCTGATGGGGTTCTTCACCGGCGCCGAGACGGACCACGCCTACACCCTCTGGATCACCCTCATCATGGTCGCCTTCGGGATCGTGGTGGGGATCGCCATCGCCTTTATGCGCGAGTACACCGGACAGGCGAACGACACCATCATCGGCGTCTTCTTCGCCGGGTCGATCGGGCTGGGGGCGATCTTCTTCAAGGTCGGCGCCGGGCGCCGGTACATGTCGCCCGAGAACTTCCTGTTCGGCAACCTGGTGACCATGGCGGATGCCGAACTCCTCGTACTGCTGGCGTTGTGCGCGGTCACCGCCGCCTTCCTGTTCTGGCAGTACAACGACGTGACACTCGCGAGCTTCAGCCACAGCCTGGCGATGTCGCGGCGCGTCCGGGTGCGGCTGTGCAACTATCTGTTCATCATCTTCCTGGCCCTCATCGTCAACCTGTGCCTGAAAGTCGTTGGCGCCCTGCTCATCAACGCCCTGCTAATCGTGCCGGCGGCGACGGCCGCGCTGGTCAGCCGGAACATGCGGCAGCTGTTCTGGGCGTCCATCGGCGTGTGCCTGCTGGCCGGGGTCGGCGGTCACTGGCTGAGCTGGGAGCTGAGCATCCCGGTGATCGGGACGAATTCCTGGACCAACCCCGGCGAGGGCGGCACCATCGTGTTGCTGAGCGTGCTGCTGTTCTTCCTCGGCCTGCCGGTGCGGTCCTGGCAGCGCCGCCGCGACCGCCGCCGGGCCGCCGCGGCGCTGCAGGCGTTACAGGCGGCGCCGGCCTCCGCGACCCACCCCGTACCCGCCCGCGACGCCCTTGCGTAGCGGCGCCCGCCGCCCGACAATAACATCTCTCGGAGGAAACCTGCTCCCTCGCAGGGGAGGAGTGAGGGGGAGAGGTTACCGCAGTGAACCGGACGGGGCCGGCCGGCGTAGAAACCTCGGCAGGCCCGCTGACTCGTGGCGCCAGGGGCTCCTACCGCCGTGGACTACGACAAGCTCATCCTGATCTTCGCCGGCATCATCTATGAGGCGTTGCCGTTCATCGTTCTGGGCGTGGTCCTGGCCGGCATCCTGGAAGAGTTCGTCCCCCAGCAGATGATCGCTCGGTTCATCCCGAGCGGGCGGGCGATGCACGTCGGAGCGGTCGGGCTGGGCGCCGTCCTCGGGCTTGTCTTCCCCATGTGCGAGTGCGGCATCATCCCGGTGATGCGCCGCCTGCTGCGCAAGGGGGTGCCGCTTAGCGTATGCACCTCGTATCTGCTCGCCGGGCCGATCATCAACGTCGTCGTGCTGACGAGCACGGCCGTGGCGTTCCAGGCGGACCCGGCGTTTGGCGGGATGGCCGGCTGGGTGCTGTGGCGGGCCGGCCTCGCCTTCGTCATCGCCGTCACGACCGGCCTGATCGTGGAGAGGCAACTCCACAAGCACGGCCGAGAGGCTCTGCTCGCCCCGATCGTCGTCCGCGAGGTGGCCCGCCACGAGGCCCACGCCGATGCCCCGCCCCAGCGACAGCCGTTCCTGCGCCGGCTGGGTAACATCACCGAGACGGCCCTGCACGACTTCGTGGACATCATGGCCTTCCTGGTACTGGGGGCGCTGATCGCGTCGGTTGCCCGCATCCTGGTGCCGCAGATAGGCGCCGAGCGCCTGCTGCAGGACTATCCGCTGACATCCATCCCGATCATGATGGCGTTCGCGGTCATCTTCTGCCTGTGCAGCGAGGCCGATGCGTTCGTGGCGGCCAACTTCCAGCCGGTCGGGCTGTGGCCGCCCGCGTCGAAGGTGGCCTTCCTGGTGCTCGGGCCGATGCTCGACATCAAGCTGTTGATGATGTACACCCGCATCTTTCGGCCGCGCCTGATCGCGACCATCGTGACGGCGGTGGTGCTGCAAGTGCTGGCCTGGAGCCTGCTCGTCTACTACTTCGGCGAGACCATCGCGGAAACGCTCATCGACGTGTTCCCGACGACAGGTGGGTAAGAAGCGGTTTCCAAACGCCGTGGGAGCCGGCTCCGTCCCCCGATCCGCCTTGAACTCTCAGGGACTGGAGCCCCCTCCCACGGCGTTTGGAAACCGCTTCTAATGGGACGAAGCGCAAGAGATCTGGCGAGTCGCCGGGCTGGTTCCGGCGGGATGAACCCGCCGGCTCGCCGAATGCTGCTCGTCCCTGTGGCGGTGCGCCGACCGCACCGGAAGGAGGTTTCGTTCATGGCCCATAGCCACGACACCGACAGCGAGAGCTATTACCTCGATCAGGTCTGCCTGGTCGGCATCTCCGCGGCCTTCGGCGGCGTCTGCCTGGCGCTTTACTACTGGCAGACGGACATGCTGAACCTGATACTCGGCAGGCAGTTCCACCCGTTCGTGGTAATCAGCGGCTACATCCTGGTCGTCATGGCCGCGGTGCGCTCCGTCATCCTCTGGCGTCAGTCCAGTGCTCGCCATGCCCACGCCCATCACCACCACGACCACAGCCACGCTCACGCTCATCATCATCACGACCACGATCACGCCCACAGCCACGACCACGGGCACGCCCACTGCCACCACCACACCCGCGAGGGGATCCGGGAAGGCGAGCCCGCGCTGGCGAGCGCCGCTGCCCCCCACGCGCACGGGCACGGCCACGACCATGACCACGATCACTCGTGGGCGCCGTGGCGGTACGTCGTCCTGCTGATCCCGATCATGCTGTTCCTGCTGAACCTGCCGAACAAGGGGCTGAGCGTGGAGGGCAGCACGATCGACATGACGCGCGAGATGAGCGAGGTTACCTGGCTGATTGGGTTGGGACACGACCCACTCCAGGGGGCGGCGGCGGTGGTGGCCCGGACCGTCGATCCGCTGGCCAAGGAGGTGCCGATCTTCATCAAGGGCGCACCGGCCACGCTCGCCGATCTGGAGCCCGGCATGCCGGTGACCGTCAAGCTGTTTCGTGACCGCCGGCTGGTGGGGGGCGAGGGGGTTGCGGAGATCCAGGCGGGCGAGGCGACCAACGGCGCCCCGTCCGGGGACGCCCTGCTTCGGACCGGGACGATCAAGGAAGTCGAGGTTCCCCGCAAACGCCTGATCGTGACACTCCGCCAGCAGGGCAACCCCGTCGATCACCGCTACGACCTCGGTCAGGGGCCGGTGTTCGCCGTCGATTTGAAGCTGCTCGAAGCGATGGGGTTCACGAAGGATCGGCGGCAGGAGTGGGCGGGCAAGACCGTGCAGGTGGTCGGCCAGTTCGCCCCTTCCGGCAATCCGCGCGCGTTCACCCTGGCCCGCTACCGGATGCAGTGCTGCGCCGGCGATGCCGTCCAGGTGAGCGTGCCGGTGATCCTTGGGGAAGGCAGCGTTGCGAACATCCCCCCGAACCAGTGGCTCCAGGTCATTGGCCGGGTCGATTTCGTCCAGCAGCCCGGGCGCTCGGGAGAGCAGACCATCCTGCGGGTGCCGTTTGGGGATGAGGATACGGTCAAGAAAACGCCCCCTGAGCCGGACCCGTGGCTGCGCTAGAGGTCGGTCGCAGTTGTTGCGGTTACCAGCCACGAGCGCCAGCGAACGGTCCGCCCCGCTCGCTCGCGCTCGCCTCTCCAGTTTACTCCACCCCCTGCGCCGCAACGCGCTTGCTCTTGACCGCCGTTCGTCGCCATAATACGCAGATGGGGTTTGAGCGGGGCCGACCCGTTTCCCCGGTAACGACCGACCACGAAGGAAGCGACATCTTGCGAGGAGGTCCGGCGATGGCTGCGGTACGCCGCGTGATTCTGGCCCTGGGGCTGGCAGCCCTGGTCGGGCTGTCGGGGCCGGCGGAAGTGACCGCCTGCCCGTTCTGCATGGACGAGAAGGGGCCGACCCTGGTGGGCGACTTCAACCAGGCCAGCCTGGTGCTGCTCGGCCACTTCACCAACTACCGCCCTGGCGCCGGCGACGATACTCTCGGCGGCAAGACCGATTTCATCATCGAGAAGGTGCTCAAGCCGCACGACGCTCTCAAGCGCGCCGTCAAGGGGAACAAACTCGAACTCGACCGCGGCGTGCCGGCCTCCAAGAGCAAGTTCGTCGTCTTCTGCGACGTTTACAAGGACCGGATCGACCCATACCGCGGCGTCGAGGTGCCCTCCGGCAGCGATCTCGTCAGCTACCTCACCCGCGCCCTCGCCGTCAAGGACCAGCCGGCCAGCGAGCGGCTGCGCCTCTGCTTCGAGTACCTGAACAGTGCCGACCTCGACGTCGCCCTGGACGCCTACCGCGAGTACGCCAGGGCGGACTACAAGGACTATCGCGACATGGCGAAGAAATTGCCCGCCGAGAAGCTCGCGGCGTGGCTGCAGGATCCGAAGACCCCGCCGTATCGCTATGGCCTGTACGCCTCGCTGCTCGGCCACTGCGGCGACCCGCAGAAGCACGGCAAACTGCTGCGGAGCATGATCGACGACCCGGAGAAGCGGCGCGGGTCGGGCATCGACGGCATGCTCGCGTCGTACATCATGCTGCAGCCGAAGGAGGGGTGGGAGTATCTGCGCGGCGTGATGAAGGACGGCCAGCAGGACTTCCTGATGCGCTACGCGGCCCTGCGCACGAGCCGGTTTCTGTGGAACGAGCGGTCCGACCTGATGCCGCGTACCGACCTGGTGACGGGCGTGGCGGCGATTCTGGACCATCCGGACATGGCCGACTTCGCGATCGAGGATCTGCGCAAGTGGCAACGCTGGGAGTTGTGCGACCGCGTGCTGGATCTGTTCGCGAAGGAGACGCACAACGTCCCGGTGATCCGCCGGGCGATCCTGCGCTTCGCCCTGCAGTGCCCCGGCAAGCGCGCCGTCGCCTTCGTCGCCGAACAGCGCCGCCGCGATGCCGACTGGGTGAACGACGCCCAGGAATTGCTGCGGCTGGAGGCCGAGATGCCGGCGACCACACCGGAGCCGGCGGCCAAGACGAAGTGACCAACTCTTCGTTGCGAGCGCACCTTTGTTTCTCCCCTCTCCCCCGTTGGAGGGAGAGGGGAGAAAAACGCTTCGTATTACAGGACACCTCGGAGGATCGCCGATGGCCGCGCCTCGCCTGTGTCGGCTGATCCCCATCTTGCTGGTCTGTTCGCTCCCCTCCCCTGCCCTCGCATCGCCCTTCTGCTGCGGCGGCGAACGCGGCCCGACCCTCGTCGGCGACCTGAACCAGGCGAGCGTCGTCATCCTCGGCACCTTCCGCAACGCCCGCCGCGGCGAGGGAGGCGGCGGAACCACGGATCTCGTCGTCGAAACCGTCTTCAAGGGCGGGGACATCGTCGCGGGCCGCAAGGTGATCGAGAAACTGCCGAAGTACCTTCCTGCGACGAAGGGCAAGTTCCTCGTCTTCTGCGACTTCTACCGCGGCACCCTCGACCCGTACCGCGGCGTCGAGGTGCCGGCGGGGGGTGAGCTGGTCAAGTATTTCACCGGCGCCGTCACACGCAAGGACCGTCCCCTCGCCGAGCGACTCCACTACGCCTTCGACCACCTCAACAGTGCCGACCCCGAGGTGGCCATCGACGCCTTCCGCGAGTACGCGCGCTCGTCCTACACCGATTACCGCGCCATGGCGAGGAAGCTGCCCGCCGATACCCTCGCCGGGTGGCTGCGCGACCCGAAAACGCCGTCGCTCCGCTACGGCCTGTACGGCCTGCTTCTCGGCCAGTGCGGCACGGACCGGCACGCTCGCCTGCTGCGCGCCATGCTTGAGGATCCGGTGAAGCGGCCAGCCGGCGGCGTGGATGGGATGCTGGCCGGGTACGTCATCCTCCAGCCGAAGGAGGGGTGGGCGTACCTGCGGGGCCTGCTCCAGGACGGCAAGCAGGAGTTCCTGAACCGCTACGCGGCGCTGCGCACGATCCGGTTCCTGTGGGACGAGCGGCCCGACGTGATTCCCGTTGCGGCCCGGGTCGAGGCCGTGGCGCTGGCGCTCGACTACCCGGACATGGCCGATTTCGCCGTTGAGGATCTGCGCAAATGGCAGCGCTGGGAGAAGGCCGACCGCGTGCTGGATCTGTTCGCGAAGGAGTCGCACAACGTCCCGGTGATCCGCCGGGCGGTCCTCCGCTTCGCCCTGCAATGCCCCGGCAAGTGCGCCGCCGCCCTTGTTGGTGAGCAGCGTCGTCGTGATCCGGGCCTCATCAAGGATCTGGAGGAACTGCTTCGTCTGGAAACCGAGCCGTCTTCGGGGAGCCCACCCGGGACAAAATGAACCCGCGAGAGACGGCACCGAAGGCATCTGCCGAAACCCTCATCCGGCTCCTGCGTGACGAGAGGACCGCGCGAACACCGGGGCTGGTACGCCTTCCTGCTCGGCCAGGGTGGGACCGCGGAACACGAGCAAGCCCTTACCGCGCTGGAGGCGACCCCAAAGACCCCGCGATCGTCCCATGCCCGCCGAACCGAAGGAGTACACGCATGATGCGAAAACCGTGGATCGGGCTGGGGGTGTTGACCCTGTGCCTGCTCCCCTGCCCTGCCCCGGCGTGCTCGCTCTGCGGCAGCCTGGCGAGCCGCCCGACCCTCCGCGAGGAACTGGCGCCGGCGAAGGTCATCCTCTACGGCACCCTCGCCAACCCGCGCTTTGACAGCACCCCCGGCGCCCCAGCAGGGTCCGGCACCACCGACTTCCACGTCCTGCGCACGCTGCGGTCCGATCCGGCGGTCGGAGCGGTCAAGACGCTCACCCTGCCCAGCTACCTCCCCGTCCTCGACCCGAAGGATCCGCCGAGGTTCGTCGTCGCGTGTACCGTCGCCGACGGCAAGTTAAAGGTGATCGTCGGCCGGTCGGTGCGGTCGGACGCGGTCCTCCAGTACCTGCAAGGTCTGCTGGCCTTGCAGGGCAAGGACCGGGCGCAGGTTCTCCGTTACGTCTTCGACTACCTCGACCACGCCGACGAAGGGGTGTCGCAGGATGCGTTTCTCGAGTTCGCCCGATCGAGTGATCAGGAGGTGGGCCAGGTCGCGCGCCACCTGCCGGCCGACGGCCTGCGCCGCCTGCTTCAGGATCCGAAGACGGCCCCCGAGCGCCTGAGCCTGTACGCATTCCTGCTCGGCGCGTCGGGCGGCGACACGGACGCGACCCTGCTGCGCAAGATGTTGGAGGCGCCGACGGAGCGCACTGCGGCGTCTCTGGACGGCGTGCTGTGCGGGTACATCAACCTGCGGCCGCGCGAGGGGTGGGATCTGCTCGTGGCCATGCTCGGCGACCGGAAGAAGTCCTTCACAGAACGCTTTGCCGTGGCCCGGACGCTGCGCTTCTACCACAACTGGAGGCCGGCCGAGAGCCGCCCCCAGGTGCTGCGCGGTCTGGAGGTAATGCTCCCTGACGGCGAGGTGGCGGACCTGGCGGTCGAGGATTTGCGACGCTGGAAGATGTGGGAGCTGACGCCGAAGGTGCTGGCCCAGTACGGCAAGCCGACTCACGCCAGCCCGATCGCCCGCCGTGCGATCGCCCGCTACGCCCTCTCCTGCCCACTGCCCGAGGCGCGGCGGTTCGTCGAGGATCTGCGCCGCCGCGACCCCGGCCTGGTCCGCGACCTGGAAGAAGGGCTGGCGGCCGAGAAGCAATGAAGGGGAGGGCTGTTGCTCAAGGCCCACGGGCGGCGGCCCACAGGCGAAGTGCCCAGCACTCCGCCCACGGGACGCCGCCCGTGGGCTTTGCTATTCTGTCCCTGTCCCCTGACCTTCTGATTCCTCTTACCTCTGACACATGAGCCCCATGCCA
>JADLBT010000303.1 GCA_020847555.1 Gemmataceae bacterium
CCGCCCGAGTTCGTGGAGTAGTCCAGGTCGACGGTGATCGGGGCCGTGCCGCCGGTGGCCGTCCAGGTGATGTTGTGTGCGGTGCCGAAACCCCAGCTTTCGCCGCCGTTCGGCGCGGTGAGCGAAGCCGCCAGCGGCGCCGGCGTGCTCGACGCGGTGAAACTGGCCCAGCGCGTGCCCCAGCGGCCATCTTCAGTGGGGTAACCGCCCAGGATGCTGCCGCGCGACAGGGCGTACTTGTTATAGGTCCAGAACGTCGTGCCCGTGGGGTCGATGGCGGTCACCGTGTAGTCGCCCCAGCGGTTGCGCGAGCCGCCGAAGGCCCGGTAGTAGAAGTCCACGCCCGGAGCCACCACGACCGGCGCCTGCATCGTGCCCGCGGGGTCGCCCACCGAGCGCACGGCGTAGTAGCTGCCCGGGTAGACGCTGGCGCCCGAGGCGGAGAAGCCCACGGCGATGTCGTCCGCGGCGCTCACCGCGATGGACGGGAACGCCGTGTTCGTGCCGCTGGCGATCTCCTCGCCGCCCACGTTGCCATGGTCCACCAGCGTGATCGCGGCGGGCGTCGTCGAGTCGAACTTCCACCAGTGCACCGTGGCCTGGCCCGCGTCGGTGCCGGAGGGCGGCACGACCTGGGCGCAGAGATAGAGCTTGTTGTTGCGGTAGCAGGCCGCCAGCGCGCGGCTGTCGTTCATCTCCAGTTGCACGCCCGTGCCGGGCTGGGACGACTTCGGCATGGAGACGCTCGTGTTGTCGATGTTGCCGCAGTTCACCTGCGTATAGGTGAAGGTGGGCGAGGCGATCGGGTTGTCCACGCGCGTGAAGCCCACGTACTCGTTCGTGCCGTCGGTCAGGCCCGAGTAGGAGAGGAGCCAGGTGCCCGTGTTGCCGGAGGGCGCGGTGCCGAAGATGCTGGCGACCATGCAGGTGGTGGCAAAACCGGAGGCGCCGGCCAGGGCCCAGGGGTCGTAGATCGTGGCGGAGCCGCCGCTGCCGGCGTAGAACGCCGTCTTGTCGACGATCCAGAGCCGGTTGCCACCCCAGCCGCCCGGCCAGGTGAACATGTTGTTCGTGATGTAGACCGCCTGCTCGTCCACGCCGAGGCTCGGGTAATCGGCCCAGCAGTCGTTGCCGCCGATGTTCACCTTCGAATTGATGGCCAGGTAGTACCAGGTGCCGTTCGGATCGCTGTCGTCGGAGACGGCCAGCAGGATGCGCGAGGTCGTGGGGCTGTTCCCCTTCTCCAGCACGACCACCAGGAAAAGGCCCGCCTGCGTGTCGTAGTAGGCCTTCGGATCGAACAGTGAGTTGATGGGGTTCAGCGACTCGAAGAACGAGCCGACGATCGAACCCGAGGAGTTCATGCCCAGCCGCTGCGAGTTCTGCGCCACGCCCGCCGTGGTGTGCCAGCGGATGGCCGAGTTGACCACGGAGATCACGTGGTTCGGCCCCACCGCGCCGGAGGGGTCGGCCGGGATGAAGTAGTAGCCGTTCAGCGCCGCGTCCTCGAGCATGGTGATCGACTCGATGGTGGAGAGGAGCCCGGAAGCCTGTTCGGCGCGGCGCTCGGCCGCTTCCTCCTCGGGGTCCTCCTCGCGGAGCCCGCGCTCGCGGCGCAGGTCCTCTTCCAGCTCGATGCCCGCGGGAAAGCGGGGGCGGAACATCGTGTCCTCGGCGGTCCACTCGATGAGCGGCAGCGTCGGCGAGCTCACGTAGACCTCGGGCGAGGCGGCCGCGCCATGCGCCGGGAAAAGGAACGCGGCCAGGCCGAGCGACAGGCAGACGAGGACGATCAGGGCGAGGACGCGACCGGCGATCGAGCGCGTGAAATGAACGTTGGCCGACTTCAGCATGGAGATCCTCCCGGGTTCCCGCTGAATATCGACCGCGCGCCGACGGAGTAATGAGTGACGCGGCCTCGTCGGGTGGCTCTGGGTGAGATGGCGCAGCCGTGCAGGACGCACGATCGAGTGGACCCGGAGGAGTGCGTCATTTGCACCGGCCGGTGGCTGAAACCGGCCGGGCGCCGTTACGCGTTGCGGCGCAATGGCCCGCGGGAGCGCCACCCAAATCCATACGTCGCCATCGGGTTTTCAGCCCCGGACAGGCTTTTCGGGCGCGCGGCGTGGGGCGAGGGTGAATCCGAACCGGGCGGTTCAGTCAAACCGCTGCCTTGAAGCCGCTTCCGGCCACATTCCCGGCGCGGTCAACCCCGTTCCACCCGCACCGGACGCCCACGGCACGACGATTGCCCTGTTGTCAGACAGTTGCAGGTGCCCGACCGCACGGAAGCCATTTCCTCAGACCCGAGACCCCGGAGAGTGCAGATGCACCCGAGCTCCAGCCCCGACCACCTCCTGGCCTTCAGCCGTCGACTCCTCCTGCCACTGTTCGGCGCGGTGGCGCTGGCCGCCGTCGGCTGCGGCAGCCAGTCCACGACCCCGGGCCCGGGCCAGAACGATCCGACCTTCGTCAGCGTTCCGCAGGACGGAACGGACACGCCCCTGGCGGCCTCGGCGGCGCCCCGCGCGCCGCTCAGCGTCACCCGGCGCATCTCGGCGCTGACCGGCGGCACGATCGTCTGTGGTCGCCACACGCTGACCCTGCTGCCCGGCTCGCTCCTGACCGACACGGACATCACGGTCGTCGACATGTCGCCCTCGCTCGGCGTGGTGGAGGCACAGCTCTATCCGGAAGGCCTTCACTTCGTGGCCCCGGTGACGCTCAGCATGCGCATCGGCGACGCGGTCGGCTCGGCGAACGGCTACCACATCTACTGGCGCGATCCGCTGCTCGGCCTGCTCCCCTGGATCGACCTGGGCGGCGTTCTGAGCCCGGACGGCAAGAGCGTCAGCACCATCCTCCTGCACTTCTCCAGGTACCGCGCGGGGAAGGCGGGGTGGTAGACGACGCGGTCGCACGACGGCACGGATCGGGATCGACACGGCCAGGGAGCGAGCTGATTCGGGAGCGCGGCGCGCTGTAGTGCGGCGCCCGCTCCCGGATCCAGCGGGGGGCGGCCAGGCGCGTATTGAGTTCGACAATTCTTCCCGGCCGGGCGACCTTGAGTAACCGCAGGAGCTCGGGGACAAGCGGCAGAAGGTCCTGGACCCGCCCCTGCCCCCCGCGCAGGATGACAATGGCCGGAAACGCCTGATCTCGGGCAAGCTGTGCGGGGATGGAGCGATCCCGGGGACGAAGAAGTCGAACGAGCTCGGCGCACGCCCCAGAACCTCCCCATCGGGTCGCGACGTCCAGCCCAGCGATTGAACGCTCCGCACTTGATGAGAACCGAGGTGGCGACTCAATGAGCGTGGCACGCACTCGTCAAGCAGGATGCGCATGGTCGCTCACCCACCTTCCCGCCACTCGGAGTACTCCGAGCGCCCGCTCCCGGGAGACCGTCGGAAATTCATCGAGGAACAGATCCAGGCTATCCCCCGCCTCCAGATAGTCAAAAATGTACTGCACCGGCACGCGCGAGTCCCGGAAGCAGGGCGTGCCGCTCATCCGGCCCGGGTCCACCCAGACCAGCTCCGTCGGATAGGTGATGTGTGCCGTCAGCGCGGAGCGGTCCCAGGCCGGGCCGACGAGCTCCAGCAGCGCCACCGCCTGCTCACATGCCACCTCCGGGTAGCTGGCCAGGAACTCCGCTAGCGGGCGCTCGGCGGTGAGGTAGTCGAAGAGATGCTGCA
>JADLBT010000304.1 GCA_020847555.1 Gemmataceae bacterium
CCGTTGACCCACGGGTTCGACGCCAGTTGCACGACGCCGAAGGGTCCGAGCGCGGCGGTGAGCGCGAGCCCGAGGGCCGAGAACGCCACCACGATCCCGATGCAGAAAATCCCCGCCTGCACCACGCTCTCCCGCCGCCCGCCCGAGGGCCGGTTGAGGAAGTAGGACATGGTGATCGGGATCATCGGGAACACGCAGGGGGTGAAAATCGCGGCCAGCCCGAAGCCGAACGCCACCAGCAGGAACCCCGCCCAGCTTTCCTGCCGGGCGGACGGCGCGGGGGCGGGGGCGGAGGCGTCGGGCGGGCGCGGTTCGCTGTAGCCGGCGGGGATGGCAGGAGGCGCGGCCTTTGCAGCCGGGTCGATGGCGATGGCGGCGGCGGTCACGGTGGCGCGCCCGGGGACGCACAGCTTGTCCGAGCACGTCTGGTATTTAAGATTGAGCGCGATCTCGGACGGACCGGCGGCGACGTCCGGACGGAGCGTCCCTTCGACGTAGAAGACCACCTCGTGCTCGAAGGTTTCGGTGTCGGAGTTGAAGTTGGGGTCGAAGGCGCGGACCGGCTTCGGCTGGAAGACCCGGAAAGCCTGCAAAGGCGAACCTTCCGGCAGCCGGATGGTAGCGGGCATGGCCGCCGGGGTGGAGAACGAGTACAGGTGCCAGCCCGGGGACAGTTTCCCGGTCAGCCGGCCGACGACCCTGGAGCCCGGGGCGGCGGCGGCAGGCTCCACCGAGAAGGTCCAGGCGACCTGGTCCGGGCGCTCGGCGGCGAAGGTGGAGGCGGCCAGCAGAAGCGGCCACGCCAGCAGTTTCATCGGCATCCTCGATTATGGATGAGCGGAACCACCGAAGGGTGACAGGTCAGTTGGCGCTGGCCAGTTTGTCGAGCGCCGGCAGCTTCAGCTCGGCCTCGATGCGGCTGTTGATTTTGCCCTGGGCGAACTCGGCCGCCACCCGGATGGCGTTCTTGATGGCGTTGCCGTTGCTGCGTCCGTGGCAGATGATGCAGACCCCACGCACCCCGAGCAGCGGGGCGCCGCCGTACTCGGAGTAGTCCAGGCGCTTCTTGAATTCGGTGAAGGCGTCGCGGGCCAGCACGTAGCCGATCTTGCGCGTGACGGTGGCTTCGAGCGATTCCTGCAGGAGGCGCTTGACCATGTCCCCCAGGCCCTCGGCCACCTTGAGCGCGACGTTGCCGATGAAGCCGTCGCAGACCACCACGTCCACCTCGCCGCCGAAGATGTCGCGCCCCTCGACGTTGCCGACGAAGTTCACGTTGAGCCCCTTCAGCAGCGGCGTGGCGAGGCGGGTGAGGTCGTTGCCCTTGTGTTCCTCCTCGCCGATGGAGAGCAGCCCGACGCGCGGCCGCGGGCGGTGCAGGATGGTGCGGGAGTAGATCTCGCCCATCACGGCGAACTGCGCGATCTGGCGCGGGTCGCAATCGACGTTGGCGCCTACGTCCACCACCACCACCGGGGAACCGGCCACCGTGGGGAACACCCCGGCCAGAGCGGGACGATCGACGCCGGGCACCACACCCTGCACGATCTTGGCGGTGGCCATCACCGCGCCGGTGTTGCCCGCCGACACGAATCCCTGCGCGGCGCCGTCGCGGACCAGCCGGCAGGCCACCCGCAGCGAACTGTCGCGCTTGGTGCGGAACGCCTTGGCGGCGCTGTCCTCCATGGTGACCCGCTCGCCGGCGTGGGCGATCTCGATGGGGAGGTCGCGCCAGCCCTCATGCTGATTCAGCTCGCGGCGCAACAGGTCGTCCCGGCCGACCAGGATTACTTTGACGTCGAGACTCCTGGCGGCGTCGAGCGCCCCGACCACTTCGGACCTCGGGGCGTGATCTCCGCCCATTGCATCCACGGCAATGGTCAGCATGTCGGGTGGAGGCTACTCCTGTACGACTTCGATGACTTCGCGGCCCTTGTACTGGCCGCAGCGCGGGCACACGCGGTGCGGCAGCTTGGGTTCGTGACAGTTCGGGCACTCCGACAGCCCCGGCGCTTTCATGGCGTCGTGGGCGCGGCGGGTGGCGGTCCGCCGTTGCGAGTGTCTACGTTTCGGATTCGGCATTTCTGTACCTCAACAGATCTTATCCGCTTGCGCGGGAACTTCCAAATTTCTCTTCGGCCGCCGCCGGCGGCCGGTTACTGCAATCCGCGGAGAGCCCCCCAGCGATCGTCGGCCCCGGCCGGCCGGCAGTCGCACTCGGTTTCGTTGCGATCGCCGCCGCAGACCGGGCAGATGCCCCGGCAGGCTTCGCCGCAGACGCGCTGCATGGGCAGCGCCAGCAGGACCTGCTCGCGGAGGATGTCCTCCAGTTCGATCCCGCCGCCCTCGTAAAACCCGATCTCCGCTTCTCCCTCGTCGATCGCGACTTCCTCATCGCGCGCGATGACGGAAGCGGGCCGGTAGAAGAGGTCGAAGGGCGCATCGAGCGGAAAACGGGCGCGCCCCAGGCAGCGGTCGCATTCCGATTCCATCTCGACGCTGTACCGCCCCACGATCCGCACTTCGCCTTCCGTGTTCTTCAGCATCTCGGCGGTTCCCACCGCGTGAAGCGGGGAAACCTGCACCAGGGCTTCGCCTGAAAAGTCGATTCCCCCAGGCGGAAGAGTCTCGTCGAAACGGACCTTCCGCAGTTCCATCTCTTTGATGCTGAGGAACATACGAATACCCTGGGCGGACGGGCGGAACTTCACCAGTATAGCGCAAACGAGCGCGGCCGCGCCCGACGGCCCTGGGATGAAAGCCTGGCCCGGCTCAGCGCACCGCCATCGTGACGCCCGCCTGGCTGGAGGACCCGCCCACCGTCACCGTGACCGGGACGGCGTCGCCGGCAGCAGCCGCCGCCGGCACCCGGGCCTGCACCATCAGCAGGCCGGCCCACCCCTGGTACACGCCGCCCGCGTACACGACCTCGGCATTCTGCCCGCCGATCGAGACGGTGACCGGCTGCGCCACCCGCGGCAGGCTCTGGGTCTCGATCCGCCCGTCCACGCCCGCCGGATTGGTCTGGCCGCCGCCGGTCCACAGGATGGTCGCGACCGAGCCTTTCGCCGCCGGGCTGGCGGCGGAGTTCAGGGTCCACGTGTCGCCGTAGATCAGGCCGCGCCCCGTTGCCCCGCCCTCCTGGGTGAAAACCCCGGGCGCCGTCCGCGCGACCTGCGCCGCGACCGTGTTCGACCGGACTCCCTGGTATTCCACCCGCACCTGGGTGCTGGTCTTGCCGTCCACGTCGAAGGGCACGACCGCGCCGATCTGGCTCGACTGCACGTAGAGCAGCGGCGCCTGCGTGCCGTCGAAGAACACCTTGACCCCGGCCAGTTCCTTCGCCACCCGGCCCTGCGAGTCGAGCTGGAAATTGGCGCGCGAATCGAGCGTCACCCCGGAAACCGCAAGCGCCACCATCCCGCCCGGCGCGACCGCTCCCGTAGCCCCGCTGGCCGCGTTCGAGATGCGATTGAGGCTCACCGCGCCGGCGCCCGACGTCAGGACGAGCGAAATGTTATCGGCGTGGGCGTAGATGTTCGTCGTCGGGTCGCCGAGGAACGTCATCCACAGGGTGAGGTGCAACTGCCGCGTCCCCGAGGGCACGGCGCCCTCGCCCGCCCGCCGCAGCAGCCCCGACTTGCCGCCGCGATCCTGCAACGTCACCGGCCCCACCTCGGCCTTGCCCAGTTCACGCCCGCCCGCGTCGAGAAACGCCAGCGCGAGCCGCGCCTGGTCGGGATAGTCCCCGTAGCCTCCCAGGAAACCCGAGAGCTGGTACCCCACCCCTCCGCTGTCGATCCGCTCCTTCGCCAGCGTCACGTCGATGGTCTGGAAGGCCGAACGGGTCACCGTGTTGTAGGCGGCGAACAGGTTCCGTCCGCGATTCTCGGGCAGCGGATCGCTCGCGGCAAAGCCGGTTGCGGAATAACGAACGGCCATCATGCCGGTGGGCGTATTCCAGCCCGAGATCGGACTCCAGGTGCTCATGGACTCCTCGCCCGCGTCCGTTTCGGCGTCGCCGTTCACCACCAGGTTCTGGCCGAGCACGGGTTCGAGCGCCAGCGCGAACGACAGATTGTCGGCGGACGCGTAACCGAAACCGGCGGTGGTCGATTGCAGCTCCAGCACCAGCTTGACCGAGCGCGTGTTCGGCAGCAGGAAGCCGCTGGCGGTCCGCAGGAACAGCACCGCTTCGCCGGAGCCGTCGTCCGCCGGGGCGCTGGCCGCAGTCTCGAGCAGCGTCCCGCCCGAGGCGTCGAGAAAGACCGCCCGCAGCGCGCCCTTGACGTACGGCGTGCCGCCGAGGTATCCGCTCAGGAAGAAGCGCACCCGGCCGGCGTCGATCTCGGCCGCGCCGCCCGCCAGATCGACGGTCTGGGTGGCGGTCGAAGCGTTCCCCGCGTCGGCGACGGCGAAGTAGTTTTTGCCGCGGTCGCCGGGGCCGTAGGCGCTCGAGTCCAGGAAGTTCGACGAATCGTATTTCACCGCCGTCATCGTCCCGGTGGCGGTCCAGTTCGGAATCGCGACCCGGGTCTCGTCGACGCTGGCGATGGCCTGCCCGGCCTCGGCGCCGGGGTTCTGGACGAGGTTGCGGCCGAAGACCGTCTGGCCCATCGCCCCGAGGGCGCCGATGAGCAACAGGATAAGCGAACGGAGAACCATTTTCGCAGTATAGTATCCGCTTATCTGAAAACCTAAAAAGAGGGTACTATGTGACGGGTCCGGGATTGAACGGTGTCAGCGCATTGTGCAGCCCCCACCGTTCGGCCCAGGTCTTCCGCCCCCCCGCGACATCGAGGATCAGGCGGAAGATCTCCTGCCCGGTCTCTTCCAGGGTGGCGCGGCCGGTGGCGATGCGGCCGGCGTCGAGGTCGATCAGGTCCGGCCACCGCTCGGCGAGCGCGGTGCGGGACGATACCTTGATCACCGGGACCATGGCAAGGCCGTAAGGGGTGCCCTCCCCAGTGGTGAAGACGTGCAGGTTCATCGAGGCGAGCTGCTGGGCGCCGCAGATGAAGTCGCTGGCGGGAGTGGCGGCGAACACGAGCCCGCGGGTGGACGGTTTCTCGCCGTGCGAGGCGACCGAGCGGATGGCGGTGGAACCCGCTTTCGCGATCGAGCCGAGCGCCTTCTCGACCACGTTGGCGAGGCCGCCCCGCTTGTTGCCGGGGGTGGGATTGGCGCTGCGGTCGGCGCCGCCGCGCGCCAGGTACTCGTCGTACCAGCGCATCTCCCGCACCAGCGCCAGCGCTGTTTCCCGATCGGCCGCGCGGGGCGTGAGCAGGTGGATCGCGTCCCGCACCTCGGTCACTTCGGAGAAGAGCACGGTCGCGCCCGCGCGCACCAGCAGGTCCGCCGCATAGCCGACCGCCGGGTTGCAGGTCACTCCCGA
>JADLBT010000305.1 GCA_020847555.1 Gemmataceae bacterium
TCGACATGAGCGGGTCGATGCGCTACGGCGGAACCTACGTCAACGTCAAGCGGATGGGCCTGGCGCTCGACGGGCTGATCCGCACCGAGTACCCGGGCGACTTCCTGCAGTTCATCGAGATGTACACCTTCGCGAAGCCGCGGCACGTCTCGGAAGTCGCGGCCCTGATGCCCAAACCAGTGACGATCTTCGACCCGTGGGTCGATCTCGTCGCGGACATGAGCAACCCGCGCCTCAGCGAGCACCAGGTGCCGCCCCACTTCACCAACATCCAACACGGCCTGCACCTGGCCCGCCGCTTGCTGTCCGTGCAGGACACGCCCAACCGGCAGGCGATCCTGATCACCGACGGCCTCCCGACCGCCCACTTCGAGGGCGAGAAGCTGCACCTGAAGTACCCGCCGCACCCCGCCACCGAGAAGGCGACGATGCGTGAGGGGCAACTCTGCGCCCGCGAGGGCATCACGATCAACATCTTTCTGCTGTCGAGCTGGAACCAGACCCGCGAGGACGTGCAGTTTGCGTACCGGCTGGCCGAAGCGACGAAGGGCCGCGTCTTCTTTCCGGGCGGGCGCGACCTGGATCGGTACGTCGTCTGGGACTACATCAAGCGGCGCCGCCAGATCCTCGGGTGACAGCTGGCCCACGGGACGCCACCCGCGGGCTTTGCTGTTGCGGCGACCTGAGCCGGGCAGTCACCCTGCCGGCCGCGTTACGTCGTCCTGCGGCTCGTACCCGACCAGCCGGCGCGTTGTCTCCACGTCCCAGCGCATGCCCGTGTTGGCCGACATGCCGTTGACCACGACGAACGGCGCCGGCAGGTCGGCGAGGAGGCACCGTTCCATCAGCTGGCAGTAATCGCGGTTCGACAGCCACATCAGCCGGAACCACGGCCCGCGCTCGGGCGGCACCTCCTCGGCCCGATTGTCCCCGATCCGCGTCCAGCCGATGCGCACCGCCACCGCCGACAGCCCGTGCGCCTCGGCGAAGCACTTGCCGACGCGCTCGCCGAACAGCTTCGCCGAGCCGTAAGCGGTGCTGTCGCGCTGGTGACCGCCGGAGGCGTAGTGTGCCCCGGGACGCGGCGGGAGATCGGGAGTCAGCAGCGGTGTCGGGTCGTGCTGGTAGCCGCCCATGACGTGGTTCGAGCTGGCGAAAACGACGCGGCGCACCCCGCCCGCGGCGGCGGCCAGGAACACGTTCACGACCGCGTCCACGTTCGGCCCGACCAGGTTCGGCCACGTCTGGTGGGCGGTCGGGTCGGCCGCCAGGTGAACGACGGCGTCGGCGCCGCGGAATCGCTCGACCCACGCCGGCTCCCACCGGCCGAGATCCGCCGGGACGATCGCCTCGTCGCCGTTCGGGTCGATGTCGAGGAGGCGCAGGTCGTACCGCCCTTCCAGGTGGCGGCGCAGCTTGGCCCCCAGGTTGCCCGCCGCCCCGGTGATCAGCACCGTCTTGACGTCCATCGGCGCTCACCTCCGTTCGAGTTCCGCCCGGTCGAGCGCCGGCGTGCCGCCAGCGGACGCGGCCACTCGGGCTGCCAGCCGGTTCGCGAAGGCCGCCGCCTCCCCCAGCGGTTTGCCCTCCAGGGTGAGGGCGAGCAGCCCCGCGGTGAACGCATCCCCGGCGCCGACCGTATCGACCACCGCGACCGCAACGCCCGGCACGCTCACCTCTTCCTCGTCGGTCTGCACCAGGCAACCGCGCTCACCGCGCGTCACGGCCACGACTTCCAGCTGATAGCGCCGGCGCAGCTCCTGCACCGCGGCGGATGGCGTTTCCCCGCCCAGCCCCAGCAGGCCGCGCAGCACGGCGAGTTCGTCCTCGTTGAGCTTCGCCCATCGACTCGCCCGCAGCGATTCCTCGATCACCGCGCGGCTGTAGAAGTCCTGGCGCAGATTGACGTCGTACACGATCAGGGCGTTGCGGGCCGCGCCGAGGGCGCGGCGGACCGTCTCACGGGCGACCGGGTGGCGCTGGATCAGGGTGCCGAAGCAGACCGCCTCCGCGTGGGCGAACAGCCCCTCCAGCCCCGTGTCCCAGGCGAGGTAGTCGTAGGCCACCTCGGGGGTGATCGTGAATGCCGGCTGGCCGCGCTCGTCCACTGCCACCGTCACGGTGCCGGTCGGGTGCCGGTCGTCTTCCTGCAGGTGGGCGTCGGACAGCCCGAGGCGCCGGACGGCCGCGCGGATCTCGCGCCCGAGGTCGGCCGCGCCGACGCGGCTGACCACGGCACTCGGGCGGCCCAGCTGGTGGCAGTGAAAGGCGAAGTTGAACGGGGCGCCGCCGAGCTGCCGGCCGCCCGGCAGGAGATCCCACAGGATCTCGCCCAGCCCGATGACCTGTCCCGGTGTTGCCGCCATCGCACCGCCCTCCCATTACCCAGGCCCGAACCCCTCCGGCGCCGGACCCGCGACGTACACGTCGCGGTCGGGCCGGCACCCCGGCGTGTGGACGTCGAGCAGGTCCAGCGATTCGTCTCCGGTGACGAACCCGTGCGTCGTTCCGGGCGGCAGCCGCAGGAAGTCGCCCGCCGTCAGCGGGTACGCGCGCCCGTTCAGGACCGCCGTCCCGCGCCCGGCCAGGACGAAGTAATACTCCTCCGCTCGTCGGTGGTAGCTGACGCTCGTGCGCTGGTGCGGCTCGATGCGCACCCGGTAGACCGTGCCCGCCCCCTCCTCGCCGGGGTCGATGAGCGACTCGATGGCGTATGGGCCAAGGCGCTCCGTGCGCCCCGGGTCGCCGCTACGGCGATGGAGCACGGGCAACGCGGGTCGGTCCGGCACGGTCATGAGCTTCCCCCGGGGCGTCCGTGGACGGCGTACAGGCACTATACGGGCACCCCGGACCGCAGACAGGGCCGTGCTCCCGGTTCCGCGCCGCGTCGTCATCGACAGGCGGGCATTTGCTTGACGCGCCGCCCGCCGCGTGGGAGCATGAGGCGCCAGGGACTCGACCCACGGGACGTCGCCCGTGGGCTTTGCCCACCAGTTCCCTGGCCCCTGCATTCACTCCTCAGTCCCCCTGGTTACAGAAGAGATCCGACCATGAAGCGCTGGCACCTGCTCCCGTTCCTCGTTGCTCTCGTCGGCCTCCTCTGCCCGGCCCCCGCGCAGGCGGGACCGCCGAAGAAGAAGCCGCTGAACATCATCTCCATCGTCACCGACGATCAGGGGCGCTGGGCGGTCGGGGCATACGGCAACCGCGAGGTGAAGACGCCGAACATGGACCGCCTGGCGCGCGAGGGGGCGAAGTTCGTCCACGCCTTCACCGCCACCCCGGTTTGCTCCCCGAGCCGGGCCACGTTCCTGTCGGGGCGGTACGGCTCGCAGGTCGGCATCACGGACTGGATCGCGCCGGTCGAGGCGGAGGGTGGAGCCGGCCTGCCGCAGGACGCGCTGACGTGGGCCGAGGTGCTGCGCCGCGCTGGCTACGTCACGGCCCTGGTCGGCAAGTGGCACCTGGGCATGCTGCCGCAGTTCCACCCGACCCGGCGCGGGTTCGACCACTTCTTCGGCTTCCTCGGCGGCGGCAACACGCCGATGAATCCGACGCTGGAGGAGAAGGGCAAGCAGAAGAAGTTCAAGGGTCCGCTGCCCGACATCCTGGTGGACGACGCGATCGGCTTCATCAAGGCGAACCGCGAACGACCGTTCGCCCTGCTGCTGCACTTCCGCGCCCCGCACCTGCCCTACGGCCCGGTGCCGGCCGAGGACGCGGCCCCATTCAAGGATCTGGACCCGACCGTGCCGCAGGCGCCCGGGGCCGACGTCGCGAAGGTCAAGAAGCTGACCCGCGACTACTACGCCAGCGTCCATTCGGTGGACCGCAATCTCGGCCGCCTGTTCGCGGCGCTGGAGGCGCTGGGGCTGCTGGAGCACACGATCATTCTGTTCACCAGCGACCACGGGTACATGATCGGCCACCACGGCCTGCACTCCAAGGGCAACGCCTTCTGGATCGCCGGCGGCGTCAACGGCCCGAAGCGGCCGAACATGTTCGACGACGCGATCCGCGTCCCGCTGCTGATCCGCTGGCCGGGCGCCGTCAAGCCGGGGACGGAGATTCGCGAGATGGTGTGCAACGTGGACACGTTCGCGTCGGTGCTCGGCATGCTGGGGGTGCCGGCGCCGGCCAACTACAAGCACCAGGGGCGAGACTTCTCGCCGCTGTTACGCGGCGAGAAGGTGGCGTGGCGCGACGCTCATTTCAGCCAGTACGACCTGCACAACGGCGGACTGGCCTACATGCGCTCGATCCGCACGGCGCGCTATCACCTCGTGCGGCACCACTTCACCAACCTGCTCGATGAGCTGTACGACCTGGACCAGGATCCGGGCGAGCTGCGCAACCTGTACAAGAACCCGAAATACCGTGCGGTGCGCGACCAGCTCCAGGAGCGTCTGACCGCGTGGCAGCGCTCCATCGACGACCCGATCCTGCGCAAGGCCGGGAAGTAGCGGCCAGGGACGCCAGGATCAAAGCCCACGGGACGCCACCCGTGGGCTTTCTCTCCTCACTCATTTCGGCACCGGGAGGGGGGGCGGCGGGCGCGGCGGGACCAGACGCTGCCGCCGGGTGTAGATCTGCTCGTTGCGCGCCGCGGCCGAGCCGATCCCGAGCGTCTTGAGGCTGAAGTCGATCCCGCGCATCACGGTCTGGTCGGTCGCCTTCGCGAGCGGCACCTGGTAGATGACCGCCACCTGCTTCCCCTCGGACTGGTGGAAGTAGATCGCGAAGTGGGAGGCGTCCTCCGGCCCGCCGGCCTCGTTGAGAGTGAGCGCCTTGAACCACACCGGCGGCAGGGCGTCCAGCCGGGTCTTCGGGCTCTCCTTGACCACCTTCGCGGTGACGATCGGGTTCGGTACGAGGAGGCGGCGCTTGTGGAGCCGCTCGACGTACCCCTGCAGGGCGGCCAGGACGGTCCGCTGAAAGTCCTGGCTCGGCATTGTCCCGGTGTCCGCCGCCAGGTACAGGTTGTAGCCCGGCGGTCCGGCGTAGCGATAGAGTTCCACGCCCTCGGCCTGGGCCGGCTCCTCGCCCTCCACCGGGACGGTGCCCCACGGCGGCTGGGGCGGGCTGGTCCGGAGCGGACGGAGGAACAGCTTCACCTGCGCCAGTTTGGGCGGGGACTTCGGATCCTTCCAGCGGTAGCTCGGCGGCGTCTGCACCGGGAACCCGAGCGCCTCGTTCTCGGCGTCGTGGTGCTCGAACCGGGCTCGCTCGGCGTCCATGAGCCGCTCGTACTCGTCCAGCCCGCACCCGGCCGCCGCCAGCAGTCCCAGCGCGAGCAGCACCGCCCCGGCACGCCGCCTCGAATCGCGATGGCTCCTGAGCCCCACGGTCCACCTCCCCTCGGGGCGACGCGCACCTTCTCGCGCCACCTCCTGTCGTGTAGCGTAAGGTCAGGACGGCGCCGGGTCGAGGGGAATCGCCCCCGCGACGCGCCGCTCGCCGTGGCGGAAGACCGATGAAGCAGCTCGTCATTGTCGTCAAGCCGTTCCGGGCCGAGGCGGTCCTGAGCGCCATCGCCGGCATGGACGTGGCCGCGTGCGTGGTCCAGGAGGCGAAGGGCTACGGCCGCCAGAAGGGATACCTCGACCGTTACGCGGGCGGCGAGTACAGCCTGGCGTACCTGCCGAAGGTCGAGATCACCGTCTGGGTGAGCGACGAGCGCGCCGACCTGGCGGTCCAGGCGATGGTGCGCGCCGCGCGCACCGGCCGCATCGGGGATGGGAAGATCCTCGTTATCGATGTGGCCTGGCCGGACGTGCTGGAGTTCTGATCCCCGCTCCGGGTGCTGGTGTCCGGTGCGTGCCCCCCTCTCCCCTCGTGGGAGAGGGGAGAAGGCTCCCCACCCCCGGCCCCTCCCCCACAAGGGGGAGGGGAGGAAGACAAACCTGACGCCCTCCCCAGGATCGTGAATGCAAGCGGCTACTCGTGCCCGTCTCCCAGGGCCGCGAACTCCGGCGCGTACCGCACCAGCCCCCCGCCGGCCGGAATGCTGCCCGGACACAGTTCGAGCGCCTGGAACGCATCGCCGCCGCCGTACTCGTCGTGCAGGTTCCACCGTCGCGCGGGGACGAACCCGAATCGGCCGTAATACCGCGGATCACCGAGCACGACGACGAACCCGCACCCCGCCTCCCGCGCAGCCGCGAGCCCGTCGCGGATCAGCCGGCTGCCGATGCCCTGCCGCTGCACCTCGGGCAGCACGGCCACCGGCGCCAGCCCGACGCCGCCGGACGAGTCGGCGATGCTCACCGGACTGAAGGCGACGTGGCCGACCACGCGCTCGCCGGCCAGCGCCGCCAGCGCGACGGTCAGGCGACCGGCGGCCCGTAGCGCCGCCACCAACCGGGCCTCGTCGGAGGCCGGGAACGCGGCAGCGTGGACGGCGTGAATCCCCTCCGCGTCGGTGGGGCGTTCAAAACGAATCACCAGCATGCGCCTCTCCTGTCTGCTACCGTCCGATCAACCCAGCATCTGCACGCGCAGCCGGCCCGGCAGGATGCGGATGTCCAGCTCGCGCACGTTGTCCTCGGGGCGGGCGAAAAACTCGCCGTCGATGTGAACCGTCAGCGGCGCCTCCGACCGCAGCGCGAGGCACCGGCACTGGCCCTGATGGAGTTTCGGGTACGCGGTCGGCGGACTGCCGAGGGCCAGCCGCGGCAGGAGGCGCAGCACCTCGAAGCGCGACAGCGCCCCCGCGTGGATGTAGTCGAACAGCCCGTCGTCGAGCCGGGCGTGCGGCGCCATGGTGAACCCGCCCTCGCGCCGGGCGAGCATGACGCTGAGCAGCAGCGTCGGCATCGTGCGCTCCGGCTGGTCGTCGAGGCGCAGCGTCATGCGCGGCGTGGCGTAGCGATACCACAGGGCGCGCAGCGTCGCCAGTCCGTACAGGGCGATACCTTGCAGCCGCCTGATCTGGCGCGACTCCAGCGTCACCGCTCCGTTCAGCCCCAGCCCCAGGCAGCAGACGAAGTAGCGCTGCCGTCCGGTCGGCTCGCTCACCGCGCCGACATCGACCGCCCGCACGGTGCCGGGCGGTGCGCCGTTTGCCTCCGCCTCCAGGCTGTGAGCGTAGTCGTTGGCGGACCCGATCGGAACGACGGCGAAGTTGACGTCGGATCGATCGGCGCGGAGCAGGCCGTTGGCGACCTCGTGAACGGTGCCGTCCCCGCCGGCCGCGGCGACCGTCCGGAACCCCTCGCGGGCGGCGTGTTCGGCGAGCGTCTCGGCGTCGCCGGCGCAGCGCGTCGGCCGGAACTCGGCGTGTGCCCCCCAGCTGCGCCGCAGCCCCGCCAGGCGCTTCGCGGCGCGCTGGCGGCCGGCCTTCGGGTTGAAGATGACACACAGCTCCGCCTGCGACATCAGTTCTCTCCCGGCGCGAACCGGCGCCGCCTTCGAGCGTCTCCCTGGACGGTCCGGTCATGTGCGTTATACTGCACTCCTTCCGCCCCTGAAAGGCGGACGCGCTGGCGATTCGCGGAACCCCTTCAACCATGAAGACACCTCCCCCGCATGGCCTGCTGGTCCTGGACAAGCCCGGCGGCATGACCTCGCGCGACGCCGTCGATCGCGCCCAGCGCTGGTTCCCGCGCGGCACCCGCGTCGGCCACACCGGCACCCTCGACCCACTCGCGACCGGCGTGCTCGTCCTCTGCGTCGGCGCGGCCACGCGCCTGACCGAGTACGTCCAGCGCATGGCAAAGATCTATCGCGCCGGGGTACGCCTCGGGGCGCGCAGCGACACCGACGATGCCGACGGCGCCGTCACCCCCGTTACCGACGCGACCCCGCCGGACCTGGACGCGGTGCGCCACTGCCTCGACGGCTTCCGCGGCCCGATCACGCAGGTGCCGCCGGCCTACTCCGCCGTGAAAGTCACGGGCCGGCGCGCGCACGAGCTGGCGCGGCGCGGACAGGAGGTGGACCTGCAACCGCGCACGGTGGAGGTGCATGGCATCGACATCCTGGACTACGCCTGGCCGCGACTGGAGGTGGAGGTGTACTGCGGCAAGGGGACGTACATCCGCTCGCTGGCGCGCGACCTGGGCGAACGGCTCGGCTGCGGTGGGTTGATCGAGACGTTGCGGCGCACCCGCGTCGGCCCGTTCGACGCGGCCGACGCCGTACACCTCGATGTTCCGCCGGCGGAAGCGCTGGCGTGCCTCCGGCCGGTGGCGCAGGCGGTGGCGGACCTGCCGCGCCTCGCCCTCGGCGCCGCCGACGCGCGCCGACTGGCGCAGGGCCAGGTTGTGCGTGTCGGCCCGCAGGTTCTGCGCGTCGCGCGGGACGCGGGCGCCGTCGAGGCGGCGGTCTTCGGCCCCGGCGAGGCGTTCGTCGGCGTGGCGCGCATTGATGCGGCTCACGGCACCCTGGCGCCGGCGAAGGTAATGCCCGCTTCCCGATCCGGGTGAAGCTGTCTTCCCCCGCACCCCCCTGCCCCTCTCCTCTGGTGGGAGAGGGGGGCAGGGAGGTGCGGGGCAACAGGATTCTGCATGAACCTGCCCGGCGGTGACCGCGGCGAGGGTGGCGGGACGGCAGAGGGGCTGTAGAATGAGCCCCAACCCGGTCGCCAGGGAGCGCGCGGGCGAGACCCCACCCTGACCGGAACCTCACCGGCCTTGCTCATGAAGCGAATCATCCTCGGGGCCGCCGTACTGGCGATGACCTTTCTCGCGCTTGCTGTCGCCTGGCCGCGCGCCCTGCCGGGCCAGCAGTCCGAGCGCCCGCACGGTATCAAGACGCGCGTGCCGTGGACGACCTCGCGCGTCACCGGCTCGCCCGACCCGCCGCACCCTTACCGCGTCGAACGCGCCTTCCCGCGCCTCGCGTTTCGCAACCCGCTCCTGCTCGTCCGCGCCCCCGGCCTCGACCGGCTTTTCGTCGGCGAGCAGGCCGGACGCATCGTCTCCTTTCCCGACCGCCAGGACGCCGACCGCGTCGAGGAGTTCCTCGACCTCCAGCGCGACGTCCGCAGCTGGGATCCGAAAAGCAAGGTGCGCGGGATCGACGCGCTCTACGGGCTGGTGTTCCACCCGAAGTTTGCCGAGAACCGCTACTGCTATGTTTGCTACGTCCTCGGCAGCAAGGAGCGCGGCCGGGAGTTGCCCGACGGCACGCGCGTCTCGCGCTTCACGGTGACGAACACCGACCCGCCACGCATCGACCCCAGGAGCGAGAAGGTACTCATCACCTGGCTCGCGGGCGGGCACAACGGCTGCGACCTGCACTTCGGCAACGATGGCTACCTCTACATCTCCACCGGCGACGCCACCAGCCCCAACCCGCCGGACGCCCTCGACACCGGCCAGGATCTCAGCGACCTGCTCAGCTCGATCCTGCGCATCGACGTGGATCGCGCGGCGAACGGCCGCCCGTATGCCATCCCGGCCGACAACCCGTTCCGCAGGACGCCGAACGCGCGGCCGGAAATCTGGTCCTACGGCTTCCGCAACCCGTGGCGCATGAGCTTCGACCGCGTCACCGGCGACCTGTGGGTGGGCGACGTCGGCTGGGAGCGGTGGGAGATGGTCTACCGCATCAAGCGCGGCGGCAACTACGGCTGGTCGGTCATGGAAGGCACGCAGCCGGTGCGCCCCGAGAGCCGGCGCGGCCCAACGCCGATCCTCCCGCCGGCCATCCAGTTCCCGCACACCGAGGCGGCCTCGATCACCGGCGGCTATGTCTACCGCGGCAAACGCCTCAAGGAACTGGTGGGCGCTTACATCTGCGGCGACTGGGTGACGCGCAAGCTCTGGGCGACGCGCTTCGACGGCGACAAAATCGTCTCGCACACCGAGATCGCCCAGGGTACGCCGCGCGTCGTCACCTTCGGCGAGGATCGGCACGGTGAGCTGTACTTCCTCGATCACAACGAATCTGCCGGCCTGTATCAGCTTGTCCCCAACCCGGCCGCGAAGATGAAGCGGGCCGACTTCCCGCGCAAGCTGAGCGAGACGGGACTGTTCGCCTCGGTCAAGGACCATGTCCCCGCCCCGGGCGTGGTGCCGTTCACCGTCAACGCCGCGCAGTGGAATGACCACGCCACGAGCGAGCGTTTCCTCGCCCTGCCGGGCCAGGAAACGGTCCGCATCTACGACAGCCCGATCCACGCCGACGGCTTCTACAGCGGCCAGGTGTTCTTCTCGAAGGACGGCGTGCTCGCGAAGACGATCACGCTGGAGATGGAGCGCGGCAACCCGAAAAGCCGGCGGCGGCTGGAGACGCAGCTGCTCCACTTCGACGGCATCGAATGGCGCGGCTACAGCTACCAGTGGAACGATGCGCAAACCGACGCGACCCTGGTGCCGGCTGCGGGCCTCGACCGCACCCTTACCGTCACGGATGCCCAGGCTCCGGGCGGCAAGCGCAGGCAGACGTGGCACTATCCGAGTCGTACCGAGTGTCTGACCTGTCACAACCCGTGGGCCGGCTACACGCTCGCGTTCACCCTCGACCAGCTCAACCGTGACCACGCTTACGGCAACACGACCGACAACCAGCTGCGCGCCCTGCGCCACGCCGGTCTGATCCGACTGCTGCACCGCGAGCGCAACCCGGAGACCGACCGCGACCTCAAGGATCTCCCGACCATCCGCCTCGCCGATCCACACGGAGCGGGCGCCAGCCTCGACGGGCGGGCGCGGTCGTACCTGCACGTCAACTGCGCCCACTGTCACCAGTTCGGCGCGGGCGGGACGGCCGACATTGAGCTGCGGCACTCGGTCGCGCTGGACCACACCAGGATGCTGGAGGTGCGGCCGGTGCAGGGCACGTTCGGCATCGCCGGGGCGCAGATCCTCGCGCCGGCCGATCCGTACCGCTCGGTCCTCTACTATCGGATGGCCAAGCTCGGACCGGGCCGCATGCCGCACATCGGGTCGGCGGTGGTGGACGAGCGCGGGCTGAAACTCGTCCACGACTGGATCCGCCAGCTGCCCCTGCATCAGGACGTGTACGCCCTCATCGAGCGGCTGCGCGCGCTGGACGAGACGCGGCACAGGAGCAAGCCCGCCGCTGCGGCCAGGGCGCGCGCCGCCGAGCGCGCCACCGTCATCGGCAAATTGCTCGCCTCCACCGGCAGCGCGCTGATGCTGTCTCAGGCCGTTGGCGAGGGGCGCATTCCCGCAGCGGTGCGCCCGCAGGTGCTCGCCGCGGCGGCGGCCACGACCGATCCGCAGGTGCGCGATCTGTTCGAGCGCTTCCTGCCCGACGAGCAGCGCGTCCAGCGCCTCGGGAGCGTGATCCGGCCGGAACAACTCCTCGCCCGGAAGGGGGACGTCGCGCGCGGCCGCGCGTTGGTCTTCAAGGCGACGGCCCTGCAATGCGTCAACTGCCACCGCGTCGAGGGGATCGGTAGCACGCTCGGCCCGGACCTGACCGGGATCGGCAAGAAGTACACGCGGGCGCAGCTCCTCGAAAGCATCCTCGACCCGTCGAAGACCGTCGAGCAGCAGTACGTCATGTACCTGCTGGAGACGACCGACGGCAAGGTCCACACGGGGCTGCTCGCGGAGAAGAACGGGCGCGAGGTGGTGCTGCGGACGATCGGCGACAAGGAGGTGCGCGTGCCGGCGGCGGAGGTGGCGACGCTCGCGCCGCAGCGGGCCTCGCTGATGCCGGACCTGCTGCTGCGCGACGTGACCGCCGAGCAGGCTGCCGACCTGCTGGCGTTCCTGGCATCGCTGCGGTGACCTGATCCTCCCTCTTGCAAAGCCCACGGGTGGCGCCCCGTGGGGGAAGCGCCGCGGACTTGACCCACGGGACGCCCCCCGTGGGCTTTCGTCGCCCGCCGTCACCCGAGGAAACTACCGTGGCTGAGCCTCTTCACTGTGTCCCGCCCAGCGCCGTCATCACCGGCTGGGACTTCAGCACGGGCGCCGTCAAGTGTCTGGCGTTCGACCTGGAGGGTGGTGCCCTCGCCCAGGTCCGACTGCCGACCGATCTGTGGACCGAGGGCGGCGTCTCCGAGCTGAACCTGATGCAGCTGGAGGGCCAGGCCCGCAGCAGCACGCGCCTGATCGCGACCCGGCTGCGCGACCTCGGCCGGCTGCAGGACTGGGCGGCCGGCGGCATCTCCGCCACCCACCACACGGCCGGCCGCATCGACCGGGACCGCACCCAGGTCCGCCGCGCCATCTGCTGGAACGACCACAGCCTGGCGCCGTATCACGCGCGCGGCCTGGAGCGCCTCGGCGGACAGCCGGAGGTGGTCCGGCGCCTCGGCGGGCCGTGGGCGGTGCGCTACACCCTCAGCCACCTCGTCAAGGACGAGGCGACGCTGTCGCGGGCCGACTGGGAGCGGACGCACCGCATCCTCGCCCACGGGGCGCTGGCGGCCGGCTACCTGACCGGGAACTTCGACGTCGTCAGCGTCTCGGCGGCCGCGTCCACCGGGATCATGGACCTGCGCACCGGCGCGTGGCGGCGCGACATGCTCGACGCCCTGACAACCCCGGAGTATCGCGACCTTGCATGGGGCCAGCTGCCGCGCATCATCGACCAGTACGAGGCGGTCGGGCGGCTGAGCGATGACCTCGCCCTCGAGGCCGGGCTGCCGCCGGGGTGTCGGCCGCTCGTGTTCCCGACGTCGGACGACCAGCAGGCCGGACTGGTCGGCGGCGGCGCCGTGGACGCCGGCCAGGTGGCGATCATCCTCGGCAACTCGGCCGTGGTCAACTCGTCGGCGGCGATCCTGCCGACGTCCGGCACGCTCGACGCGATGCGGTTGAACTGGGGTCCGTACCTGTGGATGCGCTGCTACAACAACGGCGCCCAGTTCCTCGACCGGGTCGTCGGGCCGAACCCGGACTGGGCGAGCCTGGAGGCGGCGGCGCGGGCGTGCCCGCCGGGGGCGGACGGCACCTGCGTGCTGCCGTTCATCTACCCCGAGCCGTCGGTCGGCCTGGCGCAGGCACGCTTCGAGTGGTCGCCAGCGGAACCGACGCAGGCGGGCCGCCGACACCGGGCGGCGCTGGAGGCGCTGGCGTACCTGATCGCGCGGGCGGTGCGCGAGCACGAGCAGGCGGGCCAGCAGGTGACGCGGATCACGGTGTCGGGCGGAATCGCCCGGAGCGATCTGATGTGCGAGATCCTGGCGAGCGTGCTGGAGCGGCCGCTGGAGCGGCTGGTGTCGGACGAGGGGCCGGCGCTGGGCGCGGCGGTGACGGCGCTGGCCGCCCTGGAGACGCGATTGCGGAACCGGCGGGGCGAGCCGGCGCCGTTCACGGTCGCCGACGCGGTCGCCCGGATGGTCCGCTTCCGCGCGCGGGTGGCACCCAACCCGGCGTGGCGCGAGACGTACCGCGACGGGTTCCGGACCTTCGCAGCCCAGCTGTAACTTCGCGGCGCCCTCGTCGTTCTTCCGGGCCGGTTATTCCTCGACGAGTTCATATGTCCCGTGTCCGGCCTTTTTCAGCTTGCCCTGACGCACCAGCTCGTCCCACACCGCCTGCGGGAACTGGTTCGGCGGTACGATCGCGACGATGCTCGATTGACGGCCGCCTGTCACCGGCCGCCGGCTGATCTTCGACTCCTCCTCCAGGCGTGTCAGCTTCAGCCGCTTCCGGAACGCCTTGAACGCCTGCTTGAGTTGCTCGTGCGTCGGCTTGTCGGCCGGGGTGTCCGCGGTTGACATGGCTTCCTCCCTCTCGTTCCTGGGGGCCGGCTGGTAAGCCGTTCACGGCTCCAGCCGCCACTCCTCGACGCGGTCGAAGATGCGCAGCGGATCGAGGTGCGCCGGCCGCA
>JADLBT010000306.1 GCA_020847555.1 Gemmataceae bacterium
CCTCCTGGGCGTCGAAGGGGACGTTGTTGATTCCTTCGGAACAACCCAGCCCGCGAAAGTCCACAACGAGCGTGGCATAACCGTGACGGGCGAAGAAGCGGTGAACCCCGTCATACCAGAGGCCGCCGCGGCCGTCCTTGTGATACGGCAAATAGTTGACCAGGCACGGGACGCGGCTCATGCCAGCGGGCCGGTACAGGTTGGCGGCCAACCGCACCCCGTCGCGCAGGGGGACGAACAGGTCGTGAACAACCTCAACCTCGTGGCTCATGAGTGCAGTCATGGATCCTCCTCGCTCTGTGGTGAATTGTCATGAGAACAGGGGCAGAAGGTAGACGCCGGTGTCCATCTCCTGAGGGGTCAGGCCGCCGTGGTGACCCAGCTTGTCCATGAGGAAGCGGCCCTCCTCCCGCCAGAAGACCGTCTCTCCGGCGTAGGGCAGCACCACCAGGTTGCCCACGCGCTCCAGGAACCGCTCCGAGACCGGCCCGAACAGTCCCTCCTCGATCAACGTCGATGTGCGCCAGACCTCGGCCCGGCCTTCGAGCAACGTCATCAGCCGGGCGCCCAGTTCCTCCAGGCGATCCTCGCGAACGTGCAGGAAGAGGTCGCGCGGCGAACCGGCGAACCGGATGGGCCGACCGTCACGCCCCTGTTGCAGGTAAGTCTCCACGCCAGGGATCGCTTCGTTGATGTAGACCGTGGTGGCCGGGTCCGTCCGGACCTGGCCGTGGTCGGCGGATACCAGCAGGAGCGTCTCGCCCACGCGGCCGCGTACCCGCTCCACCAGGAAACGCTGGATGGAGTGGCAGACGGCGTCGGCCTCGGCGGCGAACTGGCAGGACTCTGGCCCATAGCGATGGCCGATGCTATCGATCGTGTCAGCGTACAGGAAGTAGTAGCGCCGCACCTCGGGCGGCCGACTCAGCAGGTGCTGGCCGAGGTTGACCAGCGCCTCGGGCAGCGTTCGGTAACCGAAGGTGGCCGTGGCGCCGCGCAACATGCGCGTCGAGGTGATTGAGCGCGCGAACTCAGCAGGCTGATACGCGAACGACTCGACGCCAGCCTGTGCGAGCCGCTCGTAGATGGTCGGCCCCGACGGGAAGATGTCGGCGGCGCTGAAGCCCGCGGCGGCCAGCGTCTCACGATGCTTGTCGCCGGCGAAGGAGAAGGGCAATGGACTGATCAGGGCGCCGACACGAGGCTCGTGGTAGATCCACTCGTAGACGCCGCTCTGGCCGACGCTCAGGCCGGTGTGGATGCAGGTGACGTGGGCGGCCGTCGTTGACGGGAACTGAGACGTGAGGCGCGTGGCCCGGCCCCGCGCGACGACCTCCCGCAGCAGCGGGAAGTCGTCCGCGAACTGCTCGAAGAACCTCCAGCCGAAGGCATCCAGGAAGAGGAAGAGCACGGCGTCGTAACGCTGCGGGAGACCCGCAAGAACATCTTCGGGCAGGGCGCGCTCGCGTGCATCTTCCTGGCCGAGCAGACGTTCAATGATACCCGGCAGCCGGCTGAAACAGAAGGAGTCGTACAGGGGCCGTCGGAACACCCCCCGGACGCCGAAGCTGGAAACGGACCTCGGATCGGAGGAAGGTGGCATGAAGGTGTTCTACGACGGAGGCTCTCAACCGACGGCAGGCGCCTGACGTGGCGTCAACCACTCTTCGCAAGTAACTCGGCGACGAGCCGTCGCGCCGCCACCATGTCGCTGACAAGGCCGACTTCCGCAGCCACCAGGGCACGGACTTCGCGGATTGACAGCTCCCCTCGCTGCCGCACCTTGCCGTTGGCGGCGGCGCGGGCCTTCCCTTCGGCACTGCGCGGGCCAGTCGACACCAACCAAGGCTGATGCTCCCGGGCTGCCTGTCGGAGCCGCTCCCGGCCCTCGGGTGTCAACGGGCCGCGCTTCTGGCGATTCAGCCGGCCGGCAGCGACGCGCCGCGGGCTAGGAGAGGACGGGCTGGGCATGGCAGGTCCCGTTCAGGTAGCCGTTGAGGCGGTTCTGTGGCTCGTTACTTGCCAGTTCGCTGTCAGGGGAAGTTGTCGCCCCGTTGTTGCCGTGGCCGTTGGTGGCGGTTGGGGTGGCCGGGCGCCGGGGCTTCTTGCTGCTGCGGGCCTTCCCCGCCTCGGAGGCGCCGCGGTAGGCCTGCAGGGCCAGGGTGGTCCGGCGGCACTCGGCCATGAGGCGAGCTACGGCCGCCAGGCAGGCAGTGACTCCTTCCATGTTCTGGGAGGTGCCGGCACGGAAGTGCAAGCGGCCGACAGCATGGTGGCCGAGAAGGACCTGCTCCAGGAGCAGCCGCTCCAGCGGATCGCCGGACACGCCCGCCTCCTTGAGGAAATGGTCGAGGTAGAGCTTGAACGGCTGCACGTCGTCGCGCATGCGGAAGAACGGCCCGTCGGCCCCGAACAGGAAGACGCTGCTGGCGAACTCCTGCAGCTTCGCTGCCTTCTGCTCGGGTGTTCGTGTGTCCGGAGGCGGCGTGCTGACTCTGCGGCGCTCCTCCTCGGCGTGGCGTTGGGCCTCCAGTTCCTGCAGTCCCTGCGACGTGATCTTCTCGTACAGGGAATCGGGGCCTTCCTCGTCGTGCATCGGCAGAATGTCCGTGCCGCCTTGTCCATCCATGATCGTGCCCTCGTTCAACCGTGCCGGCTGTCCGTTGCCGGGCCAGCTCCATTCTACCAGACCTCGCCAACCGCCGAGCAGGATAAGAATGCCTACGCCCACTGATCCATTCAGCGGCGAGAGGGGATCAACCTGCCCGACGTTGCTGAATAACAGGCTCGGTCACCTTGGCGGAGTGGTCCTGTTTGCCGTCGCACCCGAGTGAATCGACCGGGATCTCGTCAGCGAGACTGCACCCGTCAGGGACCAGCGCCCGCAGCCGCTCGGCAAGCCGCAGAAGTTCCACCGGGCGGGGGTCGCCAGCCGGGGCGCAGCGGGCCGCGATGGCCGCCCGGACGCACAGGTGGCGGGCGACCCGCGGCAGCCGGGACGGCGTGATCTGCGTGATGTTGGCCGGGACCGACTCAGGGCTGCTGAAGTCGTCGAGGACCACGTCAAGGACGAGGGGACCGCTGAAGTAGGCGAACAGCTTGCAGAAGGACGCAGCGTCGCCTTCGTTGAGCGCACGCGAGGGGCTGACGCCGACGGCTCGCCAGAGGATGTAGTAACGCGCATCCAGCGCATCGAGCACGTCGGAGAACAGGCGGCAGTACCACTCGATGGCCTCCGCAGCAAGGCCGAACCGCCGGGCCACGGTTGCGATCGGTTCGCGCGCCAGCAGCCAGGCCTCCAACTTCCAGTGGTCGGCATCTCTGTGCAACTCGACCGCCCTGGCGAGATGAGGCCAGCGGCGCCGGACGACTTCACGATGGCGATCGTCGTCGCTCTGGGCCAGGGCATGGAAGAAGCTCCATGCGTCCCAGGTCCAACGATCATCATGGGAACGCGACGGACGCTTCCCGTGCTCGATGAGGTCCTCGCAGTGGCGGCCCCGCCAATCGACTTCGCGGAACGGGCTAGGGTATGGAATGCTCATGATGGCCTCCTTGCCAATCAAGGAACGTGCACTCCATTCTAGAGCGGTTCACGTTTTCATTGCATACGAGCAACGGTCATGAAACCAACCCACAATGTCCTTTTCCGTGATCCACGCAAGGGCGTCTCCCAAGGCATTCATTACCCCTGCCGTGGTCCGCTCCGC
>JADLBT010000307.1 GCA_020847555.1 Gemmataceae bacterium
CAGGGGCCGGCGCCGGACCCAGATCCTTCAGATCGCCACCAGGCACGGGAGCCGGGCCGCCGGGCACGGGCGGCATCGCGCCACCGGGCGTGGGGGCCGGCGTGCCTGGGAGTGGAGCAAGGCCCGGCTTGGCACCCGCGCCGGCCGGCAACGGCGCAACGGGCAGCGGTTCAGGGGCAGGCTTCCCGTTCGGGGAGCCGCCGACCGGGGCAGAACCGCCGAAGCCATTAGCAGCGGGCGGCCGGACCGGAGCGCCGGGCGCCGGATTGCCGGACACGGGCATCAGGCCGCCAGGTAACGGGGCGGGTGCCGGCTTGCTGTCAGGACCGCTCGGTGCTGGTGCCCCAGGCAATGGGGCGGGAGTGCCGGGCACGGGTTTGAGTTCCGCGGAAAGAGGCGCCGGGGCGACCGGCAGCGGACCGGGTGCCGGTCCATTCCCTGGCCCGGACACCGGTTTCGGCCCCCCGGGTACTGGCGCGGGCGCCAGAGGAAGGGGCGCGCCCGGCACGGGCTTGCCGCCGGTCGGATCCGCCGACGCAGCTATCGGCTTGCCGGCGCCACCGGGAGGTACGGGTACGGGCGCGCCGCCCGGGGCGGGTTTGATCTCGGTAATTCCCGGAACCGGGGCCGCACCCGATGCAGGCTTGACATCGACGATACCAGGGGAAGGCGCACCTCCCGGCGTCGGCAGCGGCATGCCTCCAGCCGGCTTAACGGGCTCCTTTGCACCCGGCGTCGGGATGGGTGCCGGCACGCCGGGCGCAGGCGCCGGCGCCGGACCGCCGTCTGGTTTGTTCTGGACCATCTGCGTCCCTGGAGGCGCCCCCGGGATGGGGATGTTGGCGAACGGGTCGCCCTGCGCCTCCGGGGCCGGGCCGGCGCCGACCTTCGGGCTCGCCGGCGGTTCCGCGATCCGTAGGTTCCCCGCGCGCTCGCTGCCGCCCCCGTTCTCCAGGGGGCTCATCTCACTGTGGCCGGCCTGGACGACCTTCGGGAATGGCCCCGGCGGCTGGGAAGGGTCGGACCCCTGGGCGGCCAGCGGGGCAGGCTGCTGGCCGGACAGCTTTTCCGCCGACCTCGGCGGTATCTGCGCCACGGCGGCCAGCGCCGCTTCCTCCTGCGTCTTCTGCATCCTGGCAACGACGACCGCCGTCGTGAGGGCCACGAACGAACTGGCCACCACCAGGCCGAGCTTGGTTTCGCGCGTCATCTCGGCTCCTCTCTTCCGGGGGTTGATATCCCTGGGCCGCAGATGAACGCGGACAACGCGCCTGGGCTGGCGGATTAATCCGTGTTCATCTGCGTTCATCTGCGGCCCCCACTTCCTTGCGTATAGCGGCCCGCAGCTTGGCGCTGCGCGCCCGCGGGTTGGCCTGCACTTCGTCCTCGCTCGCCTGGACTGGTTTGCGCGTCAGTTCCTGCCAGACCGCGCGGTTACGGAAGGTCTGCTTGACGCGCCGGTCCTCCAGCGAATGGAAACTGATCAGGGCCACGCGCCCGCCCGGCCGCACGCAGCGCGGCAGGGCTTCCAGCAAGCGGTCGAGTGCTCCCAGCTCGTCGTTGACCGCGATGCGCAGTGCCTGGAACGTGCGCGTCGCCGGGTCGATGCGGTGCCGCCCCTTCGAGCGCGGGACGCACCGCCGCACCAGCTCGGCCAGTTGCTCCGTCGTCTCCAGCGGCGCCTGCTGGCGCGCCTCGACGATGCGCCGGGCGATCCGCCGACTGAACCGCTCCTCGCCGTACTCGTAGATAAGGTTGGCGAGGTCACGCTCGCTCAGGCGGTTCAGCAGGTCGGCGGCCGTCTCCCCCTCGGCGGGGTCGAGGCGCATGTCGAGTGGCCCGGATTGCTGGAAACTGAGGCCGCGCTCGACCGCTTCCATCTGATCGGAAGCAAAGCCCAGGTCCGCCAGCACGCCATCCACCGCCTCAAGTTGCAATTTCCGCAGAACCTCCGGCAGGAAGGCGAAGTTGCGCTGGAGCAGGGTAACGGGCAGACCTTCCAGGCGGGGCCGGGCGAGGGCGAGCATGGCCGCGTCCTGGTCCAGGCCAATCAACCGCCCCGTAGCTCCGAGGCGTTCGGCGATGAGGCAAGCGTGTCCGCCGGCGCCGACCGTGGCGTCCACGAAAACCTGACCGGGCTGGGGGCTCAGCAGGGCAAGCACCTCCGCGGACAGCACGGACACATGCCGCGGCACGGGCGCCGGGGGTGGCACTTCAGTCATGGAAGCCATACCGGGTGCGCGAGGTCGATACGGAGGTGACGAGACGGTCTCCGGCTGCCGTCCGGGGCCGGGGAGATCGCCCGACCCGGGACATACCTATAGCAGGCGCACGCTCTTTTGCCAAGACTGGATGCGGCATACGAAAAAAGGGCAGAGAGGCCGCCGGCCACCTCACGGCAACCCCTCATTCTCGTCCGTGGCTTCTGAAGCGGCCGCTTCCCAACTATACCCGCCGGGTCGGCAGAGGCAAGCCGAAGAAGTGGGTCGAACAGCGCTGCGGTGGGCCAGCCCGTCCTTTTAAGACGGTTCGGCAGGAAAAACCAGCTGGGATGGTTCTCACCTGGAGCCTGAGGGGGTGGCTCTCGCCGAGGGTCTGTGCGAGAACCTCTCCCCCCGCCCCCTCCCCTGCGAAGAGAGGGGGTGCCAGGGCGGGCAAGCGACTGCCTGTGATTTCAGGTACTTCTACCCACCTCTCCCCCTCCCCTGCAAGGGGAGGGGGTCGGGGGGGGAGCGATTCTCGCACAGGCGCTGAGGTCGAGCCCGCAAACCTCGACCCAATCTCATCGCTTGCTATATATATCCCGTCGAAGGAAAAGTTACCGTTGATGGAAAGTCTTTTCTGAATGGGATTGTCTCTCTTTATCCCGAGAGCGGGAACCAGGGAGGGTGGAGCGGCCTCATCAGCAGCGGGACGTACAGCCTTAATGCCGCAGCTGGGAAATACAAGGTGACCGTCACTCCGCCCGAGGGTTTTGCCACCCAGCGAATGTACAACAGCAGTTACACGAACCAGAAAAAAACCCCACTGGCCATCGAGGTGGTGGCAAGTCCTGCGGCCGGCGCATACGATTTAAAGCTGAAGCGATGACTTGAGGCTGAAACCCTCATCGGCCGTATGTCCGTTCCGGGAGGACCACCAGTGAGCCGTCTGAGAATACTCCCAGGTCTGGTGGCGGCGGTCCTGCTCGTGGGGCCAGGTTGTGGGAAACAGGAGAGGCCGCTGGGCGAGGCCCGTCCGGTGCCGAAGAAGGTGGACGAGGGCGGTTGGCCGCTGTACGAGCAGCCGGAAGACGGGTTCGCCCTGGCCCTGCCACCGGGGTGGACCGCCCTCCGCCTCGACCCGCGGACGCTGGACCAGGTGCTGAAGCAGGGTTTGGACATCAACCCGGACTTGAAGGCGATGGAGCAGACGATCCGCCAGCAGGCTGCCGCCGGGGTGAAATTTATCGGCCTGGAGAAGGCGGGCGGCGGCCCCAACGTCAACGTCCTCAGGACGGCCCTGATAGGGAAAGTGCCCGTGGGTGCCGCGGCTGATAATTTCATAAAGCAGTACGAGACGATCCCGAACGTGGAGCGGCCGATCGCCCGCCGGCAGGTCAAGCTGCGCTCCGGCGAGGCCGAGAAACTGGACATCGTTATGCCGGTGAACATGCCCACTGGGGAGAAGAAGCGGCTCGCGATGACCTCTTACCTGGTGGTTCGGGGGCAAACGCTCTACGTCGTGACCTGCACAGCCGCGGTGGACGAGGCAGGGAAGTACCGACAGACGTTTGACCGCATTACCCAGAGTTTCCGCATCTTCGAGGAGTGAGCCGGGGCCGCTGGGCCGCGGCTGGGGGCGCTGGCCTGGTCACTCTTCCGGCCCGTAGCGCCTGGCGACGTGGGCGCGCCCGTCCGCGAGGCGCACGACGAATGCCGCCCGCCTGAACGTACCGTCCGCGCCGACCGACAGCGGCCCGGCGAGTCCCGCAAAATCCTTGATCTGCGCCAGTTCCTCGCGCACGCGGTCCGGCGTCACGTTGTCCTTCGTGCGGCGGATGGCCTCGAACAGGAGGCGTGCCCCCTCGTAGGCGAGCGCCGCCTGCACGCCGGGCACCTCCCCGAACGCTTCACGATACTGTTTCACGAACTCCTCGATCCGGGAGCCCTTGCCTTCCGGCGTGAACGCGGTGGCGAGCCACACCCTCCCCGCCCCGGACAATTCCTCCGCCTGCACCTCGCCATCCGTCCCGCCGAAGAGGAGCGACACCGGAGCGTCGGTCAACTCCTTGCGCAGGCGGCGGAGGTCGGCCGCCGGGCCGGCCAGCAGCACCGCGTCGGTCTTCTCGGCGCGGGCGCGGCCGGCCAACTCGGCGAGGTCGGCGTCCTTCGCGTACCGTACCACGCGCGGGCGCGGCCGCGCCTGACCGGCCTCTTGCTTGCCAGCGACAGCGGGAAACGCGCGGGCGAACGCCTCCGCCACCAGCGCGTGACCCTCGTGTTCCTCGTTCGCCAGGACGAGGGGCCGGGTCGCCTTCAACTCCGTCGCGGCGAAGCGGGCGAGCAGGGTGCCGTGGCGCGCCGGGGACAGCCCAATGCAGAAGACCCCCTCGCCCGCGCTCCGCGGCCGAATGCCGCACGGCGAGACGACCGGGAGGCCGGCGGCGTCGAGGCGCTCGACCTCTTCCGGGGTGGTGCCGCCGAGCAGGGCCGTCACCCGGTTCACCCGGGCCAGGCGCACCGCCTCGGCCTCGAACGCCTCCAGCTTGCCGAGGGTGTCGGTGTGGATGACCTTGACCGGGCGCCCGGCGGCCTGGTCCGGGCTTTTGTTCGCCTCGACGACGGCCAGCCGAATCCCGCGCACCGCCGGCCCGCCGCCCTCGCGTTCCGGCTGGGCCGCGACGTGGCCGATGAGCACCGGCGCCGGCCCCCCCTGGCCGGCGCACCCGGCGAGGCAGGGCGCCACCCCGAAGAAGAGGACAATGCGGAGAATCCAACTCATGAATGCCTCCCTCGTTCCTTGACAGGATCCGGACCCGCCGGTACTGTGACCGGACCTGGGACAGGGTGAACCGTGACGCGGGGGGCACTGTCATTGTACACATTCGCCCGTCTCGCAGCGTCAGCGCGGATCAGCGCTTCTCCCGCGCTGATGCTGTGGACTCGGACAGGAGCTTGGTCCGCTAGCTCTTGCCTGCAGCCGTGTTACCGTGGGGGGGCGGGCGGCGTCAAAAGAAGCAAAGCAACCACACAGACGGGACCGGCGAGCATGTCCTCGGGGGAAGCCGACCAGCTCTTGCGCCGGTGCCAGCAGGGCGACGAATCGGCCCTGGATGAGCTGGTGCGGCTTTACCAGGATCGCATCTTCCAGCTGGCCGTGCGAGCCCTCGGGGACGCCACCCTGGCCCAGGAGGTGACCGCCGACGCTCTTCTCAAGGTCTGGACGAAGGCCGGCCAGTGGCGCGGCGACGCCAGTGCCGCCACCTGGATCTATCAGGTGGCGGTCCGCACCATCCTCGACGCGCGCCGCAGCCGTGCCCGCTGGTGGCGGCGCTGGTCGGGGGCGCCGGCCGATACCGTCGCCGACGCCCGGCCTGACCCGGCCGCGCAGCTGGCCCACAGCGAGCAGCAGCAGCAGCAGCAGCGCCAGCTCCACGAGGCGCTCGCCCAGTTATCCGAGGAAGACCGCGTGCTCGTTCACCTGTACTATTTCGAGGATCGCAGCCTGCCGGAGATCGAGGCGATCCTGGGCGTCGGCCGCGCCACCCTCAAGACCCGCCTCGCCCGCACCCGGCAGCGCCTGCGCGCCCGGCTGGAGGAACCCGATGAGTCCTGGTGAACCCGCCTTCGCGTGCGCCTGGGCGCTGGAAACGATCCTCGAAGGCCACGACCGCCCGCCCGACGCCGAATCGGCCCGGCGCCTGCGCGACCACCTGGAGCGCTGCCCGGACTGCCGTAAGATCGAGGCGTGCGAGCGCCGGCTCACCCGGGTGCTGGCCGGCATCCCCCTACCGCCAACCCCTGCCGACTTTCATCACCGCGTCCGGGCTCTCGTGCGGCGCCAGCGCCTGCGACGCCGCCTGGCCGCCGGCGCGGCCCTGGTCGTGGCTGCGGTCCTGGTCGCGTTCCTGTCCCTCGGCGCCACGCCCCGGCCGGCGGGCCGCCCGGGTTCCCAGTCCCCCGTGGTCGGCGTGGCGAGCCCGGAGGTAGAGCGGTTCCTCGCCGCGGCGCCGCCGGTCGAGGCGCTGGAAGTGCTGGACCGGCAGCAGCAGGCTTACCTGACCGTCCTGGAGGAACTGGAGGCCGGACAATGACCGCCTGTCTGCTCTCGGCTGCGCTCCTGGCCCTCGCCCAGGCCGACAAGGCGCTGCCCCCCCTGACCGATGCCCAGCACGAGCAGCTGCAGGAACTCGTGCGCACGACCCAGAAGCAGGCCGCTGACCTCAGGGCCGAGCTGGAGAAGCGGCAGCGCGAGCTGGCCCGGCGCTATGCCGCGTTCGACCTGGACGGGCCGGCGGTCGAGAAGACCCAGGCGGACGTGGTGGATCTTCAGCGTCGTCTGCTCGCCAACTATCATCGTCTGCAGGTCGAGCTGCGCCGGATTGTCGGCCGCGCTCGCTTCGCCACCCTGCGACAGCGTCTGGACCGCATCCTCGGCGTGCCCCCATCCCGGGAGAAGTGATTCGTGAGGAGGTTACCCATGCGACACACCGCGTCCGCCCTGTTCGCGCTCCTGATCGCGGCCTCAGTCGCCGCGGCCGACGACGCGAAGGTCTTCTCCGGGCCGCAGCCGGGCGAGAAGCTGACCGACTTCAACGTGCGGTTCGTCTACGGCCCGAACGCCGGCAAGCCGGCCAGGTGGGCTGGGGCGCGCAAGGACACCCCGGGGCTGCTGGTCTTCGTCCATGAGATCACCCGGCCGGCCATGCAGCTGTTGCGCCCGGTCGATGCGCACGCCGCCAAACTCGCCGCCGACGGCCACCTCCACACGACTCTCGTCTGGCTGTCGGCCGACGCCATGAAGACCGAGGAATACCTGAACCGCGCGAAGCAGTCGCTCAACCTGAAGTCGCCGGTCGCGATCTCGCTGGACGGCCTGGAGGGGCCGGGGAACTACGGCCTGAACCGCAAGGCGATGCTGACCATCCTGGTGTTCAAGGGCGGCAAGGTGACGGCCAACTTCGCCATCATCCAGCCCAACGAGACGGACGCCCCGAAGGTGCTGGCGGCGCTGGCGCAGGTGACGGGAACCAAAGCACCAACCCTCGATGAACTGCGTGGCAAATCGGGGAAGATCAGGAAGGTCGAGCGACCTGCCGCCGGGGGTGGCGACGCCGCGCGGTTGCAGCAGACTCTGCTGAACGAACTGACTCAGCTTCGGCAGCAGCTCGCCGTGCTCACCAACGCTCTGAACGAGGCGCGGGCGAAAATCGCGAAGCTGGAGGGCAAGCCCGCTCCGGCTCCGCTTCCGGTGCCGAAGGCGGTTGCGCCGAAGCGCCCGGCGGCAGGCCAGGAGGGCAGACCGTCCGCCAGCCCAGAGCTGCAGAGCCTCATGCGGCGCATGATTCAGAAGGACAACGACGAGGAAACCGTGCGGCGCATCGCCGACGAGATGACGCGGTGGGCGGGGGCAGACGCCGGGCGCCGCGCCGAACTCGCCGGCTACTGTCGTCTGGTAGTACGACTCGGGTACGGGGCGCCCGCGGCCCAGCAGGCGTTGAGGAAACTCGCGGGCCAGTGACCGCCCGTCCGAACCCGCAGCGTCAGTGAGGGTCAACGCTCTCCCTCGGGATGGACCTCATGCTCACTCCACACACCTCCCTGATCGCCTGCCTCGCCGGCCTCCTCCTCACCGGCGCGACGTGCGCCCAGCCGGTCCCGGACTTCGAGACGCAGGTGCTCCCGGTACTCACCCGGGCCGGGTGCAACAGCGGAGCCTGCCACGGGGCGGCCATCGGTCGCGGCGGGTTCAAACTGTCCCTCCTCGGGTACGATCCCGACCTCGATTACGACAGCCTGGTTCGCGAGTTCGAGGGCCGGCGCGTCAACCTGGCCCACCCCGAGAACAGCCTCGCGCTTCGCAAGCCGTCCGGGCGGTTGCCGCACGAGGGGGGCGTCAAACTGCCCGGCAGCGGCGAGGGTTTCCGCCTGATGCGAGACTGGATCCGCGCCGGCGCACCGCGTGTACCCCGTCGCGCGCTTCAGGAACTCCTCGTGACGCCCGCCCACCGCCGCCTCACCGCACCAGACCAGCGCTTCGAGTTGAAGGTGACCGCCCGCTTCAGCGATGGGACGCGCGCGGACGTGACACGCTGGGCGGTGCTCACGCCGGCCGACTTCGCTGCCCTGCGCTGCTCCCCGGCGGGCGAGGTGACGGCCCTGCGCCGCGGCCGGCACACCCTTGCGGTCCGCTTTCTTGGCGAGGTCCGCTGCGTGACCGTCACGGTCCCGCTCCACGCGGAGCCACCCGAACAGACCGCGACCCCCCGCGCGAACTTCATCGACGATCACGTCAACCGCATGCTCGCCGAGTTGCACCTGCCTGCGGCTCCGCGCTGCGACGACGCCGCCTTCGTCCGGCGGGTCTACCTCGACCTGCTCGGCACACTCCCCGAGCCCGCAGAGGTGGCTGCGTTCCGGAAGGAACCAGGAGCCGACCGGCGGGCGCGGCTGGTCGATCAGCTGATGAAGCGGCCGGAGTTCGTGGACCGCTGGGCGTACTGGTGGGGCGACCTGCTGCGCGTCGAGTCGAAGCGACTCGGGCGCGCGGGGGCAGCCGCGTTCCACGCCTGGATCCGCGAGCAGGTTCGCGGCAATACGCCCCTCGATCGAGTGGCTCGCGAGCTGGTCCTGGCCACGGGCGACGGCTACCGCAACGGGGCCGCCAACTTCAGCCGGGTGCCGCGGAGCGCCCAGGGCCAGGCGGAGTACGTCAGTCAGGTTTTCCTCGGCGTGCGGCTGCAGTGCGCCAACTGCCACAACCACCCGTTCGACCGCTGGACGCAGGACGATTACCACGGACTCGCGGCCGTCTTCGCCCGGGTCGGCCGCAGGCGCGAGGTCGCCCTGCTCGCGCGCGGCGAGGCGATCCACCCGCGCACCGGCAAGCCCGCCCGGGCGCGCACCCCCGGCGGCGACTTCCTGCCGCCCGACGGCGAGCCGCGCGATCGGCTGGCGCGCTGGCTGACCGGGCCGCAGAACCCCTACTTTGCTCGCGCTGTCGTCAACCGCGTCTGGCGCGAGCTGATGGGCCGCGGCCTGGTCGAGCCGGTGGACGACCACCGCACCACCAACCCACCGACCCACCCAGAGTTGCTCGACGCGCTGGCGCGCGATTTCATCGACTGCGGTTTCGACATGCGCCGCCTGCTCCGCACCATCACGGCGTCGGAGGCGTACCAGCGTGCTTCCCTCGGAACGGCGGCGAACCGGGACGACGACCGCTTCTACGCGCGCGCCCTCGTCCGCCCCCTGCCCCCCGCGGTGCTGGTCGATGCGGTAGCAAAGGTAACTGGGGTGCCGGAGCAACTCGGCGACCTGCCGGAGGGGACGCACGCGCTGGCGCTGGGCGATGCGCGGGTGGCCTCGATACCGCTCGACCTGCTCGGCCGCTGCTCGCGTGAGGACGGCTGCACGCCGGGACAGGACGGCGCCGGCGGACTGGCGCTGGCACTGCACACCATCAACGGTCCGTGGCTGAACGCGAAGATCGCCCACCCGCAGGGCCGCCTGCACCGCCTGATTGCGGAGAAGCGGACCGATGACGAGATCGTGTCCCGCCTGTACCGGACCGCGCTCGGGCGCGCTCCCACGGCGGTCGAGCACGCGCACTGGCGGAATCGACTCGGCGCGGTGCGGCCGGAAGTGCGCACCGCCGCACTGGAGGATTTCCTCTGGGCGCTGCTGAACTCGGCGGCATTTCGCACGAACCATTGACGACCGGGCGAGCGGGGTGCTGCCGCGCTCGCCGAACGGGAGGCCCACACCATGCGACGCTGTGACGGCGTGACGAGGCGGGAGTTCCTGCGGGTCGGCACCCTGAGCGCCCTGGGGTTGACGCTGAGCGATGCCCTGCGCCTGCGGGCCGTGGCCGGGACGGGGCGGCGCCTGCCGTCCTGTGTCCTCGTCTGGCTCGACGGCGGACCGAGTCACCTCGACACCTTCGACCTGAAGCCCGACGCGCCGGCCGAGGTGCGCGGTCCGTTCCGCCCGATCGCGACGCGCGTGCCGGGGCTGCAACTGTGCGAGCACTTCACCCGCCTGGCCCAGCACACCGACAAGGTGTGCATCGTCCGTTCGCTTACCTCCAACCTCGGCGAACACAACTTCGGCCGCCACTACCTGCTGACCGGCTACCGCTCGACGCCGGTGCTGGAGTACCCGAGCTACGGCGCCGTCCTGGCCCACTGCCGCGAGGGGCGGCCGGTCCTGCCCGCCTACGTCGCCGTGCCGAACGCCTCGCGTGAGGCCGGTTGCGGCTACCTGCCCACGTCGCGGCGCCCGTTTGTCGTTGGCGGCGACCCGAGCCGGCCCGACTTTCGGGTGCGCGACCTCGACGCGCCGCCCGGCCTGACGGCGGACCGCCTCGACCGGCGCCGCGACTTCCGCGCCGATCTCGACCAACTCAGCCGGCAGATCGATACTGACGCCGCGCGCGGCGAGCGCGACGCCCACTTCGACCAGGCGTACCGGCTGATCCTGTCGCCCGCGGCGCGGTCCGCCTTCGACCTGACGCGCGAGCCGGCGGACGTGCGCCAGCGTTACGGGCGTCACCGGGTCGGGCAAAGTTGCCTGCTGGCGCGGCGCCTGATCGAGGCGGGCTGCCCGTTCGTGACGGTCACCGACGAGGGCTGGGACACCCACCAGCAGATCTTCCGGGCGCTGCGTGAGGGGTACGTCGGCGGACGCGATGGCAAGATCCCGCGCCTGGACCAGGCGCTGTCCGCCCTGCTGGCCGACCTGGCCGACCGGCGCCTGCTGCAGGACACCCTCGTCATTGCGATGGGCGAGTTCGGCCGCACCCCGAAACTGAACACCGCCGCCGGGCGCGACCCCTGGCCGCGCGCGTTCAGCGTGCTGCTCGCGGGCGGGGGCGTCCGCGGGGGGCAGGTGATCGGCCGGTCGGATCCACGCGGCGAGAGCCCGGCCGAACGCCCGGTCACGCCCGCCGACCTGGCCCGCACCATCTGTACGCTGCTCGGCATCGACCCCGACCGCGAGTTCCACACGCCCGACGGCCGGCCGGTCGCCGCCGCGCCCCCCGGGCAGGTGATCCGGGAGTGCCTGACATGAGCACCGGACACTTTTATGTGCGCCTCGCGGCGGTCCTGGGTTGCGTGTTCTTGCCGGCGGCTCTTGCCGCAGTGGCCGGCGGGCAGTCGGTCCCGCGCCGGCCGGCCGTGACCGCCCTCGCGGTCACGCCCAACGGCAAGGGGTTCGTCGTGGGGTCACAGGCTGGCGTCTCTTACCGCCGCCTGGGCGACGAGTCGCCGCAGCCGATTCCGACAAAACTCGATCACGTCCATGCCGTGGCGTTCGCGCCGGGCGGCAAGGTTCTTGCCGTCGCAGGCGGGAGCCCCGCCGAGAGCGGCGCCGTCGAGTTGCTGTCCTGGCCGGGGCGGCAGGCGCTCGGCCGGTTGGAGGGACATACGGACTCGGTCCACGACGTGGCCTGGCTCGACGGCGGCAAGCGGCTCGCCACCGCCGGCGCCGATCGCATGGTTCGTCTTTGGGATATTAGTGATGTAAAATGCATCAAACAACTGGTAGGCCACTCGGGGCCGGTGCTGGCGCTGGCCGCGTCGCCGGATGGCAAGTGGCTCTGCTCTGGCAGCGCCGACCAGACGATCCGCGTCTGGCGCACCGCCGACGGGAGCCTGGTCCGTTCGCTCGACAACCACCTCGGCCCGGTCCAGGCGCTCGCATTCCGGCCCGGCGTCGCGGACGGGCGGCCTGCGTACCTGGCCAGCGGTGGCGGCGACGGCACGGTGCGCATCTGGCAGCCCGCCATCGGCCGGATGGTCCGCATCGTGCGCCACCCGGCGCCGGTCCACGCGCTCGGCTGGTCGCCGGATGGCGGTCGGCTTCACACCGGGAGCAAGGACGGCATGCTGCGTACCGTGGACGCCGATAGCGACGCGATCCTCGGCGAGCGGCGGGCGTCAAAGGACGCGATCGTGAGTCTGGCGGTCGCCCCGGGCGAGGAGCGCATCGTGCTCGGAGACGTGCGGGGCGCGTTGACTTTCTTCGATGCCCCGAAGTAAAACGCCTGCCAGGCAGGAGGGCTCGCGACGTGGCTTTGTGGCGCCCGTCGCGAACCCTCCTGGCTGGTGATAGGTATTGCCCCGGTTTGCCTTGGAACTGGCGGACCAAACGCGACGAGCCGGAAGCGTCAGGGCGTTTGGTCCGCTAGCGCTTATCCTCGCGGGGAAAGGGCCAGGTTGAGGGTGCGCCAACAACCCACCCACCTCGCAGAAAGAGCTGGCGCTCCGGGCTGGTTACAGCGCCAGCGCCGCCAGGCGCCCGGCGCTGGCCGTGACTCACGGGCAGAGATTGCCACAATGCCCTTGCGTGGTGGCTGCGGGCGAGACTTGCTGCGGCGCCGGGTTGCGGAACTGCCCCGGGGCATAGGTTTGGCGGACCTGACGGATGCTGTCCCCCATCCCGCGCAGCTCGTCGTTGGCGGCGTCGCGTAGGGTCGAGAGGCCGGAGGCTCCGCCCAGCACGGCGATGGTCCCGAGCATCATGTATTCGCTCGACAGGATGGCCCCGCAATCGTCGTTCCACAACTGCTGCATGAGCTTCTGCAAGTAAGCGCGCACGGTGATCGTCTCCTCCACGGAGGCCGCGTGCCCGGTCGGTATCCGTACCGGGTGGCCGTTGGGTAATGTTGGGTTGGAACGTCAGGCGCCGCCTGTGCGGCCCCCTGTCAGGTCCGGACGCGCGGTCCGGGTCGAGAGGGTGCCGTCACGGACATGCCTGACCGGAAGCAGGGTGAGAAACGGGATCAGCTCGGAGGGAGGGGAAGGCACCAGGCGGGCGTCGGGGAGGACGCCGCCCACGGAGCCCACGGCCGAGACTGCACTCACTTCTTATTCCGATACTGATATGTAGAACGGAATTGCGGTCGAGTCAAACTGAGACGTGTGCAAAGGAAATGCGGCAACATAAATGACCCCTGAGGCAGAACCAGCCCGCAGCGCCGGCGCCGGGCGCTAAAGACCCAGGCAATCCTTAGGGCTGGCGGACCAAACGCCCTGACGCTTGCGGCTCGTCGGCATCAGGGCGTTTGGTCCGCCAGTCCTTAATGGCATTCGCTGGAACAATCCTTTCCAGGAGAGGCTTCAGTGGTGTCGTTGCCGGCATCACTGCTCTCCTTGCTGCCGGCTGGAGCGACCCCTTGCCGGGTGGGCATTGCACCTACTGAAGATCGACGTCTTTGCACGGCGCACAAGATCCCTTTTTCTGGCTCCCTTTTTCCGGCCGCGTCTTCGAGGTGCGCTGCCATGCGCGAGTCGGTGTGCCCGGCCAGACAGCTGTCATGAAGTGGCCACGAGGGGGGCCGGACGAGCTGCACGCGAACGAGGGGTATCGGTTCCGTCCGCTCTCTCACGGTCGCGAACGGAGGACGCTGCAGCCAGCTCTGCGCCGACGGTCGCCGCAGCACCAGCCACCAGAAGAACAGCCCGGTCGTCAGGACACGCAGCACGATCACCCACCACGCCGACAGCGCGGCGTGCAGATCGAGCAGCATGTGGCCCTCGGCCGACGCGCCTAACCCTAGAAGCTGAGGTAAGCGATACCAGTAGTAGCAGGCAACCGTGGCAGCGGCGAAGAGGCGGACCAGGCTCGCCTCCCTGCTGCGCGGCAGCCAGCGGCGGAGCAGCACGAAGAGGACGAGCGTCACCGCCAGCGCCGTCCACGGCGTGTGATACGTTGCGAGCAGATCCTGCACGCCGACGTTGCCGAACACGCCATCGGGCACGTTGAACCAGCCCCACACGAACCCGGGAAAGCCGCCGACCAGCAGCGTCTCGGCGATGCGCTGGGTCCGGCCGCGCGGGCCGAGCAGCGGGTGCATGCCCTTCGTCGAGTCCGGGCAGGGACCGCTGCAGTGAACGCAGCTGTCGCAGTGGGCGTTGCTCAGGGACACCGCCGGCCGACTGCCGTACAGCTTTTCGACGCCGTAGACCGGGCAGAGCCCGGAACACCAACCGCTCTTCCACTCGAAGACCAGACCCATCAGCACGGCCAGGGCGGCGAGGCCCAGGAGGACCGCCAGCGTGGCGGCGGCGCTGGTGTTCAGGCCCACGCGCCGCAGCCAGACGAGGACCAGCAGGGCGAGGACGCCCAGCAGGTTCAGCCAGGCCCGGGCAGTGGGCGATAGTTTGCGCTGGGCGGACAGGCCGCCGTGCCGCGCCGCCAGAGCGGTGGTCGCCAGAGGGCAGACGTTGCGCCACAGACCCGGGGCAAACACCAGCAGCGCGGGCGCCACCGGAATCAGGATGTTCCAGAGCGCGAACAGGCCCGCGTCCGGCGCCGCGACGAGCAGTACGACAATGGTGCTCCCGAGCAGCCAGACGACCAGTTGCACCAGCCGCCAGGCCAGCCGGCGCCCCGGGGAAAGGGAGTTAAGGTTGTGGGACATGGACAGGCCTTTTCTCTTGGCTGCGCGACGGTGCCAGGGGAGGGCAGGCCGCGACCACCGTGCTACGGAGGGTGCCGGGCCGGCAGGCCGGCCGAGCATCTGGTCAGGTGGGATCCACTGGGCTCGAACAGCTCAACTCATGAAACACGACTCAGTGAATTAGGTTTCGGAAAAGTCACCAGGCCGCTCCGGGGACTTCAGCGGGAAGGCGCCGGTTTCTGCGGCGCCTTCCCGCTGAGGAGGAACGTCGCCAGATCGGCCAGTTCGTCCGCCCGCAGTCCCAGGGCGGCGTTGTCAGGCATCAGCGACTGCTTCAGGCGCTGACGGCTGCTGATCGTGTTCCGCGCCAGGGTGCGCAGCCGACCGTCGCTCTCCTTGATCACCACGGGATCGGCGTCGGCGACGATCAGCCCGGGCACTACCTCGCCGGCCTCGGTGGTGAGCAGCCAGGCCTCGTAGCCGGTCGCAATGGCGGCGCTGGGATTGAGGATGGCATCGAGCAGCGCGGTGCGGTCGAACTTGAGGCCGACCTGTGTCATGTCCGGGCCGACGTCGCTGCCCTGGCCGGCAAAGGTGTGACAGCGCGAGCAGGCGCCGCGCTCCCCGAAGAACACGACGCGACCGCGTGCTGCATCGCCCGGCAGCGCCGCCAACTTCGCCAGCGGCGGCAGCGGCTTGCCCGTCGCGTCGGGGCGCTCGAAGTACTCGCCGGCCAGCGCTCGCACGCCCAGGTCGGGATTGCGAAAAATATGGGCGGCGACGGCCCGCCGCAGGTCCGCCGACAGCTTGCCGCGTGCCGCCAGGTGCAGCAACGTCTGCCCGCCTGCCGCAGTGCCGGCCAGCCGGGTCACGAGCTGTTCCCGCTCCCGAGCGGACAGGCCGCGCGCGAGCAGCCGTTTCGCCAGCGCCGCCGTCTCGGCCGACGCTTTCGGGCCGCGTCCGCTGGGACTGCCCAGCAGACGAGCCAGGTCCAGCGCTCGCCAGTCGTTCGTATCGCGGTGACGCACCCACCAGACCGCGTAGGGACGAACGTCGTCGGGTCCGGTTCGGGCCAGCGCGAGCATGGTCTCGGCGGCGCGGGGCGGTTTCATGAACGCCAGGGCATCGACAGCCTGGCGCCGGGCAGCCGCCGACAGGGCGCCGGCGCGAGCCCGCTGCGCCAGGGGTTCGAGCGCCGCCGCGGGCCGGAGCCGCCACATCAGACCGGCGAACGCTTCGGACCAGGCGAGCGGTTCCGCTCCCAGCCGCCGCTGCAACTCGGGATAAAGCGCATCCTCCTTGCCCTGGCAGGCAGTCCCCAGCGCCTCCAGATACCAGCGATCCTTGCCGTCGAAGCCGGCGGCGAGGTCAAGCAGCAGCGTGCGGCACTGCTCGAGCGGCACGTCGCGCAAAGCCAGCGCCACCTCGCGCCGCACCGCGGGCGAGGCGTCCGCCACCAGCAGGCCCGCCTCCGCGACCACGGAGGGTTGCGCCTGCCGCAGGGCGCGGAAGGCGGTCAGCCGCAGCCTGGCATCTTTGTGCCGCAGCAAGCCCTTGACCGCGGCTCGGCCCTCCGGCCCGAGCTGCGCCGCCAGCCAGACGGCGCGGGCGCGCACGTAGGGATTCGGGTCGGCCAGCAAGTCCTTGACGTTGGGCAGGACCGCCGCGCCGCGCGCCTTCAGGGCCTGGTAGCCGAGGTAGCGAACGTGGACCGCCGGGCTCTTCAGAGCGGCGAGCTGGCCGCTGACGGTCATCAGGTCCAACCGCGGCACCGCCAGCGGCTGGCCGCGCGGGGCGATCCGGTAAATGACGCCGTTGCTCCTGGCATCGTTCATCTGGTGGCCGCCGACGACCTGGTCGAACCAGTCCGCGACGTAGACGGCGCCGTCAGGGCCAACGGCCACGTCCGCCGGCCGGAACCACTTGCGCACGTCCTTCTCCAGCTTGTGCCAGACGTAATTCGGATCGTCCTCCTTCACGGAGGAGAAAAAGGGGAAACGCTCGAGCCGGAAGCCTGCCCCCTCCGCTTTCGCGCGGTAGCCCCAGACGACGTTGCGGCCGGCCTCGCAGCTGAGCAGCATGCCGCGGTATGGCTCGCCCAGGGCGTCGCCCTCGTTCAGCGCAATGCCAGTCGGGGCGCCGGGGCCGTACACGTCGCCCGCGGGGATTACGCCCGGATCGTCCTGGCGCCAGTGGGCGGTTGGAATGCTCTGGCCGGGGCGGCGGTCGGCCTGCCAGGTGCGGGTGCCGTCGGCGGAGGCAAAGCCGAGATTGCCGCCTTCCATCAGCCAGGTGGTGCGGCAACTGATGGTGTCGTCGTTATCGTTCTGCCAGACGTCGCCGAAGGAATCGACGCACAGCTCATATGCGTTGCGAAAGTTGTGGCCGATGCAGCTCAGGCCGGTGCCGTCCGGTTCGAGGCGCAGCGCGACGCCGCCGACCCAGACGCGGCCATCGTCGCTTTTCAGGCCCGGCGTGTTGCTGGTGTTGTAGGGGGTGCCGCCCGTGTACGAGCTGCCGCTGCGCAACGTCCAGCCGGCGCGGTCCTTGACGAGGTGCGGGCCGGCATTGCCGGCGTTGAGATACCAGCGGCCGTCAGGTCCGGCGACGAGGGCGTGCAGGCCATGATCGTGATCGAAGCCGCCAAAGCCGGTGAGGAAGACTTCCTTGCGGTCGGCGCGGTCGTCGCCATCGGTGTCGGTGTAAACGAGCAGGTGCGGCGAGCAGGAGACGAACACCCGGTTGCCCAGCACGGCGAGGCCCAGTGGGGCGACGAGGTCTTTATCCTGCACGAACACCTTGCTCGAGTCCGCGACGCCGTCGCCGTTGGTATCCTCCAGGATGACGATGCGGTCACCCTTGGGATGCTTCAACCCGTCGTACTTCTTCGGATCGCGGAGGCGGAAGTTGCGATAGTTGACGGCCTCGGCGACCCAGATTCGGCCGCGAGCGTCGATGTCGATGTTGGTGGGGTTGTGGAACTGCGGCGAGCGGGCCCAGACGGTAACCTGCATGCCGGACGGCACGACGAACCTGGCGGTAACGTCCTGCGGTCCTCTGGCCGGCGCGGCGCGCGGTCTGCTGCTCTCGCCGGGACCGAGCGCGATGAGGATCCCGCAGACCAGCAGAAGCCAGGGCGACCAGTAGCGTGCGCGTCTCACGATTGCCTCCCGCTCGGAGCAGATCCCTGCTTTCCCCTGGACACTCCGAAGTGTGCCAGCACGGCCAGCACCTCCCCGTGGCTCAACTTCCCGATTTCGTTGCCGGGGGTCCGGCGTCCTTGAGACTCTCCAGGTATGCAATCAGGTCGGCAAAGTCCTGGAGGGTCATTCCGTCCACCAGGCCAGCAGGCATCGGCGACAGCTTGCTCTTGCGCTGCTCCTCGATCTGGTCTGCTCGAAGTTCGATCGTCTGCCCTTCCGCGGTCAGCAGGACCAGTTTCTCGCGCGTCTGGCTCTTGAGGATCCCCTGCTCCACCCGGCCGGAGGTCGTGGTGACCACGGTCAGCTCGTAGCCGTCGATGATCCGGTTGGAAGGATCGAGCACGGAGCGAATCAGTTCCGCGCGGGGGTAGCGCGACCCGACACCGGCCAGGTCGGGACCGAGGTTCAGTGCGGCCCCCTCGCCGCGCACCGCGTGGCAGCGGCTGCAGCCGACGCCCTTGAGGTCGGCAAAGACCTGCCGGCCGCGGCCGGTGTCGCCGCGGTTTCGCGCGGCGAAGTCCGCGTAAGCCGACAGCGCCAGCTTCGCCGTACCGCTCTCGAAAAGGAAGGCAAAGGCGGTACGCTTCGCCGCGAACGCCGTTTGCAGCTCCCGGCGCGCCGCGGCCGACAGCTTGTGGCTCTGGTGCAGCGCCAGCAAATCCTTGCAAATCGTGGCGTCCAGCGCGGCCAGTGCCTGGCGGCAGAGCTTGCGGACGTCGGCGTTCTTGTGCTCCAGGCCATCGAGGTACACCCGCAGCGCCCGGGCATCGGGGATGGCGGCCAGCGAGCGGATAGCGTCGAAGCGCAGCTCCGACTCGGCCGCGGCGGCCAGCAGCGCGGGCACCTCCTGGCGCGAACCGATCCGGCCCAGCCCTTCGACGGCGGCGCGGCGAACCGACACGTCCGGATCCTTCAGCCGGGCGGCAATGGGACCGGCGCCCTGCTTGCCCAGGACGTGGACACAGACCTCGACGGCCTTGCGGCGCACGGCTGCGTGTGGATCGTCCAGGCGCGTCAGCAGCGCCGCGGCAGCCGAGCCGGCCCGCAGCGACGCCAGCCCGTCCAGGGCCGCCAGCACCAGCGCCGGCGAGGTAACGCGGGTGCGGACCAGTTCTCCCAGCCGGCCGGCGACATCTCCGGAGCGCAGCGCCACGACCGCACGGATCGCCTCGTGCCGCAGCGGGTCGCTCAGCCGGCCGTCGCAAACCATCTGGAGCAGCGGCGCGGCGCACTCCCTGTCCTCGAGGGCGGCCAGGGTAATGATGGCCTGCCGCCGCAGCTCCTCATCGGTCTCTGCCGTGACGATCCGCCGCAGCGACGGCAGCGTGGTGCGCAGGGGCACCTCGCGCAGCACCTGGACCGCAGCCAGGCGCACCTCGCGGTCGGTCTGCTCCAGGGCGGCAGCCAGCGCCGCCTCGACCCGGCTCGTGCCGGTCCAGGGGTGTATTTTCGGCCGGCCAGGCTTGCCGGCTGCCGGTCGAGGCCCCCACCAGCCGCCGGTGTACGGCTCCGCCCGCCGATGCACCAGAGCCAGCGCTTCCAGCGCCAGCGCCCGCTCGGCTGGCGTGGGGGCGAGCTGCGTCCACTGCGCCAGCGTCTCCACCGCGGCCGGGTCATAAACGCCGGCCAGAGTCTCGACGAGAGCGTCGCGGACCTGCCGGTTGCCGGTGCGGAGCTGCGGGAGGGCGGCTTCCCCGTGGTTGAGCGCGCGCAGAGCCTGGATGATCGCGAAGCGGACGACCTGGTCCGGCTCGTCGAGCCGGTGCAGCAGCGCCGCGGCGCTGTCGTACCGGCCGAGGCGGCCCAGGGCAATCGCCGCCTGCAACCGGACGGCGGCGTCCCTGTCCTTCAGCGCCCGGGCCAGCGGGCCGGCCGCCGCCCGGACGCGCCGGTCGCCCAGGGCGCGGGCGGCCTGGGCGCGCACCTCGGCATCGGGATCGCGCAGTGCCGCCAGCCAGGGCGACGCCGGATCGTAGCGAGGTACGCGCTGGGCGAGCGCTGCCAGCGTCCACAGGGCGTGGCTGCGGGCCAGGGTTGGGCCGTCAGAGGCGAGCAGGTGCTCGACGGCGGCGCTGGCCGTCTCTCCCAGCGCGGCCAGCCGCTGCTGCGCTCGCAGCCGTTCGTGCCGGGCGGGGTGAGCCAGCGCTCGCAGCTGGGCGTCGAGCGAGTCGGTGTCGCGCGCCCGCGGCGGTTCCGGCGGTACGTCCCGGCCGACGTAGGTGACGCGGAAGAGCCGGCCGACCTTCGCCGCGGTGCCGCCACCGGCGACGTTCCAGTCGGCCACGTACATGTGCTTGCCGTCGGGACTGAAGCACAGATCAATCGGCCGGAACTTGCCCGAGCCGTCATCGACCAGGAAAGGCTCCAGGCGCGAGACGAACGACGCCCCCCGGCGCTCGAGGGTGACGCACTCGAGCGCGCCCTTGCCCCAGTTGCCGAAGAAGAGTCGTTCGCGATACCGGGCCGGCCAGGCCGCCTCCCGGTAGCAGGCCGCGCCGCAGGGGACGCCCTTGCCGTGGACGCTCACCGCAGACAGTCGCGGCCCGGGGAATCGTTGCTGATAATACGGGTAGCCGAAGTAGGCAGTGGGAAAATGGTGGAAGAGTTGCGTCGGCCAGCCGAGATCGTCGTCGTTGTCGTAGCCGAAGACGTTATCGCGGGCATCGAGGGCGAGGTCGAGGTGGTTGCGGATGCCGCTGCTGACGACCTCCAGACGGGTGCCATCCGGGCGAAGACGGATGATGCCGCCGCCCTCCAGGGTGATGGTGCTGCCGTCCTTGCCGGTGGCGCGGGGAATGCCCTTGTCGCCGACCGAGATGTACATCCAGCCGTCCATGCCGAGTTGCAGGCCGGTCGGCTGGTGGTTGTTCAGGCCGAACTTGCCGGCCGGATGGCCGAGGTTCGTTAGCAGGTCCACGCGGACGTCGGCGACCCCATCGCCGTCGGTGTCGCGAAAGACGGAGAAATACGGCGCGTGCAGGACATACAGGGCCTTCTGGTGCCAGACCATGCCGAAGACCGCGGACAGCCGGTCGCAGAAGACGGTCTTTTTCGGCGCTCCGCCGGCCCGGTCCCAGCGGAGGTAGAGAATGCGGTCGATGGGCTGGGTCGAAGGCCCGCGCATGTCCATCGGATCCTCGCCGACGAACAGGTTGCCCTCGTCATCACAGGTTACCGTGGAAGGGTGCTCGATCTCCGGCGCCTGGGCGAGGAGCTGGACCTGGAAGCCGGGCGGCGCTTGCTGGGCCCACGCCGGGGTGGGCAGTACCAGGGCGAGCAGGATCCAGGCTGCCCCGGGTCGCACGGTTCGGCCGCGAAGCGCTGGCATCGGCAGGCTCCGGAGGTTGCTGACAGTCGGCAGGCGCAGGTCGCGAGGCACGCCCCGGACCGCTCGGCGGCAGGAGGGAAACTGCCAGGGCAGCCTCCCCGGGCAGTGGGAACACCAGGAGGCGCCGCCGGTGTGAGCCGCCCCCCCGCCGCGCCTCCTGACCCTGTCAACAGCCTAACGCTCCAATCCCTGCAAAGTCAATCAGATTTATCAAGAAAAGCCGCTTGCCGCGCACGCAGGATTCGTGTCCCTCCCTGCGTAGAGATCGGTGCCCCTCGACACTCGGTCAGTTCATCTGGTACTCGGGGGTCGCGAACAGCAGGGCCAGCAGGCCGCGCAGCCGCGTGTTCACCACGGCGCGCTGCTCCCCCCACTGCGACGACGGCGGCAGGTCGCGCAGATAGCCGATCAGCTCCTTGCGCTTCTCGGCTGCCAGCGGCACCGCCAGATACCGCTGCACCGCGGCATCCACGACCTCGCCGGCCGTCTTGAACTCCTTTCCCTCCAGCAGAGCCGCCACGTCGAGATAAAGAACCTGGCGTGGCTGCCCGGGCGCGAACTGGGGCCTTTCCACCAGGTTGGCAATGGTGTTGTAGCGGGTGACCAGGACGTTGGTGTTAATCCACATCCGTCCGCCTTCCCAGCCCCTCACGTTCGGCGGCTCGAACAGATCCTGGCCCATCTGGGCCAGCTGGAAGAACAGAACCTGGGTCGCCACGTCCTTCTGGCCCAGTTCGCGGTGCATGCCGACCACCAGCTGCACCGGACTCTTGATCTGCGTACCGATGGCCCGCGCGCTGTAGAATTCCTCCGACAGGAACAGGTTCCGCAGGAGCGGCGTCAGCTCGTAGTCGCATCGCCGCAGCACATTGCCCAACCGCTCCGCCACCTCCTGGCTCGGCTTCTCATAGGCGAAATAGGCGAACAGCTTCCCGGCGATGAAGCGCGCGGTAGCGGGCTGCTGCAGGATCAGGTCCACGAAGTCCTCGCCGTTCCACATCCCCGTCTTGCCGAAGATCGTTTTGGGCCGGCCGTCGTGGTGTCGGGCCAGGAAGCGGAACTGACTGGCATAGGGCTCGAAGGTGTAGCCGGTCAGGGCGCGGGCGCCCTCCATGATGTCCTTTTCGGTGTAGCCCTGACCCTCGCCCATGCTGAACAACTCCATGATCTCGCGGGCCAGGTTCTCGTTGGGCTTGCCCTTGAGATTGGTGTTGTTGTCCAGGTAGCGGAGCATGGCCGGGTCGTGGATGATGCCCTGGAGCAGGGCGGCGAAGTTGCCGGCAGCGTGTTCGCGGAACAGCTCGTTCTGGCGGTACATGGCGTAGCTGCTCTGCACGGTGCTTTGCTGAGTGGCGAAGTGGCCATGCCAGAACAGCGCCAGCTTCTCCTGCAGCGGCCGCGCGGTTTGCAGCATACGCTGCAGCCACCACTGGCGCAGGCGCTGCATCTGCTGGTTGTCGGCCCCGCGGCGGCGGGCCTCAAGAACCTGCAATTCTTGCTTGGTGCGGTACTTCTCGTCGGGCAAGGGTCGTTCCGGCAGCGCCGCGTCGAAGGGCAGCTGCAAGGCAGGCTGTTTCTGGTAGTCGATCAGGTAATCGACGGCCAGGTGCAGGCCGAGGGCGTGCAGCTGGGCCACCTCTTCCGGGGTGCCGCCGAAGCCGGCGCGGGCCAGCAGATGCCTGGCCCTGGCCAGATCCCAGGCGTCCGGGTGCAACGGCTTGAGGCCGCCCAGGGCGGTCGCCTCGGCCTGGGCGGCGTCGTGCAGGTCCGTGTGCAGGGGAGCGATCCGCGCGGCCAGCTGCTTCTCCGCCGCCATCCTGGCAGCCAGGGTTAGCTCCGCCAGCCGTCGGGCGGAGGCCGCCCGGCCCTGGAGATTCTTGTCCGCGGGGTTCTTGACCAGCTCCGCTTCCGCGGCAGCCAGCGCCGCCGCGGCGCTTTTCGCGGCGGCGGTCCGGGACTGGACGAAGCGCTTGAACGAGGTCAGCGTGGCCAGCGAGCGCTGAGCCACGGCCCGGGTGGTCGCCGCTTTCTTGAGTAATTCGGGGTCGAGGTCGGTAGAGGGGCTCGGCGCGGCGGGCGGCGCCTGGCCGGCCGCGTCACGCCCCACGGCGCTCAGCGCCCACAGAAGGGCCAGAGCGACCCCGGTCCGAAATATGGTCGATCTCATGGCGGGTAGCTCCCTGAGAGAAGTGCCCTCAGCGTTTCGGGCGAATCAGCACCGGCCCGGGACTCGGGGCGGCAGGCAGCGGGACGACGCGCTGAAAGAGGACCGGCTTGCCTTCCACGGGAACCAGGAAGGCTTCTCCGGGGACAAAGATCCCGCCTCCCCCCGGCTGCAGCGCGCCGGAAATCGGCGGACCGACCAGCTCCTTCAACGCCTGCTTTTGCGCCGGCGTCAGGACCGCCAGGAGCACCTGCAGGACGGCGCGGTTGTGTTCAGCCAGCGTCTTCTGGTAGTCCCGGAAGTCGCTGCCCGGGACGAACAGCCCCTGGGTGGCCCGGGCGCCGTCCTGCTGGATTTCGCGGATCACCTTCTTCTGTTCCTCGGTCAGTTTGAGAGCGGCGCTGACCTCGGGGGTGGCGAAGATGCGGTCGCCCAGTTGCTGCAGCGCGATCTGCCCGAGGCGGCGGGCCTGCTCCGGCTTCAGCAGCGCCTCGGCGGCTTTTTCCTGGGTCAGGAACAATTCCTGCTGTTTCTTCACACGTTCCTTGAAGTCCTTGGGGGGGGTCTTGAAGAAATCGCGCTGGCGGGTCAGCATCTCGCGGAGCTTGGCCAGCTGCTCATCGGACAGCTTCAGCTCATCCCAGACCGCCTTGTTCTGGAGCAGGGTGAACCGGCTCCCAAAGCGGCCGAAGGGCTGTCGGGGCACGACCTGGACCTGCTGCTGTGTGCTGGTGTCCTTTTTGACGACGATTCGGATCTGCTGCGCCGGCGCCGTGGCAGCCAGTATGCCGGCGGCGATCAGTGAGCCTGCCCACATTCCAATGGCTCGCATGGGCTACCTCCTGGAGAAAGTTCAAATAGAGAGAGGCAAGATCGCGGTTTCGCCTTCAGGCGGCGGCAGCCACCACCGCCTGAAGGCGAAACCGCGAACGGGAACCAGCCCAACGGCTCGACCATACCAACCCCTTGCTCAGGCAAGGCAGTCGAGCAGAGGCATCTGCGTGCCCAGGACCGGCCGGCTCTGCGTGCGCAGCCAGCGCTCCAGGATGGTGGCGTACACGCGACGGAAATCTGTGTGGAAGGCCAGGTCGCGGCCAAAGCCGCCGCCCCGGCCGGCCACCAGGTCCGCCGCGGCCAGGCTGGGATGGCGGCCATGCACGCCTGCCCGCACCCGCGGACCGATGAGGAACAGCGGCGCCGCTGTACCGTGGTCGGTTCCCTGGCTACCGTTCTCATCGACACGGCGGCCGAACTCGCTCATGGTCATCAGCAGCACGCGCTGGGCGTTGCCCTGCCGGTCCAGGTCGCGCGTGAAGGCGGTCAGGGCGGCGTTGAGATCGCCCATCAGCTTGTCGTGCCGGGTCCGCTGGCCCGCATGCGTGTCATAGCCGTCCTGCTGAACGTAGAAGACCCGCGCCGGGATGCCGCCAGCGATCATCGCGGCCACGGTCCGCAGCGATATCCCCAGGGGAATGTTGAACGGGTACGGGATGTTGGTCTGATAGCGCGCGGTGATGTTGTTGATCCGCTCACCCGCGGCGATGGCGTCGGTGATGGTCCGGGTCACGAAATCCAGCTCGCCATTGACGGCGGCCGGCACGGCGGGCGGGATCCTGGCCAGGCGGTTGCTCACGTCGGTGCGCTCGCGGTCGCGCGGATTGCCGATGAAGAAGCGGAAGCCGCCAAAGCTCTGCACCGCCAGGCCGCCGTGCTGCCGCCCCTGCAGAGCCCGTGGCGACTGATTGAAGCCGACCGCCACGGTGCGCAGGGCATCGGGCTGGCCGCGATAGGCGTGGTCGCAGTAGCGCCCCAGCCAGCCGCTGGTGGCCGCGGCTTCCCGGCCCGGGATGCCGGCGCCGCGCTCCTGGATCGAGGGATCGGCGGAGTGCCAGATGTCCATCGAGGTGAAATGGCTCTGGTTGGGGTTGGGATAGCCCACGCCCTGGATAACGGCGAGCGCGCCGCGGTCGTACAGATCCTTCAGGCCAGTCAGGTTCGGGTGCAGGCCCACCTCGTCGTTGAGTCGCAGCACCTGGTTGGCAGCGATCCGGGTGGCCCTGCGGACCCGGCCGTAATCGTCGCTGGCGTAGGGCACGACGGTGCTCAGGCCGTCGTTACCGCCGCTGAACTGCACCACCACGAGGATGGTGTTGTTGTTGGGTGGTTGCTGGGCGGCCAGAGCGGTGCGGACCAGGAAGTTGGGCAGCGCCGCGCCGAGGCCGATGAGGCCGAGTCCTCCTGTGAGGAACTCGCGCCGGGTGGAGATACGGACCCCGAACATCACTCGACCCTCCCGCGATGGATGGAAGACCGTTAACCGAATCGTGCCGATTGCGCCCGGCCAATCGGCCAGATGTTCACGTCATCTGCTGCTCGGGCGTGGCCGGCAGGTTCCGCAGCCGGACCCGGAGTCGGCCGGGCAGCGCCGTGGGGTAAGCAGGATTTTCAATGGATCTGGACGAAAGCGACCTGACTTTCTAACTGCGGACCGCCAGCGCATCGTTTAGATTGGCAGACAAAACGCCGACGAGCCTGAAGCATAAGCAACGGCACCTTAAAGGTTTCCGTCGCTTACGCTCCCGGCTCGTCGGCGTTTTGTCCGCCGGATCTAACCTTTTTCGGAATCACGGCTGCCCTGGTGCCGGGCGCCGCTTGAGCGTCACCGCTACACCCCGGTCGTGCATGTTCAGGAAGACCGTGTTCAGATCGGGACTGGTGGTGATAAGCTTGATCCAGCGCGGGTCGGGAGCGGGACGGTTGGTGTTGTGGGTCACGATCAACCCGCCCGGCCTGACCAGCGACGACAGTTTCTTCCAGTAATCGACATAGCCGGTCGGGTCGGCATCGAGGAACAGCAGGTCAATCGGCTCCTTGAGCTTGGTGACTTCCTTGTGGGCGTCGCCTTCGACGAGGGTGATGAGATGGGCCACGCCGGCACGCTTGAAGTTCGCGCGAGCCTCGGCGGCGCGCTTGGCGTTGATCTCATGCGTCGTGAGCTTGCCGCCCGTGCCGCGCAGGGCCAGGCTGAACCAGATGCCGGAGTAGCCGTTGGACGTGCCGACCTCCACGATATTCTTGGCGCCGATGGCCTCGGCGAGGAGGCGCAGCAGCCGACCGTCCTCCACCGGCACGTTCATGTGGCCCGGACGGTGGTTCCTGTCCAGGTCTTCCAGCACTTCCAGCATGACCTTCTCGGCAGCGTCCCTGGGCAGGGGCTGCTTTTCCGGGGACGCGGGAGCCTTGTCCTTCTGGGCGGCGAAAAGCTCGCTGCCGTCCCGGGCGGGTGGCGACAGGATCGCGACGGCGGCCAGGGTCAACGTCACCCCGGTCAGAAAGCCCACCAGCATTCGCTTCATGGCATCCTCCACAGGTGTTCACAACAAACGAGGGAATCCGGACGGCAGTCCAGCGTCTTCCGCTGCACCCAGACGCCACCGGCCCCAGTCTACTGGGGCGAGCGGTGAAATACAACAAAGTGAGTCGAGTTTCAGGCTGCCAGTTGCCGGGATCAGGGCACGCGCAAGCCCGAAGATCAGGTGGTGTGGTGAGTCAGCAGCGTTGCCGAGGGCCACATTCCCTGGACTTTGGCGCGGGCCGCTGTTCAAAACTCTGGGAGAACCGGGGCTGGCAACACGGCTGACCCACCGCCGAATCACGCGCCGCGACAGAACAGGCTCTCCGCACCCGCCCGATAGGTGATGCCCAGGTGGGGCGTCTCGATGCGGACGCCGCGGCGGGTGTGGCTGTCCATGACCGCCTCCAGCACGCCGGCCGTCAACAGGTTGCGCTCCAGAGCGTGCGGCGACTGGCCCGTCTCGAAGAACCGCTCGACCGTCTCCGCCAGGCAGTCGAAGGCGCGCGCACCGGGCAACCCGGGTTGCCGGAAGAGGCAGGCGACCGGCCGCGTCTCGCTGGCGACGCGGACCGCGAAGCAAAAGTCCTGAACGTGGCCGTTGAGCAGCAACACCGTCCCGCGCAGCCCGTCGCGGTACTCGACGAGGAACGCGGTCGCCGGGGTTTGCGGCATCCCCTGGACCGCCACCCGACCGACGTTGCGGCGCACGTCGCCCAGCGCCGCCGTCTCGCTCCGCTCCAGCGCCGCGTCGAGCAGATCCCAGCTCCATTGCCCCTGATCGCCGGCGCGCCAGACCGCCTGCCCCGTCAGGCAGGTGACCGCCCGAACGCCCGTCTCCCCGCCGCGGCGCCGCTCGGCCAGCGCTTGCAAGGCGTCGAGGGCGTCCGACCCGGCCACCTCGACCGGACCGAACGCGGTCACCAGCACTTCCTCTGCCGGGGCGCCCGCCGGCAGGTCCACCTCGGGCCGGCGCCAGGTCACCGGCGCACACGACCCGGCCGCCAGCGGAAAGCCCAGCTCGCGCGACCAGTCCGCCATCTGCGCCGCCTTGTCCCAGCGGTGCGACAGGTGCTTGGCGTTGAATACCGGCACGCGCTGGCCGGTCCGGCGGAAGACGGCGACCACCTGTTCCAGCAGTTCGTGACGCGGATAGAGGATCTGCCCGCGGTCGTTGCGCGGGTAGTTGCCGTGCTCGGCGACGAGCAGCACGCCCTCGACCGCCAGACGCCCGGTCCCGTCGGTGAGAGCCTTGGGGACAGACCGGGTGACGCGGATGCCGAACTCACGGCCGACCTCGTGGGCCTGGTCGTTGTCGGGCACCTGATCGACGTACAGGGAGTGGACGTGCTGGCGGGGTACGTGCGGGACGCCGCCACGCGGGTAGCCGTGGAGGAAGCGGCCGGCCAGGTGGGCGGCGTAAGACAGCGGGCGGTACACCGTGGCGAGTACCGCGATCGGCTGGCGCCCGTCGGGGGTTGGCTTGCCTGGCCGAGCAAGCGAGCGCGACGGCGGCAACGCCGCCGCACCGGCCCCCGGCAGTCCGCCCGACAGACTGAGGGCGGCGGCGGCCTGGGCGAGGAACTTACGGCGAGAGCAGCGCGCTTTCCGGTCTTCCATGTGTGGTCCTGGCAAGCGAGGTCGGCATGCGGAGCCGTGGCGGGACATCTTTTTTCTACCCGATCGGGGCCACACCCGCAAGCGGTTGCGCCTCGTTTCGGGGGCGGGCGGCTCGTCGGGAGGAAGAGAGGTTGGCCGACCGGCAGCAGCCTCATGCAGGTGCAGACAACCGCCGCGGCGAGCCGCACCCGGAGCGCGTCCGGCAACCGATTCCAGGCTGCTGCTGGTCAGGCGGGTGGAGATGTGCGATGATGGGCGCTCGGTTATCTTTCCTGCCGCGCTCACCGCCACGCGGCCCGGCACGCCGCGCATGATCCCAGGAGGACGCCAATGAACACCCGCTTCCCCGCCCTGCGGAAGGTATCCCGGACGTCGGTTGGGGGAGGTTTCCTCCTCGCCGCCCTGGCGCTCGCGCCCGCCGCCCGTGCGGACCACGTCTGGGTCGAAGGCGAAAAGCCGGTCCGGACGACGGTGACCCGCCATCCGCCCTGGTACGACAAGGTCCAGCGCGACCAACTCTCCGGCGGCGACTTCCTCAGCCACTGGAACGAGAAACGGCCCGGCGAGGCCGAGTACCGCGTCGCTGTGCCAACGGCCGGAGAGTACGAATTCTGGGTGCGGGCCAACCCGGTCCAGGCCCACCTCGCCTGGAAGCTGAACGATGGCCCCTGGTCGGCCATCGACCTGGACCGGGATGTCGTCGGCCGAACGAACATCGCCGCCAACAGGGCCATCGATCTGCGCTTCCTCGCGTGGGTCAAGGTCGGCAAGGTGACCCTGCGCAAGGGCGCCAACACCGTTCACTTCCGCATGGACAGCAAGAACCACAACCACGGGATGCTCGACTGTTTCGTCTTCAGCACCGACCCGTTTCGGCCGCGCGGCGTCCTCAAACCCGGCGAGGCGGCGAAGGACACCAGTGCGAAGGGATGGTTCGCGTTCGACCCCGAGCCCGACCCGTTCAGGGCCGGCGCCGGCTTCGACCTGCGCGGGCTCAACGAGCCGGAGGCCGGCGCCGGCGGATTCATCGGCGTCAAGGGCGGGCAGTTCGGCCACACCGCGACCGGGCGGCCCGTCCGCTTCTGGGGCGTCAACGGTCCGGCAAGCAAGGACCGGGACGGCCTGCGCCGCGAGGCCCGGCTGTACGCGAAGTACGGCATCAACCTGGTCCGGGTCCACCGGCCCGTTTTCGACGAGAGGGGGGAGGTCGATCGGGCCGCCGTGCTGCGCGCCCTCGATGTCGTCGCGGCGATGAAGGCCGAGGGGATTTACTGCCACTTCTCGATCTACTTTCCGCTCTGGCTTCGGCCGGCGCCGGGCCTGGCGTGGCTCGACGGGTACGACGGCAAGCAGCATCCGTTCGCTGCTCTCTACTTCAACAAGGATTTTCAGGATCGCTATCGTAAGTGGTGGCAGGCGCTCCTCCTCACCCCCTCCCCGCGCACCGGGAAGCGCCTGATCGACGAGCCGGCAGTCGCCGGACTGGAGATCATCAACGAGGACTCGTACTTCTTCTGGACATTCAGCAGCAAGAACCTCCCCGATCCGCAGCTCCGCATCCTGGAGGCGCGGTTCGGCGACTGGCTCCGGAAGAAGTACAGCTCGCTTGATGGCGCGCTCAAGGCGTGGAACGGGCCGCGGGTCGCGCGCGACGACCCGGCCCGGGGGCGCGTCGGGTTCCGGCCGCTGTGGAACCTGGCGAACGAGCGGACGCCGCGCGATCGCGACACGGCCCGCTTCCTGCTGGAGAGCCAGCGCGACTTCTACCGCGATACCTCCCGCTTCCTGCGCGAGCTGGGCTTCAAGGGGGTGATTACCGCGTCGAACTGGGCGACGGCGAGCCCGCAGGTACTCGGTCCGCTGGAGAAGTACAGCTACACCGTGGGCGACTTCATCGATCGCCACGGGTACTTCGGGTGCCTCGGCCGCGGCCCCTTTTCGGAGTGGTCGATCCGGGACGGGCACACCTACGCCGACCGCAGCGCCCTGCGCTTCGACCCGGAAACGCCGGGCAAACCGCGGGCGTTCGTTCACCCGGCGATGGACCCGAGCTACGACGGCAAGCCGTCGATGATCTCGGAAACGACGTTCACCCGGCCGAACCGGCACCGCTCCGAGGCGCCGCTGTTCTACGCGGCTTACGGCGCGCTGCAGGATACCGACGCGATCGTCCACTTCGCCCTCGACGGCGCGAGCTGGTCGGTCAAGCCGAACTTCTTCATGCAACCGTGGACCCTCATGGCGCCGGCGATGGTCGGGCAGTTCCCGGCTGCGGCCATGATCTACCGCAACGAGCTGGTCGCGGCCGGCGACCTGCTCGTCGAGGTGAACCTGAAGGTGGAGGACGTGCTCGCCCTGCGCGGCACCCCCCTGCCCCAGGATGCGGCCTTCGACGAGCTGCGACTGAAGGACGTGCCGGAAGGGACCACGCTGAAACCGGGGAATGTGATCGATCCGCTCGTCCACTTTGCCGGCCGGACGAACGTCAACTTCACGAAGGACGGCAGGCCGGCGAAGCTCCGCGATCTGGCGAGGTACATCGACCGCAAGGCCCAGGTGGTGCGAAGCAGTACCGGCGAGCTGCGGCTCGACTACGGCCGGGGCGTGCTGACGATCGACGCCCCGGCGGCTCAGGGCGTCAGCGGGGCGCTGCGCGGCGCGGGCAAGACGGAACTGCGGGATCTGACGGTCGCGTCCGGGCTGGAGTTGGGCCACGTCGTCGCGGTCAGTCTGGACGGCAAGCCGCTGGCGTCGTCCCGGCGGATCCTGCTGCAGGTGATGTCCGAGGAGAAGCCGACTGACTTCCGCGCCGAACTGGCCGGCAACGGCGTCCGGCGCATCGCAAGCATCGGACACGACCCGTGGCAGGTGCGTCAGATCGAGGGCACGGTGCGGTTCCGCCGCGCGGACGCGGCGGCGCTGAAGGTGACCGCCCTGGATCACAACGGGTATCCGGCCCGGGAAGTGGGGACGGCGGACGCCATCACCCTGGGTCCGCGGACACTGTACTACCTCATCACGCCCTGATCCACGGTCCGGGGGCTGCGGTCCGCGCCGCGTGTGCGGCGCGGAAACATCGGACACCACCGACCGGACCGTGTATGGAGCGACGTTGCCCGTCTCACGAGGACAGCTGACAGCGCGTGATCACCAGCGAGAATACCGGCCGCTGGTGGTTGGG
>JADLBT010000308.1 GCA_020847555.1 Gemmataceae bacterium
AGTACGAGGTGGCCGCGTCGCAAACCCACGGCGCCGAGGAACGCCGGACCGATACGCCGGAGCGGCCCGCAAACGGCTGAGTTCGGCAGACCGCGACAACCCTTCTTTTCCCGCGAATACGGTCCCCTCGGGGGGTCGTACCCGCGGGCCTTTCGTGCTTTTCTCGACCGCGAGCCGGACGCGGGATGCAATTTTGAATAGGAACCTTCTCGCCGGCGTCATTCTCTCGTAGACCATCCTTGATGGGTCTGGGTGGTCCCGGATCCTCGAGTCACCACAGGAGGAAGTTCATCCGATGAAACCTCGCTTCATTGCGGGGGCGCTCGCGGTTGCTGCGCTGGCCGTGGCCGGCGTGGTCGCCGATGATGCCCTCAAGTCCGGTCCCCAGGAGGGGAAAAATATCCCCGGAGCGTTCCACCCGACGAACCTCACGGGGCCTCAGGCTGGCAAAAAGCACTGCCTGGTCTGACAGTTCGGCGCACGGCCGGTCGCGATGATTTTCGCTCGCGACATCACCGGCCCCTTGACCAGTCTGGTCAAGAAGATCGATGCGTCCAATGTCAAGAACGCCAAAATGGGCAGCTTCGTTGTTTTCCTCAATGACGATGAGGGGCTGGCGGACAAGGCCAAATCCCTCGCGAAAAAGGAAGGTCTAAAGAAGACCGTCCTCTCCATCGATAACCCCGCCGGCCCACAGGGCTACAACGTCGCCAAGGACGCCGACGTCACCGTCGTTCTCTACAACAAGCGCAACGTGAAGGTCAACTTCGCCTTCAAGAAGGGCGAACTGAACGAGCAGGCCGTCGAGAAGGTGGTCAGCGCGCTCAGCAAAATCGGCGCCAAGTAACCGACAGCTACTTTATGTTCAAGATCCCGGGACCACTCGCGACGCCGTCGTGCGCCTCCGCGCCTGACGGCGTTGCGTTTTCCCCTCCCGTCATCTCCTGGAGTTCGCTGCCAACCGCGTCGGGGCCAGGGCCGTGTCGCGCTCCAGGTAGCGGGCGCCCCAGAGCCACAACACCCCGCCCACCAGCACCAGCGCCGAGACGACCCCCAGGGCCAGATCCATGCTCGCGTAGTCGGCAATCAGCCCCATCACGAACGGCGAGATCGCGTCCCCGAAGGCGTGAATGATGAAGATGTTCACCGCGAACGCCATCGATCGGACGGCCGGGTGCGTGACGTTCGCCAGGATCGTGTTGCTCGGTCCGGTGTTGAAAAACAGGAAGAAGACGGCCAGGAACAGGAACACCCACGCCAGCGGGAACGACGTCCACAGCAGCAGCAGGATCATCGGGAAGGCGGCCAGCATACTCACCCCGGACACCAGGAAGTAGGAGCCGGGGTAGCGGCTGCGGAGGGCGTCCCCCACCACCCCGCCGAGCAGCGTGGCGACCAGTCCCGAGACGACCACGATGGCGCCGAAGACGAAGTTCACATGGCCCAGGCTCGGCGTCGCCGCCGCGTCCTCGAGTTGCTCCAGGTAGAGGTGCCGTTCCTCGGCCGACAGCCGGTTGCTCACCTCGTCCCGGAACGCTCTGACTGTCAGCGCCCCCTTCCCGGTCAGGTCCGCCACCCTGTCGAGGACCGGCCCCGGGAGTTTGTCGATGACGGTGCCGAGGGAGTCCCGGCCCTCGCGCAGGCCGCTGATGATGGCCGGGGTCAGCTGCAGGCGCGCCTCACGCTCGTAGATGTAACTCGGCATCCACGCGGCCAGGCCGCCGATGGCAAACGTCATGGCCGTCATCCCAAGGGTGTTGAGGACGAACGACGGGATCCTGGCCAGCATCAGGTAATCGTCCCAGCCCCCGCCAGCGGCGCCGGTCGTTCCGCCAGCGTCCGCCTGCCCGCGCGGCGGGTCGCGCATGAACAGGCAGAGCAGGCCGAGCAGCAGTCCGGGCGGGACGACGACGAAGAACGCGCCGCGCCACCCCAGCGCCGTTCCGGCGACGACCCCGCCGAGGACGTACCCCAGCGCGCCGCCGACCGGGATGGCGACGTAGAACCAGGCCATGACGTACCCCCGCTGCCGGATCGGGTACAGGTCGGAGATGACGGTTGGCGCCACCGGACCGTAGGCCGCCTCGCCGACGCCGACGAAGCAGCGTGTGACGAGCAGCAACAGGAACGTTGTCGCCAGCCCCGATGCCCCGCTCGCCAGGCTCCACAGGATCACGCCGATGGCGACCAGGAGCCAGCGCGACATGCGGTCCCCGAGCCACCCGAACACCGGGGCCAGTACCATGTAGGCGACGATGAACGCCGTTGTCAGCAGCCCCAGCTTGGTCTGGGCCAGCGGGTCGTCGGCCAGCAGGGCACCGCGGATGCGGGGGAGGACAGCCGCGAGTACCTGTCGGTCGATGTAGTTGAACAGGTTGATCAGCAGCAGCAGGAGCAGGGCCGTCCGGGCGCCGGGGAGAGGCGATTGCGGGCCGTCCTGGGCGGCGGGGGGGGCCGTCGTGCCATTCGCGGTCATGGAGAGCCCTCGGTCGGGTCGATTGGCTCAGTTCCCGTCAGGCCGCAAAGCGTACCACGTTCGCGCCACCTGAGACAGGGAATTCCCGGAATACCCGGTTCGACTTGGCTGGCGTTATCGGGGTAGTAGGTTGTGGACCCCGGCAGTTCGCAGGTGCCAGCCTCTGCAGGGGCGTGCGCCGGGCGCTGCCGCGGGAGCCACGACCCATCTTGGGGCGTCAGTCTCAAGAGCGGCGGGGAGCCTTGTGTCCGTCGTTACGACGAGGCCATGCGTCCCCGGCCGCTGCGGTGGGAAGGGGTTCCGAGGTTGCCACCCCCCCACCCGTTCGCCCCCGAGGGCAACCGGCCGGCTGTTAGGGACACGGAGTTCACGGCGGTTGGTGCCGCCAAGCCGAACCTGCGTTACAGGGGACTGGGCGCGCATCCTGGTCTCGCACGACGCCCAGGCTCGGCAGCGCGCCCAGCCCCTGAACTCCGTGTTCGGCGTCCGAGGAGAGATTGGGATGGTGCCGCGATCGTCCACCTGGACACCCTTTGCGTCCCTGCTCCGTGCGATTGGCCTCCTGCTGAGTGGCGGCGTCCGGTTGTGTTCCCAAGAGTTTGGCTGGCTGTTTACGGATGACGACGGCCACCGTTTCGCCGTATTCCGACATCTGGTCGTCAGGCCGCCCCCGGACAAGCGGGGGTCCATAGGCGGGGTGGCCGTGGCCCGTTTCCGTCTCGGCCGCTGGGCGGCGCGCTGGAACCGCTGGTTCTCCTGGCTGCCCATCCCGTTCTTCATCGGCCTGCCGGGGTTTCGCTCCAAGCGGTGGATGGAGGCAGGCGAGACGAGTGAGTTCTGTGGCTACTACGAGTGGGCCACGGAGGGTGATGCGGCCAGGTACACACGCTCCTTCGCGGCCCGTTTCATGGCGGCCCGTGCGGTGCCGGGCACGGCTTCGTGTCGGTGGTATCCGGCGGCCGCCGCTCCCCCGCCCCCGCAGCCGATGGCCCAGAGGAACCCGCGGCCGGACACAGCGAAGGAAGAATTGGAGCAGACCGGCCACGCGAACCCGGAAGGCCGGCGTTCGACGCCCCGGCCCCATCCGCCTCTGAGGATAGCCGATGAAGTTGCTGATCGCACCCCTGGCGGCACCGGGGGAGACGGGCGGCCCAATGACGCGCGCTCGTGCCCTGGCCGCCGAGGCCATGAAACGGGGACATGAAGTGGCCTTCTGCGCCGGCGAGGACCAGAACTACCGTCCCGTGGAAGGCGTCAAGAACTTCTTCGCGCCTGTCCCCTCAGTCTTCGGGACGCCTCGGTGGCTGGGGAGGTTGCTCATGTCTTTCGCCCGTGCCGTGGGCATTCAGAACTGGCTCGCAGGACGGATGCGCAGTTTTGAGCAGGTCCTTCGCCTGGTCGGCATTACCACCCGGCGGTTTCTGACGCGGGATGTGGAGGCGCTCCGCCAGGCCATTCGGGCCTTCCAGCCGGACGTGGTCTTTTCGGAGGTGCGCATCACCGCGATCATGGCCGCGAAGCTCGAGCACGTTCCCGTCGTGACGGGCTACGCCTACGCACTGCAACCGTCCTTTGCCTCCAGCCCGGAGCGCAGCGAGAGCGTCCGGACCTACCTTCGGCAACAGGGCTTGCCGGCTGTCCACTCCGCGCTGGAACTGTTCGACTGGGCGGAAATCAAGTTCGTGCCCAGCTCATATGAACTTGAGCCGGTTGCGAGGGAGAACTTGATCCACGTTGGGCCATTTCAGCCGGCTACGCCACCGCCAGCCACTGCCGAGCCACGCAACCACGTCCTCGGCTACATGGGGATGGGGAGTATCTCGCCACGGCGCCTGTTGCGGGTGCTGAGCGAAGCCTGTCGGGGAACAGGCTTCCAGCTCTACATCGCCTCCCAGCAGCTCGGGCCTTGTGATTCCGGCACGGTTCATGTGCGCCCCTATTTCGACTTCGACGCCCTCCTGCCCAGGGCAGTGGCCTACGTCCACCACGGCGGCCAGAACAGTGTCATGAAAGGGTTGATTCACGGCGTGCCGCAGCTTATCGTGTCGGGGAGCCACTTCGAGCGCGGCTACAACGCCGATTCCGTGGTGCGATTGCGGGCTGGCGCGAGGATCGACCCGGAGCACTTTACGCCCGCCCAGGTCCGGTCGTGGATCGACCGCTTCGCCTCGGACCCCACGTACCGCAACAACGCTCAGGTAGCAGGGCAAAGCCTCCTGAAGCTGGGCGGGGCTGCAGCGGTCGTCACCGCCCTGGAGCGCAGGTTCCTGGACCCGATCGAGTCGCTCCGGTATAAATGACAGGAGGGAGACAACAAAGCCCACGGGGCGCCACCCGTGAGCTTTGGAAAGCAGCATGAGGATTCTATTCAACCCATGACCCCAACGCGCCGCCGCCCCCTCCTTAACGTCCTGCGCAACTGGCTGGAACGTCACCAGCACCCGTTCAACTTCTGGATCCATCTCATCGGCATCCCGCTGAGCGTCGCGGGCGTGGTGACGCTGTTCGCCCTGCCGTGGGACCAGTGGTACTGGGGCGTCGGCCTGTTCGTCCTCGGGTATGTCCTGCAGTGGGTCGGCCACTGCGTGGAGGGTAATGACCTCGGCGAGTGGGCCGGCATCAAGCGCGTGCTCGGCCTGCCGTACGTCAGCATCTCGCCGCGCTGGCAGAACCCACAGGACAGGCAAACTCCCGCGCCGTCATCACGCTAACCCTCGCCCCCATCTTCCCCCTCCCGCCGCGCCCGCGTCCCCGGCCCCGTCCTTCCCCGGCGGGCACGCTCTGCCTGCCTTCCTTGCCAGATCGGCACGATCCGCACGGGCGACAAATTTTACCTGATCGCGCCGCCAGGAACTGCCGATAAAGTTTGCATCTCATCTGACCCTGCGCCCTCCGAGGCGCGGGCCGACGCGCAGGTCACGGCGAACACGGGTGGGCACATCGGGACCGCCACCTACCCGGCAGTCCGTCCCTACGGGGAGTAAAACGATGCACTGGAGACGACTGATTCTCGCGCTGGCGCTGGCCTTCGCCACGGTGACGGGGTGTGCGCAGCGGGAGTTCATCAACCAGGCGGACTACGAACGGTTCCACCGCGAGAACGCGCTGCCACTCGGAATGGATGCCAACCCCGCCCTCGGCGCCGAGCCCGTCACCGGACGCGAGCCGGCGCCGGCGGACGTCAACTTCCCCGAGCGCAAGCCGCGGTACATCTCCCTGGCGGAGTGCATCGCGATCGACCTGGAGAACGGCAACACCGGCATCCAGAGCGTCCGGCAGGCGGGGACGGTCAATGACGACCTGCAGCCCGGGCTATCGACCGGCGGCTACCAGTTCGCCCAGTCGGACAGCAAGCGGGTGTTGAGCCTCAACCCGGCCATGTCCGGGCTCACCATCGACGCTGCCCTGGCCCATTTCGACGCCAAGTGGATCACCACCGTCGGCTCGTCGTTCGTCGATCAGCCGGTCCAGGGGTTCAACTCGTTCCAGAACGGGTCGTTCGGTCGGTTCGCCAGCTCCGTCGTCAAGGGGACGTCCTACGGCGGCCTGCTCGGCATCACGTTCAACACCCAGTACCAGAACCTGAGCAGTCCGCCGCGCAACTTCCCGCTGCTGAACCCGGCCTACACCCCGACCCTCCAGCTGACGTACGAGCAGTCCCTCTGGCAGGGGTTCGGCGGGATCAACCAGTTGCTCGCCCGCCCGGTTTCCCTCGGCAACGAGATCAGCCGGCTCCACCCGGAGGCGTCTCAGTTCTACCAGGGCCACATTGCCGGCATCGCCAACCAGAGCGCGGCCACCGGCGGCGGGCTGAATCCGACCGGCATCCTGATCGCCCGCGTCCGGTTCGACCAGTCGCGCGCCGAGCTGGAGCGCGTGGTGAACTTCAACCTGCTGAACGTCGAAACGGCGTACTGGAACCTGTACGGGGCCTACGTCAACCTCTACAGCAGCGAGCAGGCGTTGCGGCAGGCGTTCGAGGCGTGGCGCATCAGCAAGGCGAAGTACGAGGCCGGGGCGATCGCCATCACCCAGTTCGCCCAGACGCGCGGCCAGTTCGAGCAGTTCCGCGGCGACCGGCTCCAGGCTCTGGGCCGCGTCCTGGAGGCCGAGCGCCAGCTGCGCAACCTGATGGGTCTGCCGATCGAGGACGGCACCCGGCTCATCCCGGTGGACGCCCCGACCCTGGCCCCGTACCAGCCCGACTGGTCGGTCGCCGTGGAGGAGGCGCTCAACCTGCGGCCGGAGCTGATCGTTGCCCGGCAGGAGCTGAAAACGCTGCAGTTCGACCTGATGGTGCAGCGGAACTTCCTCAAGCCGGACCTGCGGTTGCAATCGTCGTACCAGCTCAGCGCCCTCGGCACCCGGCTCGACGGCGACGGGGAGATCCCCAACCAGTCCCTGGGCCGGCACCTCCCGGACAATGCCTTCCGCGGGCTGGCGTCGAACCACTACAACAGCTGGAACCTGGCCCTGAACCTGAACGTGCCGCTCGGCTACCGATTCGAGAACGCGGCCGTGCGGCGGGCGCGGCTCGCCCTGGCGCAGGGCTACCTGGCGGTGAAGCGCGAGGAGGAAAAGGCCAAGTCGTTCCTCGCCAAGGCGTATCGCGACGTGCTGGAAAGTTACAAGCTGATCCAGGCCCGCCGAGCGCAGCGGCAGGCGTTCGCCGAACAGGTCGAAGCCCGATTCAAGGAGTTCGTGGCCGGTAAGACGACGGCCGACTTCCTGCTGGAGGCCCAGCGGCAGTGGGCCAACGCCCTGAGCACGGAGTACCAGGCGATCGTGGCGTACAACAACTCGATCGCCATGTTCAACTTCGCCAAGGGCACGCTGATGCAGCACAACAACGTCGCAATCACCGAGGGGGATTTGCCCGAGTGCGTTCAGGTGCGGGCGGTCGATCACGAGCGCGAGCGGAGCAAGGCGCTGGTGTTGCGCGAGCACGCCAATCTGGTGGCCCACCCGTCGGTGTCGCCGGAGCACGGGGTGTCGGGCATGCCGGTGATGCCGGTCCACGCGGCTCCGTCGGTGCCCGCTCTGATGGACGGCGCGCCGAAGGTGCCCGAGAAGCTGGAAGAAACGCCGGCCCCGGCCGGGAAGCAGGTGACGCAGGCTCTGCGCCCGGCGGCGAAACCGGCGGCCCTGCCTGCCCCGCGCCCGGCGGGGAAGCTGATCCCGGATACCCCGCGGCCCGCGTTCCCGACGAACCCGGGTCAGCGGACGCACGGCCCGCAGGCCGCCCCGATCGTTCCGACCGCCGCCGCCACGGTAACGGCCCGCAAGGAAGAGAGGGCCGGAGCGTCGCCCTGGCCGTGGCAGTAGAGGTGGGTTCCAGGAGTTTTCGGCAAGCCCACGGGTGGCGTGCCCTGGGCC
>JADLBT010000309.1 GCA_020847555.1 Gemmataceae bacterium
GCCACCTCGGCGGGCACGATCTGCAGGTGCGTTGCCTTCGCTCCCCTGGCCGCCGGCTCCTCCTTCAGCAGCCCGGTCGGCTCGGGCGCCGGCCTGGCCCCCTTCTTGCCGATGCAGAAGAATTCGTCGCTGGTCGCGAAGTAGACGCGCCCGTTGGCGACCGCCGGGGTGCCGTTCAGTTCCACGTCGGTGACGCCGTCGGCGCTCGGGAAGAACTCCGCGTGCAACCGCTTGCACCGCTTCGGCCCCGGTTCGAGGATGTGGAACTTCGAGTTGACCTCGCCGACGTAGATCTTGCCGTCGGCCAGGACCGGCGAGCCGCGGGCGTTACGGCCGTAGGGGAACCGCCACAGCTGCTTGCCGGTCCTGGCGTCGAAGCAGAACAGCATGGCGATGTCGTCCGGGACGTAGAGCAGGCCGTCATGCACGATCGGCGAGGCGTAGCGGCACTTGACGCCGTCCTTCTGCCATACCAGCTTCGGCTTGCCGTTGGTCACCTGTGAGGCGTCCAGGCAGACCACGCGACCCTGGATGTTGTTGTCGGGGTTCTCGTCGCCGTGACCGATGTAGACGAGGTTGCCATCGACCACCGGCGAGGAGTTGATGGCGCTGGCGCTGAAGGGGTAGTTCCAGACCAACTCGCCGGTACGGACCTTCAGGGCCGCCACGGCGCCGTCGGACGTGCCCGAGATCAGCAGCCGCTCGCCGTTGATGACCGCGACCACCAGGCCGGAGTAGTAGGTGCGCGGGACGCCGGGCGCCTCGGACCACCAGACCGGCACGCCGGTATTCTTGTTGAAGGCGATGAACCGATTGGCGCCCTTGGCCTGGGCGCCCCAGCTCGAGTTAACCATGCCGATGATGACCAGATCCTCATCGACAATCGGGCTGGTGACGCGGCCGCCGTAGCCGCTGATGCGGCCGTACTCCTCGGTCAGGGAGCGCGACCAGAGCACCTTGCCGTCCCTGTTAAAGCAGAACAGCATGCCCTGCGTCCCGTGGGCATAGACGTTGCCGGTTTTCGGGTCGCCCGCGAGGTTCGTCCACCCGAGGCGGACGCTGACGATGTCGGTATGCCAGACGTTGAACTTGTGCTCCCAGATCAGCTTGCCGGTGTCGGCGTCCAGGCACATCACGCGCTCCTGCTCCGTGATTTCCTTACCGACGTTGTTGATGAAATAAACCCGGCCGCTCATCACCAGCGGGGTCGAGCGGCAGCCGTAGGGCGCCTTCCAGATGAGGTTGTTGTTCTCGGCCCTGGGATCCGGGGACCACTCGGCAGGGAGATCCTTCTCCGGCGAGAAGCCGCTCTGGAACGGGCCGCGCCAGTGGGACCAGTCGGCGGCCGGAGCGTTTCGCGCAAAGGCGCCAAGAGCGCAAAGGGTGAAGACAAGGCAAGAACCGGGCAAGGCAACGGATCGAATACGTCGTCTCATGGCTGCTCCTCGGGTTTCTACTTCTTGGCGCTCTTGGCGTCTTTGCGCGAAACTCTCCGGGCTTTCATCTCAAAGCGCGGCAGACTTCCGCAGGGTACGGCCCGGACCTCGGCCCGGAACAGTAGCATGTCGCGGATCGCCTGCCCGACGCGCTCCGCCAGGCGGTCGCCCGGCGCCCCCGCGGCCGGCTCGACCTCGACGCGCAGGGCGGCCAGCGTCTCCGCCGTCTCCACCTCGATGCGAAATTCCGCCACCTCGGGGAAGCGGCGGATGACGTTCTCCAGAGCGCTGGGGTACACGTTGTTGCCGCGCAGGTGGATCATATCGTCGCTGCGCCCCAGGATGCCGCCGTCCAGGCGCAGGAAGCTCCGCCCGCACGGACACGGTCGCGGATCGACGCGCACCAGGTCGCCGGTGCGATAGCGCAGCAGCGGGCTGCCGAGCCGTCCGAGGTTCGTCACCACCAGCTCGCCCACCTCGTCCGGCTTGACGGGGTGGACGGTCTGCGGGTCGAGAACTTCCGCGAGGTAGTCGGCCTCCAACAGGTGTAGACCGCCGGGGTTCTCCGGGCATTCGACCGTCATCGGCCCGACCTCGGTCAGTCCGCTGTGGTCGAAGACGCGAGCGCCCCACGCCTCCTCGATGCGCTGCCGGGTCGCCGGGATGCTGCCGCCCGGTTCGCCCGCCACGATGACCGCCCGCACGCCCAGTCGCGTCGGCTCGATCCCCTCCCGCACCGCCACCTCCGCCAAATGCAGGGCGTAGGTGGGCGTGCAGAGCAGGACGTTCGCCTCGTTGTCGGCCAGCAGGCGCAGGCGGGCGGCGCTCGTCATGCCGCCGCCGGCCAGGCACAGGCACCCAAGCTGGACGGCCGCGTCGAACGCCGTCCAGAACCCGAGGAACGGCCCAAACGAGAACGCGAACAGCAGCCGGTCGCCCGGTCCGACGCCGACAACCGCGAAGATGGCACGCCAGCAGTCGAGCATGCGCTGCCAGCTCTCGGGCGTGTCGAGCCAGCGCAGCGGCCGGCCGCGCGTGCCGGACGTCTGGCTCAGCCGCGTGTAGCGCGGCCGCGGGTAGGTGAGGAAGGTGCCGTAGGGCGGGTGAGCCTCCTGGTCGTCGAGCAGCTCGGCCTTGGTCGTACACGGCAGGCGGGCGAGGTCGGCGGGCGTGCGAACGTCGCGCGGCGCCAGGCCGGCGGCGGCGAACCTGGCGGCGTAGAAGGCGTTGGCCGGCAGCACCTCGGCGAGCAGAGCGCCCAGGCGCTCCTGCTGCAAGGCCGCCAGCCGCGCCCGGTCCAGGAACCCGCCCTCTGCCCGCATGCGCTCACACCTCTTTCCAGGTGTCAGAGAGTCTTATTCACAGCCCACGGCTGGCGCCCCGTGGGCGAAGTGCTGGAGAGTTCACCCACGGGACGCCAGCCGTGGGCTTTCCTCCCCTTGCCCCTACTTCTTGATGTTGTAGCAGAACAGGAACTCCTGGTCGCGCAGGTAAAGCTGGCCGTTGGCGATCACCGGCTGCGACCAGACACGGGACGACTGGCTCGTCTTGCGCCCCGCCGCGAGCTTCGACTTCTGAGGGATCTTGAACGTGCCGTGCTCGTCCCAGCCCATCGGCGATGCCTTGATCAGCCCCGCCTCGCCGTCCTCGGTGTAGAGGTAGAGCATCCCGTCGGCAGCGGTGATGGCCCCGCTGCGGGTTTCCAGGCGGTTGCGCTCGCTCCAGGCAACGGCGCCGGTCTGGAGTTTCTGGCACACCCACCCCTGCCCCTCGGAGTGGCCGTAGACGTGGCCGTCAACGAGCACCACCCCGCCGTGCGTGTTCTTCATTGCCTTCAGCGCCCGGCCCCTGTACAGGTCCGCCACCTTGAACTCCTCTCCCGCGGGCGTCAGCTTGAGCAGGTGGCAGCCCGCCCCGTAGCCGGCGGTGACGTAAACCAGACCGTCGTGGACGATCGGAGTCGGAGCGATGGCGTAGCTGTGGCCCTTGAAGAACGGGTGGGTCCAGAGCAGCTTGCCGTCCTTCGCCCGCACCCCCTGGACGATGCCGCCCGCCACGTCGTCGATGTAGCTCGTCTGCACGTACTGCCGCACCCCGCCGACCTCCAGGGGCATGATTGACGAATAAGGAGCCTTGGTTTTCAGCTCGGTGCTCCGCCAGACCACCTCGCCGGTCGCCTTCTTCAGCGCCGCGAGGGTGCCCTTGCTGCCACCCGGAGTGCAGATCAGCAGGTCGGCGTCCACGAGGGGCGACTCGCTGTAACCCCACTCGGTCATCATCTCGCCGCCGAGATCCTTGATGAGATCCTTGCGCCAGACCTCCTTGCCGTTGGCCGTCTCCAGACAGACCAGGACGCCCTGTCCGCCGAGGGCGTACAGGTGCTTGCCGTCCACGGTCGGCGTGCCGCGCGGGCCGTCGCCCCAGACGTTGCCCTCGAACGTGAACAGCGGGCCGACCTTCGCCTTCCACGCCTCGGCCGGTTTGCCACCCTTGACGTCGAGGGCGATGACGTACTCGGTGTCACCGTGGGCGCCGAGGGTGTAGACACGGTCGCCGGCGACGGCGACGGTGGAGAACCCCAGGCCAAGGTTGCTGTACGTCCAGGCGAGCGGCGGCCCCTTCTCGGGCCACTTCGCGAGCAGGCCGGTTTCCTTCGAGACGTTGGTGCGGTCGGGTCCACGCCACTGGGGCCAGTCGGCGGCGAGGACGGCGAACGCGAGGGTGCCGAAGGAAATGGTGGTGAGGAGGAAGCGCATTTTCATGAGGGCCTCGAAGCAGGACGAGGGTAGTGGCGGGTGGGCGGGCGGGTCACAAGCCTGTCGGTGCGCTGTGCGGCGTGCCGGACAGAGGGCAGCGGCCCTGGGGCGACCACTTCAGCCCAGTATAGGGGCGGCACATCCGCATGCCAAGCACGCAACCGCTGGAGCGTGCAATCCCGTCGGAGTTGCCCCTTTCACAGCGCCAGAATCCGAAATTGTACGGATAGCGGTCGGGACGAGGCCGCGACATAATAAGAACAGAGATCCCGGAGGTTGGAAGCTGATTGGGCGACAGCTTCTGACAGCCGGGATTCTCTTTTTCCCCTCCTTGCAGTCCGCGTTACTCCCTCCACCCGATTCCTGATCCGGTTGCTGCGGTCCGAGCCGCGCACGCAGCGGCGGAAGCGGCCCAGCGCAGGGTCAAGGAGGATGGAGTGTCAAGGTCTTGTGTCAAGCCCACGGGTGGCGTCTCGGGGGCGAGGCGCCCGCGACTTGCCCCACGGGACGCCACCCGTGGGCTTGACAGAGGCCGCACCCGCGACCACTCTTGTGTGCCCGCGCCGGTTAGCCTATAAGCCGGCCCGGTTTCATCCGGAGTGTACCCATGTCGCGTCTGGCCACCCCCCACCTGACCGTTCCCGACCCGCTGGCGGCCCGCGACCGGGTGCTGCGCTGGGCGGCCCTCGTGCTGCTGGCGGCCGCCGTCGCGTGGTCGTTTCGCACCACGATCGGCCATCCGCACTGCCAGGACCAGGACTTCGGAGCCTACTACCGCGCGGGCGCCGCCGTCGCGCGCGGCGCCACGCCCTACGCCGTCGATGCCCACGGCCCGCTCGGAACCTACGCCTATGCCCCGGCCTATGCGTTCTGCTTCGCCCCCCTCGCTCGCCTGGATTACCTGTGGGCGTGCCGCGCCTGGATGGTGGTCAACTGGCTGGCCACAATGGCCGGGATCGCGCTGTGCCTGCGCCTGGCCCTGGGCGCGGCTTGGCGCCGGAAGGCCGGGTGGGGCATGGTGCTTCTCGCCGTCGTGCCGGTCGCGCCGTACTTCTGGGCCAACCTGCGCGTCGGACAGGTGGGGATGCTGATGCTGCTCGGCTGTCTCGGGTGGGCCGAGTGTGCGCGTCGAGGCTGGCGGTTCGCGGGCGGACTGCTGCTCGCCGCGGCATGTGGGCTGAAGCTGGCCCCGGGGTTGCTCGTTATCTATCTCGTACTCCGGCGCGACGGGCGCGGCCTGGCAGGCGTCGCGGTCGGTACGGCGTGCCTGTTCCTGCTCCCGGCGGCGTGGGTCGGGTGGGACGGTACGCTCCGCCTGCACGAGCAGTGGCTCGCTCACACCACCGCCACGCATGTCCCGGAGCAGACCTACCGGCCCGGCAACCAGTCGCTGCTCGCCCAGCTCGCACGGCTTCCCACCGTCAGCAACGGCCATGTCTGCCACTCGGTTGATAATCTGGAGTTGCTCCACCGAATATATCCGTTCCTGGTGCTGTTCCTGGCCGGCGGCGTGTTCGCCTGGGTGTGGCGTGGGCTGCGCAGGAACGCAGGCGCCGCCTCGGGCCGCGCTGAGGAAAACCTGCGGCTGGCGGTGTTGCTGACCTTCCTGACGCTGGCGCACCCGCGCGCCTGGCGGTGCAACCTCGTCGCCCTGCTCTTCCCGTGTACGCTGCTGGCGATCCACGTTTGTCGGAGACGGCCCGGGGCGCGGGTCGCCCTGGCGGCGCTGGCGGGCCTGCTCGTGGTGTGTGCGTGGCCGACGAGCGGGGTGGGCGAGGCCGGCTGGTCGGTCGGCGGCTGGGTGTTGCTCGGCAAGCACTTCTGGGGCGCTGTCGCCGTGGCCGCGGCTGGCTGGTGGTGCGCTGGCTCGTCCCGCGCTGACGCTTCGGGCTCGGACGGCGCCGGACATACGCGGCGTCGTCCGGGCGCGTGCGCGGTTCAGAAGGGGATCTCGTCGTCGCGGTGAGTGCGGCGAGCCTGATTGCGCAGGGCGCCAAACCCCATCGTGCCGGGCCGATCGAACTCGCGACTCGACGGCCGCTGGTCGTCCATTGTCCGCAGCACCTCCAGCGTGTCCTCAAGCGAGTTACCCAGGCACGCCACGCTGATGACCAACTCGGCCAGAGCGGCGAACGACAGCCCCTCCGTCATCTCGACCCACCGGGCCAACTCCGCCCCCTGCACCTCCGGCAGCTTGCGGGTGAAGTACGCCTGGCGGATGTGCGCGCCGGGCGCCTCGATCTTGATGATCCGGTCGAAGCGGCGCGGACGCGACACGATCCGTCGGTCGAGGCGCTCCGGGTAGTTCGTCGTCGCGATGTTGATCACCTTGTTGATCTGGTGCGAGCCGTCGAGCCACTGCAACAACTCGCTGTCGCCGTGGATCTCGATGCTCGCATCGATGTCCTCGAACAGGCACACCAGCGGCCGCTCCGACTCGATCTTGCGGAACAACTCCATCGCGCGCGTCAGCACCCCCGGATGCTCGCAGAAGACGGCGACGTGCCCGGCCTTGATAATGCGGTGGACGACCTGATGGACGACGGAACTCTTGCCCGACCCCTGCGGCCCGTACAGCAGATACCCGCGGCGGTGGAGGTAGCCGTAGCGCTGGAACTTCTCGCCCAGCGACCAGAAGTTCTCGATCTCCTGGAGGATCTGGGCTGGCAGGCTGTTGGCGAAGTCGATCAGGTCATCGACCTGGAGATCCTTGACGAGCAACTGCGGCTCGCCGTACTGGTTGAGGCTGCACCCGTAGGCTCCGGCCGGGAGTTGCCGATACGTGGACCCGCACGCCTCGTAGACGCCCGGCATCGCGACCTTCCACTGAATCGGCAGCGTCGGACTCTCGGCCATACCGTAGTTACCTGAGTGGTGATAGGGGGAACCGACGGGGTGCGCATGGCGCGGCGTCGAGTCGCACTCGGTGCCGAAGTCGTTCAGGTCCATGGAGTCTCCAACCGATCGAGCCGAAGAGTGGCAGCGTCCGAGAGGCACGAGTCCTTTCTATTGTACGCCCGGCCGGCGCGGAAGTCCTGGCGCCATTTCGCCCGTCCGGGGGCGGCACCGGCAGTCGGAGACAGCCCCCAGCCCCGGCGTGGCCGGCTTTTCGCGTGTCGAGGGTGCCGGAAGGTGGTATGCTGAAAGCTGGCAGACAAACCCCCGACGAGCCGAAAGCGTAAGAGCTAGCGGACCAAACACCGCAACAGCCATTCTGTCCGAGTTCGCAGCGTCAGCGCGGGATCCTGTCCC
>JADLBT010000310.1 GCA_020847555.1 Gemmataceae bacterium
GAGTTCGTGGTGGCGGCCCGCACCATCGGGGCGTCCACGCCGCGCCTGCTGTTCCGGCACATCGTCCCGAACCTGATCTCGACAGTGGCCGTCCTCGCCACCCTACAGCTTGCCTCGGTGATCCTGTTGGAATCGACCCTCAGCTTCCTGGGGCTGGGCATTCAGCCGCCAGAGCCGTCGTGGGGGTCCATGCTGGGGGCCGGCCGCGAGTACCTGAACACGGCCTGGTGGATCAGCGTATTCCCCGGGCTGGCCCTGATGGCGACGATCCTGGCCGTCAGCCTCGGCGGCGACTGGCTCCGCGACGTCCTCGACCCGAACCTGCGCCACGAGCGCGCCTGAATCCGAGTCCGGACGGCGGCGCAGCGCGTGGCCGCGCACCGGCCGACCGGCCACATGTACAGAGGAGACGTTTGCCCATGCGTATGTCACGCCGCCACTTCACCGTCTTGATGCTAGGGACTGCCGCGCTGGCCGGCTGCCAGCAGGCCGGCCCGGCCCCCGCCCCGAAGTCCGAAGCGAAGCCGGTCGAAGGGAAGCCAGCCGCCCCGGCGGCAGCCGCGCCTGCGACGACGGCCCCGGCCGCAAAGACCGCCGAGCAGAAGCCGACGACCGGTGCGCCCACCGCAGCGAAGCCCCAGCAGCGCGACAACCTGACCGTCGCCATCGCCGGCGAGCCGAACAGCCTCGACACCACCAACGAGCTGGGCAACGTCGGCGTGCGGATGCACTACGTCTTCCATGACACGCTGCTCCGGCGCGACTTCCTGGATGGCAACAAACTGGTACCGTCGCTGGCGACATCGTGGAAACGCCTGGACGACGTGACGCTTGAGCTGAAGCTGCGCGACGGCGTCCTGTTCCACGACGGCTCGAAGCTGACGGCCGACGATGTGAAGTTCACCTTTGACCGCATCATGGACCCGCAGGCCCGCAGCGAAGCGACCGGCTACTTCGCCGTGCTGGCGAAGGTCGAGGCGACGGACCCGCAGACCGTTCGCCTGACCACGAAGTCGCCGGACCCGCTGTTGGAGCAGCGCCTCGCCTCGTACGGTTCGTGGATTCTCCCGAAGGCGGCCGTCGAGAAGATGACCTGGGAGAAATTCATCCAGGCGCCGGTCGGAGCCGGCCCGTACAAGGTCGTGGAGTGGAAGCGCGAGTCGCAGCTCGTGGCTGAGGCCCATGATCGGTACTGGGACGCCGCGCCTGCCGCGAAGCGCCTCACCTTCCGCCTGATCCCCGAGACGTCGACGCGCGTCTCCGCGCTGCTGGCCGGCGAGGTGGACATCATCACGAATCTGCCGCCTGACCAGGTGGACACGGTGGAGAGCAGCGGCAGCGCCTACGTCAAGGCCGTGCCGCTCGCGAACGCCCACGTGCTCCGCTACAACACCATCGGGTTCCCGCCCATCGCCGATGTGCGCGTGCGCCAAGCGATGAACCTCGCCATCGACCGCGAGGGGCTGGTCAAGAGCCTCTGGCGCGGCCGGGCCACCGTGCCAAACGGCTTCCAGTTCGCCGGCGAGTTCGGCTCCAACCCGGACCGCCCGAAGTTGGAGTACAACCCGGACAAGGCGAAGGCGATGGTGCAGGCGGGCGGCTACAATGGCGACCCCCTGGTGTTCCGGACCTCACCGGTCTACTACAGCAACGGCCGGCAAGCCGCCGAGGCCATCGTCGAGATGTGGAAGAAGGTCGGCCTGAACGCGCAAATCGAGGTGGCCGAGCAGGCTGCGCTCGGGAAGATAGACGAGGCTGGCCAGCAGCACATCACGAACTGGAGCGCCACGTCGGCGCTGGGCGACCCGGACGGCTACCTCTGGCGGAACTGGGGGCCGGACAACAACTTCCAGAAGCGCGGCTACTGGAAGCCGGAGGAGTTCAACAAGCTCGGCCAGGAGGCCCGCAGCATCCTGGACCAGAAGCGGCGGTACGAGATCTACCAGCGGATGATGGACATCTTCGAGGCGGACGCGCCGGGCACGGTCCTCTACATCCCGCTGGAGTCGTACGGGCTGAAGAAGGGCGTGGACTGGACGCCGTACCCGATCTACTATTTCGACCCGCGCGCCTACAACCTGAAGCTGAGCTGACGAGTCGAGAGTCGAGAGCAGACGAGTCGAGAAAGAGAGGGGTGCCGGGCGGGCGGACCAGCGGTCCGCCCCTACGCGATGGGTTATGCCCGCATTGCCTTGTAGGGGTTTGCCGCTGGCAAACCCGCCCGCTCGAAATCCCGCCCACTGTCCTCTGCCGACTGGCCTGCTCGGAACTTGTCTGCTCCGCACCACTGAGGACTGATGGCTGACAACTGGACGCTCTGGGAGGACGCTCGTTTCGTCGTGACGACGACGGGCAACCCACATCTGCCCCCGGAAGAGGGTTGCCACCTGCTGGTCTGGCCGAAGGACGCCCCGCCGCATGCGTGGGCCGACCCGCCGCTGACCGCCGCCACCTTCGAGCTTGCCGCGCGGGTGGCCGGCGTTCTGGAACGGCTCAGGTTGGTAGACTGGGTCAATCTCCAGGCCAATGGCAATTGGGGCCTGCTGCCCGGTGCCACGCCGAAGCTGCACGTCCACATCTACGGGCGGCGGCGCGGCGGAAAGACCTGGGCGCAGCCGGTGGATCTGCCGAAAGCGCCGGGCCAGTTCGGATTCGCGCCGCTGTCGGAGGCCGACCGGGCGCGCCTCGCGGCTGCGCTGGCGGACGCGCTCGGGGCGCCCGCCCGCTAACGGTCGCGCGGGCCACGCTCCGTCCTGGCAGCGCCAACGGACCGGCCCCAGGCGTTGCCCGCTCGCGCCACACACGCGAGCAGGGCGCCGTCAGGCCAACTGGTAACTCCGGTTACCCCAGGCGACGGCTTCCAGGTAGATCCTGGGCGCCTCCGATACCGGCAGCCTGAACTGCGCCACCAGCCGCTCCACCGTCATCCAGTCCGCTCGCTCGTAGCCCCTGGCCAGGGTGAGCAGGTCCGTCATCAGGCCGGGCTCGCCGCGAATCGCCGCCGCGATATCCTCCGGCAGGCACACCGCTTCGAGGATCGCGTCGAGCGGCTGCCCGACAATGGCATCAATCAGCGAAAACAGGCCCAGCAGCGACAGGTCGTGCCGGCGGTCCGCCATCCCCAGGGCTATGCCAACAAGCTCGCAGAAGCGGCCCCGTGTGACTGACGTGACGATCAACTCCAGCGGACGATCCGACCCCGCGTCGGCCAGGATCACCACCGTCCCCCAGGTCCGCAGGCCGTTCTGCCCTAACATGTTCACGGCCTGGCGGATGGATGAGACCGGCCACCGCAGACCGAAGGCTGCCGAGTTCAGGTACCGGATGATCTGGAAGGACAGTGCCGGATCGTGGCGCAACAGCTCCTCGATCTTCTCCAGGCACGGGTCGGCGGCGTTCAGCTCCGCGAGGAGTTGCAGGCGGTGCACCTTGAAGCCGGACGACCGCGAGCCGACGCTGATCTCCGGGCGGGCGAAGAAATAGCCCTGCGTGTAGCTGTACCCGAACTCGCGCGCCTGTCGGGCGTCGTCAGCAGTCTCCACCTTCTCGGCCAGCATTTCGATGCCGCGCCGCAGCAACGGCTCCGCGATGCGCCGCCGGTCCTGCGGCTCCGGGAACGCCAGGAAATCCACCTTCACGATGTCGGCAAGGTCCAGCAGGCGACCTGTCGGCCCCTTCGGGTCGAAATCATCCAGCGCCAGCAGGTAGCCGTCCCGCTTCAGCGACGTGCAGGCGGCACGCACGGCGCCGTCCACCTCGACCCCTTCCAGCACCTCCACAACGAGACGCTCCGGGGGCAGTACGCGCGCATAGCCGTTGATCAAGGCCGACCGCGTGAAGTTGATGAACGCCCGTCCGCTCCCCGCCAGCGACTCGACGCCGAAGACGAACGCACTGTTCGAGAGGACCGACAGCGAGGCGAGATCACCGTCATCCGTGCCAACATACTGGTTCTGGAAGCCAGAACGGTACAGCA
>JADLBT010000311.1 GCA_020847555.1 Gemmataceae bacterium
CCGGTCCCCGCCCTGTGCCGCGCCGGCTGCTGACTATCCTCCTACACTATCGCCGCCCGCGCTGGCCCGTGAGTGGCAGAGAGCGTGGCCGACGGGGTGAGCTTCCGCGTCTGTGTTTGCATCTCCTGTTCGATGCGTTGGTGGATGGCGAGGAAGGCTTCCGCGAAGCGAGGGTCGAACTGCCGGCCCTTCTGCTTTGCCACCTCGGCGAAGGCGTCCCGCGAGGGCATGCCGGCCCGATAGGGGCGGTCGGACGTCATCGCGTCGAAGGCGTCGGCGACGGCGACGATGCGGGCCAGTCGCGGGATGGCCTCGCCCGCCAGCCCGTCCGGGTAGCCATTGCCGTCCCAGCGTTCGTGATGGCTACGGGCGATCGGGATGATCGAGTGGAGGTCCGGCACCTGCTCGAGAATCTTCGCCCCCTTGGTCGTGTGCGACTTCATGATCTCGAACTCCTGCGCTGTCAGCCGGTCGGGCTTGCGCAGGATGGCGTCGTCGATGCCGATCTTGCCGATGTCGTGGAGCGGCGTGCCGGTCCGGAGCAGGTCGAGATCCCTGGCCGGCAGATCGAGGTGCTGCCCGAGCAGGACCGCGTACTCGGTGACGCGGACGGTGTGGCCGCCGGTGTACTCGTCGCGCAGCTCGACCGCCTGGGCGAGGATAGTGATGGTGTTGAGGAACAGCTCGCGCTGCCTGCGCAGCAGGGACGCACTCTCGATCCCGGCGGACACGCTGGCCGCCAGGGCGTCGGCCAGGTGCAGGTCGTCCCGGGTGAACGGTTGCTGCAGCGGCCCGCGGTCCAGGTGGAGGACGCCGAGTTTCCGCCGCGGGGTCCGCAGCAGCACGCAGATGACCGACGCCATCGTCCCCTCAGCGATGCTCAGGGCGGCCGCCAGTTCCGGATCTTCGCTGATCTGGCAGAGGGTCGATTCGCCGCGGGCGAACGAACGGTTGGCGATGTTCTGGCTGAACCCGGTGCGGCTGCCGACCTGGCCGTAGGCGGTCGCCAGAGCCCGGAGCTTCAGCAACTCGCCCTGCCCCTCGGACAGGGCGATGGCGCCGCGCTGGGCGTCGAGGGCGCCGACCGCGTCGTTGAGGATGTTGTGGAGCAACTCGTCCTCGCTCTCGACGTGGCCCAGATAGTGGCTGGTGCGCAGGAGTACCAGCAGCTGCTCGCCAGGGCGCGGGCAGCGGTCGCGGTCGAAAACGAGATCCTCGATCGCCTCGTTCCAGCTCTTGCTGGCGGTCGCATCGACCACCATGTTGTCGGCCGTCAGCCCGCTGTCCGTCTCCTCCCGTCCGTCGCACAGCTCATCGACGACCAGGGTGATGTTGCCGCAGCGGATGATGTCGTGGAGCCGCAGCGGCCAGTCGCCCGCTCCGAGGCGGGCACCATTGAGGAACGTCCCATTCGTGCTGCCCAGGTCGCGGACCCGCCATCCGTTGGCCGTCGCCCGGATCTCGGCGTGGTGGCGGCTGACCGACGAGTCATCGAGGACGATCTCCAGACTCCCACGGCGGCCCGCCCGGAGCAGCGCCTCCCCCTTCCACACCTGCCCTTCGGTGTCGCCGTTGATGCCTCGCAAACGAATGTGGCGCTTCACCACTCGATCCCCCTCTTGGCCTGTTCCAGTCGTCTGCTGCCGGGCCGGTAGCCTGTTGGGCATATTCGAGCTTTGGAAGTCTAGCTCACAAGTCGCGACCTTGCTCGCAGCGATTGTTCGCGCCGGCGCGCTCGATCGCTCCTCAATGAGAGAATAGCTCACAGTTTGCGGTGGTGACAGCGTCGCGACACTTACCGGCCGCGAGCGCAAGCGAGTGGGTGGGTCCGTTCGAGGGGTTCGTGTTTCCCGGGAGCGTCGCGGCCGTGTTCCATCGGACCAGCCCGAAGCGTCAGCGACGGAGCCCTGTCACCGCGGGGCCAGTTCTTCGCGCAGACGCCGGGCCAGGATGGCCGTTCGCTCCTCCGTCAGGTGGAGCGGGTTGACGACCAGTTTTCCTTCGTGCAGCAGGCCGTGCCCGACCTGTACCGACGGACGACCGCGGCGCAGCCGGCGGCAGACGTCCATCGCCGCGGCTGGCTCGCCGAGCGCGATCTCCAGCAGCGGCAAGCTCTCTCCGTCGGCCGGCACGCGGACCAGGCACCGCACCGGCAGGCCGTCGAGGGCGGCGGCAACCTGCTCCAGTCGGCGGCGCCGAACCGGCAACTCGGCGTCGTAGGCACCGCTGGCGAACAGCTTGAGGGCCGTCAGCAGTGCGACGATCTGTTCCTTCGACACCTTCAGCGCGCGGCCGATCCCGTGCCGCGGGATGCCGGCGAGGCGGCCCCTGTCGATCAGGTCGGCGGGCGGCTCCCACAGCTCGAAGTGGTCGTCCATGTCGAGCATCTGCACGGCCGCCGCCCCGACCAGGTCGCGCCGGCCGCACAGGATGCCGGTCGCCTGCGGGCCGCGGATCGCCTTGCCGCCGCTGAAGGCGACCAGGTCGGCCCCGGTCGCGAGCAGCGCCCGCAGGTTGGCGCGCGGCGGCAGTTCCCCCGCCGCGTCCACCAGGACCGGCAGGCGGCTGCGGTGCGCCTGGGCCACCACCTCGGCCAGCGGCGGCGCCCGCTCCGGGTCGTAGACGTAGAGCACCCCGGCCGTCAACGGCCCGAACGCCGCCTCGTACTCCCAGACCTCCGTCCGCCGGACGCCGGCGCCCGCCACGATCTCGTTGAATCCGACCTCGACGAGCCGCGCCCCGGCCGCGCGCACCGCGTGATCGTACCCGTTGCGCTGCTCGCGGGCGACGATCATCTCGTGAGGGAACCCGTCGCAGTGCGGGAGCCGCTCCATCCGCCCCAGGTCGTAGCCGGTCAGGATGGCCGCGGTGCCCAGCGTCAGGGCGGCCGCGGCCCCGCTCGTTACCAGCCCGGCCTCCGCCCCCGTCGCCTCGGCGAGGACGCGCGACGCCACCCCCTGCAATGTGTCGAGCGGCACCGCCTCGTGCGCCGCCGCGCAAAACGCCTCGAGGACTGCGTCCGGCATCGGCGCGCCCCCCAGGCGGGTTACCGCGCCGGCGGCGTTGATGATCGGTTCCAGACCCCAGTCCTCGAAAATGCTCATGTACCTTCCCGCTCTGCCAACGCCCTACCAGCCCGGAGCGCCAGCAACGGGCGCTAGCGGGCGCTGCCCCAGATGCGCACCGTGCCGTCGTTGCCGGCCGAAACGGCCCAGCGGCCGTCGCGCGAGAACGCCACGGACCAGACCTCATCCGTGTGCCCTTCCAGCCGGCGCACCTCGTCCCCCGTCTCGACGTCCCACAGCCGCAGCGTGCGGTCCCGCCCGGCCGACAGGGCGCGGTGGCCGTCCGGCGCGAACGCCACTCCCTGCACGTACCCCTGGTGGCCGGCGAACACCCGCACGGTCTTGCCCGTGTCCAGATCCCACAGCCGGAGCGTCCTGTCGGTGCTGCCGGACAGCGCCCGCTGGCCGTCCGGCGCGAAGGCCGCGGCGAGGACCGTGTCGGTGTGCCCGGTCAGCTTCTGCAGGTCCGTCCCGCTCTCCAGATCCCAGACGCGCACCGTCCGATCGAGGCTCGCCGACAGTCCGCGTTGGCCGTTCGGTGACACGTCCACGCACCATACGAAGTGGTTGTGGCCGCGCAGCTGCCGCAGTTCCTTGCCGCTCGCCACGTCCCACAGGCGCAGGAGCCGGTCGTCCCCACCCGAGAGGATGCGCTGGCCGTTCGGCGTGAACGCGACGCTGCGGACGTAGTCGTCGTGGCCGGGGAACTGGCGCACCTCGCGCCCGGAGACGGGATCCCACAGCCGGATCGTCTTGTCGAATCCACCGGACAGCACGCGCCGGCCGTCGGGCGAGTACGCCACCGTCCAGACCGGACCGCGGTGGCCGTCGAGCCGGCGCAGCTCCTTGCCGGTGCGCGCGTCCCAGATGCGGACGACGCCGTCGGCGCCGCCGGAGACGACCTTGCGCCCGTCCGGGGAGAAGGCGGCGGCGTAGACCGGCCCGTCGTGGCCCTCGATCTTGCGCACCTCGGCGACGATCTCACCGGCCCGGTACTCCTGCGGCAGCTCGGCGGTGATGGCCTTCATGCGCGTCCGGGCGGCCTGGCGTTGCGGGCCGTCCAGGCGGCTGGCCGCGTGCTGATACCAGGTGTAGGCGCGGGCGAGCATGTGGTACTTCGGCGCGCCGGTCTCGCCCTGGGCCGTCTTCCACCACCCCTCCGCGAGGGCGAATTGCTCGGACCCGCTGTCCGCTCCGGCGAGTTCGCGCTTCGCCAGCTGCTTCAGCCCCGGATCGCTCCCGCCGGCCAGCAGGGCCAGGCCGCGCTCCCAGTTGCCCCGGGTGAACGCCTGGTAGCGGCCGACGACGAGCCGGGCCTTGGGGTCGTTGGGCGACTTGCGCAGCGTGTCGGCGAACGGCTTGACCGAGGCGTAGGCCTCCTTGAGCTTATGGACCTCCTGCGCCCGCTTCTGGAGGGACCGCACCAGGGGGACGACCTTGAGCTTGCGCGCCGCCGCCTCGGCAGTGGCGACCAGGCCCTCGGCCGTGTCGTAGTCGTCGGCGCTGACGGCCTCGTCGAGGAGGAGCAGGGCGGCGTCCACCACCGACTGGTAGGCGTCGGGGGTGGCGGTCGCCTGGCTCGCGGTGCCGAGCGCGGCGGCCTTGCGGGCGAAGGCGTCGGCGGGGCTGACGGCGAAGTCCTGCACCGTCTCATCGATCGCCTGCAGGGCGGTCGCGATGTCGCCCGCCTCGGCCGCCAGGCGGGCCGCCTCCTGGTACAGGACGTACCGGCCGGCGGGGTCATCGACGGTGTCGCGCCCCTCGGCGAGCAGGGTCCGGGCGAGGGCAGCCCGCGGCGGCGCGTCCTTCTTCGCCTTCGCGTATTCTTCGGCGAAGACCTCCTTGACGAGGATCAGCGCCTTGCCCTGGGCGGCCTGCGCGGGGACCGGCGTTTTCGTCTTCGCCGGACCCTGGGCGTGCAGCGCACAGGCCAGGCCGAGAACCAGCGCCGCCGGGAGCAGCGCGGCGCGGCCGCGGGGGAGACGGGCGGCGTTCGTATGATGCGCAACCATGAGATCCTCTTCGCGGTGGGGGCAGCTTCACGGTGTTGTGGATCGTTGCGGCGGTCGGCGAGTGCCGGCCGCTCGCTGGGGAGCATCATATCGCCTTCCGTTGCGGGGAACACCCGTCGCTGGTATAGGTAGGACATGGCCGCCGTGGAAATGGAACACGTCACGAAAACCTTCGGCACCCACACCGCCGTCAGCGATCTGAGCCTGCAGGTGCCGGCCGGCGCCGTGTACGGGTTCATCGGCCCGAACGGGTCCGGCAAGACGACGACCCTGCGGATGATCGTGCGCATCCTTCACCCGGATCGCGGGCAGATCCGCGTGCTGGGCGAGGAGACGCTCGGCGCCGCCAACGACCGGGTCGGCTACCTGCCCGAGGAGCGCGGTCTGTACAAGGCAATGCGAGTCGGGGAACTCCTCCGCTTTTACGCCTCTCTCAAGGGGCTGCGCGACAGCCGGACCGCCGTCGCCGGATGGCTGGAGCGCCTGGGGTTAGGAGCCTGGGCCGACAAGAAGGTCCAGGCGCTCAGCAAGGGGATGGCCCAGAAGGTTCAGTTCATCGCCACCGTCGTCGCCCGGCCCGAGCTGGTCCTGCTCGACGAGCCGTTCAGCGGACTCGACCCGGTCAACGCCGAGGTGGTCCGCGCGGCCGTCCTCGACCTGCGCCGGGAGGGCACGACGGTCATCTTCTCGACCCACGACATGGGGATGGCGGAGAAGATGTGCGACTTCATCTTCATGATCCATCGCGGCCGCAAGGTGCTCGACGGCACGCTGGCGTCGATCCAGTCCGCCTACGGCCAGGACATCGTGCGCGTCCGGGCGGACGGCGACGCGCTCGCGCCGGCGTCGCTGCCGGGCGTCGCCCATGTGACCGACTACGGCCAGCTCCAGGAGTTGCGGCTGAAGCCCGGGACCGACCCGCAGACCGTCCTCGCGGCGCTCGCCGGCCACGCCCGGGTACTCCACTTCGAGGTCGCCCATCCGACCCTGCACGATATCTTCGTCCGCATCGCCGGGCCGACGGCGGTCGGTGTACCCGCGGAGGTCGAGCCCCATGCGTAAGGTTCTCGTCGTCGCCGTCCGCGAATACCTCGCCGCCGTCCGAACGAAGACGTTCGTGCTCGGCCTGCTCGTCATGCCGGTGCTGATGGGCGGGAGCCTGGTCCTGCAACACCTGCTCGAGGGCATGGTGGACACGCAAACCAGGCACTACGCCGTCATCGACCGCACGCCCGGGCAGAAGCTGGCGGGCGTGGTTGAGAAGGGCGTGAGCAGGTACAACGCGGAGACGATCTGGGCCGGCGACACGCAGGTCAAGCCGAAGTTTCAGCTGCACGTCGTCGAACCTTCCACCGCGGATCCGAAGGCGACCGACCAGCAGCGCTACCAGCTTTCCGAGCGCGTTCGCCGCGGCAAGCTGGCCGGGTTCCTGGAGATCCTCGGCGGCGACCCTTACTCGTTCCCCCCACCGGGGAAGGCGGAGGACCTTCCGCACCTGGCGCTGCGCTACCAGACCAACCGGGCGACCGACGTCGAGTTCGCGAAGCTCGCGGACGAGGCGGTGACGAAGCGAGTGCGGGCCGTGCTGGGCGACCGGAAGGGGCTGCGGCCCGCGGAGGTCCAGGTGCTGGTGGTCCCGGCGGTGTTGCAGCAGAAGGGACTGTCGGTGCGGGACGAAGCCACTGGCGAGGTGCATGAGGCGTCGGAGCACAGCCGGCTGGCGTCGCTGGTCGCGCCGATGGCGCTGATGATGCTGATGTTCGTCGTCGTCCTGATGAGCGCGACGCCGCTGATGCAGGGCGTCGTCGAGGAGAAGATGCAGCGCATCGCGGAGGTGCTCCTCGGGTCCGTGGCGCCGTTCCCGCTGATGCTGGGGAAACTGATCGGGATGACGGCGGTGTCGCTCACCATCAGCGCGGTGTACCTGGCAGGAGCTTACGGACTCGGGACGCGGTTCGGGATGGTCGAGTACATCGGCGTCGAGCTGGTGGTGTGGTTCGTCGTCTACCAGACGCTGGCGGCGCTGATGTTCGGGTCGCTGTTCATCGCAGTCGGGGCGGCCTGCACGGACATGAAGGAGACGCAAAACCTGCTGTGGCCGGTGATGCTGCTGGCGGTGCTGCCGGTGTTCCTGCTGGGCAACGTGCTGCGCGAGCCCAACAGTCCGGTGGTCGTTGGGCTGTCCTTCTTCCCCTTCGCCACGCCGATGCTGATGATTACGCGGATGGGCGTGCCGCCGGGCATCCCGTGGTGGCAGCCGGTCCTGGGGGTGGTGCCGGTGCTGCTGACGACCGTCTTCTGCGTCTGGGCGGCGGGACGGATTTTTCGTGTGGGTATTCTGATGCAGGGCACGGGAGCCCGCATCGGCGAAATGGTCAAATGGGTGTTCCGGGGTTAGGAGTCCGTTGCCGCGGCACCGTTAACCAGCTGCGAGCGCGAGCGAGCGGTCGGCCCCGCTCGCCGCGCTCTCATTTCGTCAGTCCCCCTGGGCGCCGGTCGAGGTCGGCGACTCGGGCGCCGGGAACGCCTTGCGGATGTTGTTCAGGGTCTGCTGGTAGTCCGCCGGCACCGGCTCGAACGCGGTCAGCCGCCAGGCGAACATCAGTTCGCGGGACCGCGGGTTTTGGTGCGCCCGGAGCAGGCCGGCGCGGAACCGGGCCAGAATGGCGTCGTCCAGGCTGCCCTGCCGATAAGCGATGACGGCGGCCGGAAAGATTGGCGACTGCTGCGCGATCTTCAGCCGAGCGTAACACCCCGGTTTCAGCGCCTCATACGATTCCAGCGAAACGTTGTCCACCACCGCGGCGGCGACCTTCCCGCGCAGGACGTCGTCGAGCGCCTTCTCGATGTCGGGGTGGATGACGACCTCGTCGAACAGATCCTTCGGCGTGGTGCTGCGTTTGAGGCAGGCGCGCTCGATAAACAGGTGGCAGTGCTCGCGGCTGCGCCGCGGCAGCGCGACCCGCTTCCCCTTGAGGCACGCGAATCCCTTCACGTCGCTGTCCTGCCGCACCACCAGGCACGCGCGCAGGTGCCGTTGGCGGTTGATGGCGATGACCAGCGGGCGCAGCTCGGGGTACTTCTCCTGTGCCCAGGCGAACTCCACCCCGTGGAACACGCCGAAGTGGACCTGGCCGTCGGCCAGCATCCGGCCGAGTTTCATCGGGTCGCCGGCCACCACGGCCTGCCCACTCAGCCCGGTCTGTTCGCGGATCAGCGCCGACAGCGGCTGCGCTGCGAACTGAACCAGGGCCGGGGATAGATCCCGGAACAGGCTGCTGACCAGCCCGATGCGGGTCGCGGTCTCCGCGCCCGCCTCGGAGGTCGCGAACGCCCGCGGCGTCAGCCCGACCAGGCTGGCGACGAGCACCAGCCCGAGGCCGATGATTCTTCGACTCATGTTCCACTCCTCTTCGCCGTTCCGAAATCTATTGCCTCGGGCGAGGCCCGATGGCTGCCTCGTTCAAGTATGTGGTGAAACTGCGCATGCCGTACCGGGCGGGGCACCAGCCCCGCCCGGTACAGTCGCTCAAACCGGCCCGATCGGTCAGCCGTCACGGCCGCGCGGTGAGCGCCACCCGGTACGGCGGGCAGTAACCGCCCGCGGTGATCCGCTCCAGGGCCGCCAGGGCCAGCGCCTGCAGGTAGAGCGCCTCGTTGTACTGCGACTGCACCTGTTGCTGGAGCGTGCGGGCGCGGATAACGTCCTCGCCGATTGCCTTGCTAATGTTCGCCTGGCGATCGACCGCGTCGGCGATTCGGGCCGCCTGTTCGGCCGTCTGCCGCAGGGTCCGGGCGCTGGCCGACGCCTCGCGCCACTTGAGGTAATGGGCCTCGGTCTCCAGCACGATCAGGTTCGTCGTCTTGTCCACAACGGCGGCCGCCCGGGCGCTCAGGTCGCGCGCCCGCTGCATACGGTCGTGGCGCCTGCCGGCAAGTATCGTCGGCATGTCCAGGCCGACGGCCCCAGGGCGGTACTCGCGGTTACTGACGCCCTGCGGGATCTGGCGGGCGTGGATGTCGGAGACGGCTGCGAACGTGCGTTGGGTTGGGCGGAAGAAGGTGGCGCCCTGGGCGTTGATCTCCAGTTCGGTCACCTGGGCCGCCGTTGTTGCCTGGACGATCTCCCCGCGGCGCGTCAGCGCGAGGTGCGTCAGCTGATGCAGGTCCAGACCCTCCACCGGCGGGGGCAGGTCGATGAGGACCAGTTCCAGCGGGCAGTCGGAGGATAGTCCCATCGCCTCCCGCAGGGCAGCCCTGGCCAACCCGATGCCCTGGGCGACCTCCCCCAACTTCAGGCCGATGAGCTGGACCTGGACATCGAGCTTGTCCACGTCGATCTTCGTCACCTTCGCGTCCGGGTCGCCGGCCTTCAGGAGCCCTGCCGCACTCTCTCGGCTCGCCTTCAGCTTGGCCAGCACCTCCTTGATGACGCGCTCCTGCTGATGGGCGTACATGACCGAGAAGTAGTTGCGGGTGATGGCGTAAACCGTCTCGCACTCGGCCTGCTGCACCCCGGCAGCGGCGATCGCCACGCCGAGGGCCGCCTGCTGTCTGCGGATTGGCACCTCGCGGCTGATCAGGGCCGCGAGCCGCATGTTCTCCAGAGCCTGGCGTTGCGACTCGGCGGCGGCAAGGCTGGCCTGGGCGGCGGCGAGGGACGGCTGCCGGCCCAGCCCGACGCGCACGCACTCGTCGAGCGTCAGCGGTTGCGGCGCGGGCTGGACCGCCGAGACGACGGGCGGGGCTGGGGGCTGGGCGTCCTGCTGCGCCCGGAGGGCAGGGGGCGTGGCGCCGACCGCCATCACGAGCGTGAGTACGAGACAGCGTGAAAGTGGCGGCAGGGCGCTGCGGCGGGTGGGGTTCATCGAGGCTCCGTCCTCTCGCTGGGGGACCGCAGGCGGGGTGCGGCCCGGAACTGCCTGGAGTCGTCCTCGGGCGGCGGGTGGTGACGGCGCCGCCCGGGAGCATTTTACGCGGGGTCGTCCAGACTCCGCCCGACCCACACCCGGCGAACGCTTCGAGAACTAACATCGGCCCGCGGCGGCTGGGTTCTCCAAACGCGGCGCGGTAAACCAGTCAAGCCGGGCCGATGGTGTTCCTGCACGTCGGCCTGGCGAAGGGATGCCTCCGGCGCGGCCAGCGCGGGTCGGACGGGTTGCGCGGACGGCGCCCCCTGGGAAAACCGCGTGGTCGCTGCGACAATAGGCTGTGAAGGCAGGCGGGCGACATAGCGCCCGGCCTGTCCGCCTGCCTTCACGATGGCGGCAGTAACTGCCCACGGCCCGAAGACCACCAAACCCCATGTTCGAGCGCTACACTCCCGCTGTCGCCCGCGCCCTGGAAGCCGCCCTCGCATGGGCCGGCCGCCACGGCGCTCTCGAGATCCGTCCCCTCCATCTGCTGGAGGGCTTGCTCGAGGAGCAGGAGGGGCGCGCGGCCACGCTGCTGGCGGCCGGCGGCCTCGCCCCCGAGATCGCTCTGACGGCCCTCACGGTCGGGACCGCCGAGGAGGCGCCTCCCGGCGTGGAACTGCCGTTCAGCGCCAGCGCCGAGCAGATCCTGGCCAGCGCCCGCGAGGTGGCCCGCGACCTCTTCGGCGAGCGTACCGTGGCGAGCGAGCAGTTGCTCCTCGCGCTGGTACGCGAGGACGACGACCTGCGCCGCTCCCTGGAGTCGCTGGGGCTGGCGGCTGACCGGCTGGAGGCCGACATCCTGGCGGATCTCGGCCCGCCGCTCCGGCTGGACGAGCCGCTGCACCTGCCTGAGACGACCGAGCAGATCGACACCGCCCGCATCCTCGACGCCTGCGCCAACCGAGCCCGGGAGGCGCTGCGCGTCGTCGAGGACTACTGCCGGTTCGTCCTCGATGACGCCTTCCTCACCGGCGAGCTGAAACGGCTCCGCCACGACCTGGCCGCGGCGCTGGCCGACGTGCCCGGCCCGCTGCTGCTCGCGGCGCGGGACACCCTCGGCGACGTCGGCACCGGGATCGCAACGCCGCAGGAGCTGTACCGCCCGACGCTCGTCTCCGTGGTCGAGGCGAACCTGAAGCGGCTGCAGGAGGCGCTGCGGAGCCTGGAGGAGTACGGCAAGGTGCGCAGCCCCGGACTGGGCCAGGCGGTCGAGACATTGCGATACCGGGCGTATACGCTCGAACGGGCGATCGTGCCAGGCGAAACGGCGCGGCGGCGGCTGGCGGACGCCCGGCTGTACGTCCTCGTGACGTTCGGGCTGTGCGCCCGGTCGCCGGAGTGGGTGGTGCGCGAGGCGGTCGCGGGCGGCGCCCAGGTGGTCCAGCTGCGCGAGAAGGGACTGACGGACCGCGACCTGCTGGAGCGCACCCGCCAGGTGAGCCGGTGGGCACGGGCGGGCGGGGCGCTGTTCGTGCTGAACGACCGGCCGGACCTCGCCCGGTTGGCGGACGCGGACGGCGTCCACGTCGGCCAGGACGAACTGCCGGTCCGAGAGGCGCGGCGCGTGGTCGGGCCGGACGCGCTGGTCGGGGTCAGCACGCACGACCTGGAGCAGGTGCGGCAGGCGGTGCGCGACGGGGCGAGCTACATCGGCGTCGGGCCAACCTTCCCGTCCGGCACGAAGGAGTTCGCGGCATTCCCGGGGCTGGAGTTCGTGCGGCAGGCGACGGCCGAGACGTCGCTGCCGGCGTTCGCTATCGGCGGGGTGACCCTGAAGAATCTGCCGGAGGTGGTGGCGGCGGGGGCGCGGCGGGCGGCCGTCAGCGGAGCGATTTGCGGGTCGGAAGATCCGCGTGCTCTGGCGGCAGCGATGCGGCACGTCCTCGACGCCTCGTGAGCGCCCACCAGGCAGGTGAACGCGGTCGGTTCGCCGTTCCCCTCTCCCCTTCCGGGAGAGAGAAGTGCTTGGGACTGGCGGACCAAACCCC
>JADLBT010000312.1 GCA_020847555.1 Gemmataceae bacterium
CCCCCCCCCCCCGCCCCGCTTCCGTTGCAGCCGCTTGACAACGTGCCGGGACCGGCGTACGATCCGCGTGACTGTACAGCAGCAGGATCCCGGCCCGCCCCTCCCAATCGGATTGACGCTCCCGAAAGGATTCCCCGGTCCCGCGATGCGCCCGCGCAGGCGGTGTCGCCGCAGCCTCGCGGGGCCGAGCGGAGAGGAGGTACGTTCGTCGGGCCGGGCCGGCAGGCGGGAGACGTCAACGGAGGTAAACCATGCTGGCAGGGCTCCTGGCATTTCTGGTTGCCCTCGTCGTGGGCAGCTTCGTCGAGTACTGGGGACACCGACTCATGCACGCCTGGCTGCTGCGCAAGAAGCACGCCGAGCACCACCGCGACGGGTGGGGTCAGGGGTGGCTCGGCGAGTTCTGGGACTACTTCAGCGGGACCGTCTGGGTCCAGGCGATCGGCTTTGCCGTTTGTTACTGGCTGCTCGACAGCCTGGAGGCCGGCATCGGGTTCGTGGCCGGCGCGGTCGTGTACGCAGCGTGGGCCGCGTACAGCCACCAGCTGCAACACGAGCAGCCGGACCTGTGTTTCTGGCTGTCCCGGCCGGTCCACCACCTGCACCACTACGGACACATGTGGCACCACAACTTCGGCATCTCGCTGGACCTGTGGGACCGCGTGTTCGGCACCTACCGCCACGTCGAGTGGAAGCGCACGAAGCCGTTGCGCGAGTACCCACTGAAGAGTTATTTTCAGATCAAGTGGTTCTGACCCCTGGCGAGCAGGCAGCGGTGAGGGGGCCGGACGGCGCGCCTGCGCCTCCGGTTCGGCCTCGGCACAACGCCCGGCACGGCAGTCGAGGTTGCCCAGAATGGCGGCCGGGCAGTAAGGTATACTGACGCGTTCCGTTTCGCCCGGCATCCTGCTGACAGTACATATGGCCGGCCCAGCAACGGCATACCTGGTCGTCCGCCGCGAAGACGGGTTTGGCGACGTCTATCCGCTCATCGCCGGCCAACGGTTCACCCTGGGCCGCGCCGCGACCAACCGCATCGTCCTCAAGGACGAGCTGTGCAGCCGCGAACACGCCGAGGTCTACCACGCCGACGGCCGGTGGCGACTGCGCGACCTGGACAGCCTCAACGGCACGCGCATCAACCGCGAGACGCTCGACACGGAATGGGAGCTGTCGCCCGGCGACGAGATGAACGTGGGGCGCACCCACCTCATCTTCGTCGAGTACATGGCCCAGCTCCCGGACCTGCCGCCGCGCGACGAGACCGATGACGGCGTCTCGATCAAGAAACGGCTCGGCCAGACGCGCTTCCTCACCCCCGTCCCGCCGGACGGCAAGGACGATGGCCAGGCCGTCCCCGAGGTCGTCGCGACGGCCCGCCACAGCCTCAGCCGCGACCTGTCGCTGCTCTACCGGATGGCCCTCGACATGGGGTCGGCCGGATCCTACCCGGACCTGGCCCGGGTCGTCCTCGACGGGCTCCTCGAGGGTATCTCGGCCGAGGTCGGGGCCGTCCTTACCCTCAAGGAAGGGCGCGAGCTGGAAGTGGCGGCCCACCGTCACCGCGACCCGAGCATCCGGACGTACACGCGCGTCAGCGAGTACGTCACCAACGAGGTGCTCGCCAGCAAGGAGGCCATCCTCGCCGAGGACGTCGCCCGCGACCGCTACCTGCGCAACCGTGAGAGCCTGACGAGCCTCGGTGCCACCAGCCTGATCTGCGCCCCGGTCCTGTTCGGCGAGAAGATCCTCGGGCTGATCCACCTGTACTGCACCGACCCGCACAAGGCGCTCAACGCCGAGGATCTCGAGTTCGCCGTCGCCGTCGCCAAGCAACTCGGCAACGTCACCCACCAGCTGCAGCGGCAGGCGTCCCTCAGCGCCGAAAACCAGGTGCTCCGCGCCCAGCTCAAGGTCGAGAGCGAGCTGGTCGGGAACAGCGCGCCGATGAAGGCGATCGAGGCCCAGATCGGCCGTGTCGCCGGCACGAACGCGACGGTGCTGATCCGTGGCGAGAGCGGTTCGGGCAAGGAACTTGTGGCCCGGGCGATCCACTACTCCAGCAACCGCAAGGACGGGCCGTTCATCTGCCTCAACTGCGCCGCCCTGACCGAGACGCTGCTGGAGAGCGAGCTGTTCGGCCACGAGAAGGGCGCCTTCACCGGCGCGACCGAAAAGAAGGTCGGCAAGTTCGAGGCGGCCGACCGCGGGACGATCTTCCTGGACGAGATCGGCGAGATGAACGTCGGCACGCAGGCGAAGTTGCTGCGCGTGCTGGAGGGCCACCCGTTCGAGCGCGTCGGCGGCAACACGCCGATCCGGGTCGATGTGCGCGTCGTATCGGCGACCAATCAGCCGCTGGAGAAGAACTTGCAGGAGGGGACGTTCCGGCGCGACTTGTTCTATCGGCTGCAGGTGGTGGAGATGCGTGTTCCGCCGCTGCGCGAGCGGCTGAGCGACGTGCCGCTGCTGGCCGACCACTTCCTCAGGCGGTTCGTGCGCGAGACGGGGCGGAAGATCAGGGGATTCACCCCGGCTGCGTTGAAGAAGATGGAGACGTACCACTGGCCGGGGAACGTGCGCGAGCTGCGCAACGTCGTCGAACGAGCGGTCGCCCTGGGGACCGGACCGGTGCTCGATACCCAGGACGTGTGGCTGTCCTCGGCGGAGGCCGGCGGCCCGGCCCCGATGGCGAGCGAGGAGCCGGTGTACGAGCCGCTGTCGATGGACGAGGTCGAGAAGCGACACATCCGCCGGACGCTGGAACATACCGACTGGAACAAGAGCCAGGCGGCGTCCATCCTCGGCATCGAGCGCTCGACCCTCGATCGGAAGATCAAGGCCTACCACCTGAACCGCTGACCAGCGGGCGTGCCCTCTTTGTGCTCGCGCGGTTACAGCCGCGTCTCCAGCACCGCCCGCGCTCGCTCCTCTCGGTAGGCGCGGAGGCGCTCGCGGAGCGCCCCGTCTCCCACGGCAAGGATGGCGGCGGCGAACAGGGCGGCGTTGACGGCGCCGGCCGCGCCGATCGCGAGCGTCCCAACCGGGATACCGGCCGGCATCTGAACGATCGACAGCAGCGAGTCCATGCCCTTGAGGGCCTTCGACTCCATCGGCACGCCGAGTACCGGCAACAATGTCTTGGCGGCGATGACCCCCGGCAGGTGGGCCGCCCCGCCCGCCCCGGCGATGAGAATCTTGATCCCGCGCGACTCGGCCATCGCGGCGTACTCGAACAGCTGGTCGGGCGTGCGGTGGGCCGACAGCACCCGGACCTCGTTGGGGATTTGCAGTTTGGTCAGTGTGTCGGTTGCCTGCCGCATCGTCTCCCAGTCCGACTTGCTGCCCATCAGGACGCCGACGAGTGGCGGTGCAGTGGATCCGGTCACCATGTCACCCTCCCCCTGAAAGCGCCGGGCCCCGCGGCGAGGAACCCCCACCCCCCCGCGGCGCCCGGTTCGGTACAGATTACGAAGCCGCGCACCTGCGGACCACGGGCCGCACCACAGTGCCTACCTCGCCCCAGTTCAGGGACAAGCGGCCTGGTGTGCAAAGGTGTTTTGGCAAGCCCACGGGACGCCACCCGTGAGCTTTGTACACCAACTCCCTTCACGGCGCACCGCCCCGGTTGACCCGTTCGGCACCGCCCGTTACCATCAGACCCTTCGTCCGGGTCCGGCCGTTCGGGGCAAGGAGGTGCCGACGATGCGAACGCTCATGCGCAGGTGGCTGCCGTTGCCGTGGCTGCTGCGGGCACGACGACTCTGGTACTGGCCGGCGGAGGTGCGCGACCGGCTGCGCGGGCGCGACCCAGCCCTGCCGCCGCGCTGGCTGCGGTTCGTTGGCGGGGGGGATTTCGGCGCGGTGGGCGAGCGGTTCGTGCGCCACTTCCGTGCGCTGGCCGGGCTGCGCCCCGACGAGGCGGTGCTGGAGGTCGGGTGCGGCTGCGGGCGGATCGCGCGGGCGCTGACCGAATACCTCGGGCCGGCCGGCCGGTACGAGGGGTTCGACGTCGTGGCCGACGCAGTCCGGTGGTGCCGGCGCGCCCTCACGCCGGCGTTCCCGAACTTCCGCTTCCGCCACGCCGACGTGCGCAACGGCGGCTACAACCCGCGCGGGCGCCGCGGCGCCGCCGAGTTCGTCTTCCCCTACGCGGACGCCACGTTCGATTTCGTGTTCCTCACGTCGGTGTGTACCCACATGCTGCCGGACGAGATGGCCCGATACCTGGCCGAAACCCGGCGCGTGCTGCGGCCGGGCGGGCGCTGCCTGGCGACGTTCTTCATCCTGAACGCGGAAGCGCGGGCGCTGATGGGCGGGCCGCAGAGCACCCTCGTTTTTCGACATCAGGGGCCGGGTTACTGGACAATACGGCCGGACCACCCGGAAGACGCGGTCGGGTACGCGGAGGACGACCTGCGTGCGGCCTTCGGGCGGGCGGGACTGCGGGTGCGGGAGCCGATCTGGTACGGGAGCTGGTGCGGGCGCGCGGACACGCTCGACGGGCAGGACGTGATGCTGGCGGACAGGGATCGAGAGTGATGCGGGCGCCGTCGCCCCCGCGACGGGCGGGGGCGACGG
>JADLBT010000313.1 GCA_020847555.1 Gemmataceae bacterium
CGGTTACGGCCAGGGTGGCTACGGGCAAGGAGGTTACGGCCAGGGTGGCTACGGCCAGGGCGGTTACGGCGGGTACGGTCAAGGTGGTTACGGTGGGTACGGCCAGGGTGGGTACGGTGGCGGCTACGGCGGCATGGGCGGGTACGGTGGCGGCTACGGCGGCATGGGTGGTTACGGTGGCGGCTACGGCGGCATGGGCGGTGGGTACGGCGGCATGGGCGGTGGCTACGGCGGCATGGGCGGCGGTAACGGTGGTTTCGCCTCGCTGACCGGCCGAGGCCAACCCATGATGGCCGGACAAATGGGCATGATGAACAGTATGATGGGCGGCATGGGCGGCATGATGGGTGGCATGGGCGGCATGATGGGTGGCATGGGCGGTTACGGGATGGGTGGTTACGGTATGGGTGGCATGGGTGGCTACGGGATGGGTGGTTACGGCATGGGCGGCATGGGTGGTTACGGTATGGGTGGCATGGGCGGCTACGGTATGGGTGGTTACGGTATGGGCGGCTACGGCATGGGCATGCCCGGGATGATGGGCGGCTACGGCATGGGCATGCCCGGAATGATGGGTGGCTTCGGCGGGTTAGGATTCGGTTTTTGAGTGCTGCCGTCTTCTGAGAATGGATTGTCCGCGCAAGGCCCGCAGTACCATGCTGCGGGCCTTGCGTTTTTCTGGCCGGTCCCGGACGGTCAAAAACCATCCGCCCGGACGAAAAACCGTCGCGAGCGAGGGCACTTCACGGCCATCGAGTCGGGCTGGCTTGCCAGCAAGCTGTTGCAAATCATTAATTGGAAGTGTCTTGCGGACGACGGCTGCGACGGCATGAGAAATGCCCACCCACCGGCCCGGTTCCCCCTTCCAGATCGAGGGAATTCCGCATGTGGGTCGTTCGAGCCTCATCAGGAGGCCCAGGAACAAATGCGGGCCATTCGCTGAAGCGGAGGCTCCTCATTCCGCAGGTCTGCCGACCCCGAAGCCGCTTTCTCCGATCCACTCCTCGCACGCACCAGACCCAGCGCCGGCATACCCTGACTGCTCGCCGGGGATACGACCGACCCCGCGGTTGACCTGGCTGCTCTGCCCGCTCCTCGGCTCCGTTTCGAGGTATCCGAATGTGGCTCGTTAAAGCAGCTTTTGCCAACCCCTATGCGGTGGTGGTTGCGGCCCTGATGTGCTGCGTGGCCGGGGCGGTGGCCGTCGCGCAAATCCCGGTCGATATCCTCCCGGCATTCCGCAGCCCCGGCGTGCTCATCCTGACCTTCTACAACGGCATGCCCGCCTCCGCCATCGACCGCAACATCACCACGCGCATGGAGCGCTGGTGCGCTCAGGCCACCGGGGTGGTGAAGGTCGAGTCCAAGTCGATGGTCGGCATCAGCATCGTGCGCCTCTACTTCCGCGATGACGTCGATCCGGCCGCCGCCCTGACCGAGGTCAACTCACTGGCCCTGAGCACCCTCAAAACTCTCCCGCCCGGCACCATGCCGCCCATCGTTCGTCCGTTCGACCCGACCGCCACGCTCCCCCTGTGCGTCCTGAGCGTGGCGTCCCCCGACGGGCGGCTGGGCGAACCGGAACTGCAGGATCTCGCCCGGGTCGATCTGCGCAACCAGCTGGGCGGACTGCCGGGCGTGGTGGCGCCGACGGCGTTCGGTGGCCGCGAGCGGGCCGTCATGGTCTACGTCCGGCCGCCCGACATGGAGGCCCGGCAGATCACCCCCCTCGACGTCGTCCGCGCCCTGCGCGACTACAACACCATGCTCGCTGGCGGAACGACCAAGTTCGGCGACGAGGAAGTGCAGCTCGACTCCAATGCCGTGGTCGTCAATATCGAGGACTTCAACGAGGTGCCGATCAAGCGTGTCGGCGACCGGCAGGTCTACCTCAAGGACGTTGGCGAGGCGAAGGACGCCAGCCGCGTGCAGACCGCCCTGGTGCGCATCGACGGCCGGCCGCAGGTGTACGTCCCGGTCTACCGCCAGCAGGGGGCGAGCAGCCTGGCCGTCGTTGAGAGCGTCAAGAAAGAGCTGCCGCTGATGAAGGCCCGGGCTCCGGATGGGGTCAAGCTGGACGTGGTCATGGACCAGTCGGTGTACGTCCGCCAGGCGATCGGCGCCCTGGTCCACGAGGGCATCCTCGGCGCGTTGCTGGCGGCCGGCATGATCCTCGTCTTCCTCGGCGACTTCCGCTCGACGGTCATCGCCGTCCTGACGATCCCGCTGGCGGTGCTGGCGGCAATCGCGGCCCTGCTGGCGACCGGCAACACGATCAACGCGATGACACTCGGCGGGCTGGCGCTGGCCGTCGGCCCCCTGGTCGATAACGCGATTGTCGTGCTGGAGAACACGCACCGCCACCTCGGCCTGGGCAAGGCGCCGGCCGAGGCGGCGCTGGACGGGACCGGCGAGGTCGCCCAGCCGGCGATGGTCGCGACCGTCTCGACGATCATCGTGCTGGTGCCACTGGCCCTGATGCCGGGGATGGGCAAGTTCCTGTTCCGGCCGCTGGCCCTGGCGGTGGCGTTCGCAATGATCGCGTCGCTGCTGCTCGCCCTGACGTTCGTTCCGACCCGGTGCGCCGCGTGGCTGAAGCGCCACCCGCAGCCCCCGCACCCCCCCGGCCCCCCTCTCCCCTCGTGGGAGAGAGGGGCCGGGAGGGTGCGAGGAAGCCTGTTCGGCCGCTTCCATCACGGGGTGGAGCGATTCCTGCACGGGCTGACGACGCGCTACAGCCGGCTGCTCCACCTGGCGCTGCGGCACCGCGGCCTGTTCCTCGGCGGCGTCGGCCTGCTGTTCGTCGCGTCCCTCGGCCTGCTGCCGCTGATCGGCCGCGAGTTCTTCCCGCAGGTCGATAGCGGCCAGATCACCATCTACCTGCGCTGCCCGACCGGAACCAAGATCGAGAAGACCAACGAGCGGGTCGGCCGGTTCGAGGCGTTCCTGAAAGAGCACATCGCCCCGTCGGACCTGCGCATGATCATCGCCGAACTGGGCACGGCGACCAACTGGTCGAGCGCGTACACCGCCAACTCCGGCCCGCAAGACGCGGTCATCAAGATCCAGCTCCACGACGAGCGATCGCGCACGGCCCAGGAGTACGCCTCCCTGCTGCGCAAGCGCTTCGAGGAGCGGCAGTACCTCGATTCGGACTTCGCCGACCTGCGTCTCAGCTTCGACACCGGCGGCATGGTGTCAGCGGCGCTGAACTACGGAGCGTCGTCGCCGCTGGAGATCCAGGTGGCCGGCGGCAAGCTGCGCGACGCCAACGCCAAGGCGCGCGAGATCCGCGACCGGGTCGCGACCATCCCCGGGACGGCCGACGTCCGCATCCTGCAGCGGTCCGACTATCCGCAGATGCTGATCCAGATCGACCGAAAGAAGGCTCAGCTGCTCGGCCTGGACGTCCCGGAGGTGTTCCGAACGGTAACGACTGCACTGAACTCGTCGGTCGTCGTGGACCGCAACTTCTGGCTCGACCCGACGAACGGCAACCAGTACTGGATCGGAGTGCAGTACCCGGAGGACAAGCTCCACACCAACCTGCAGGAGGTCAAGAACATCGCCCTGCACAGCACCCGGACCGGCGAGGTGGTCAAGCTCGGAACAATCGCGACGTTCCAGCGGACGGCCGCCCCGGCCGAGCTGACGCACGATAACCTGGCGAACGTGATCAGTGTGATGGTCAACACGGACGGCCGCGACATCGGCGGGGTAGCGTCGGACGTGCAGGCCCGACTCGCCGACCTGGAGTTGCCGCGCGGCATGGTCGTGCGCATGTCCGGCGAGTTCCAGCGCATGAACGAGTCCTTCGGCAACCTCGGCTTCGGCCTGATCCTGGCCTCGGTCCTGGTGTACCTGCTGATGGTCGCCCAGTTCCGGTCGTACCTCAGCCCGCTAATCATCATGTTCGCCGTTCCGCTCGGGCTGATCGGTGTGCTCATTACGCTGTACGTGACGAACACGACGCTGAACGTCCAGTCGGCGATGGGAGTGATCTTCATGGTCGGCATCGTGGTGGCGAACAGCACGCTGCTGGTAGACTTCGCCAACCGCCAGCGGGCGCTCGGCGTGACCGTCCACCAGGCGATCACGGCAGCGGCCGCCATCCGACTGCGACCGATCCTGATGACGTTCCTGGCGACGTTTCTGGACCTGCTGCCGATGGCCATCGGCGCCGCGAAGGGGAGCGAGGCAAACGCTCCGCTGGCCCGGGCGGTGGTGGGCGGCCTGCTGGCGTCCACGGTACTGACGCTGTTCGTGGTTCCGATCCTGTATACTGTGTTCAACCGCGACCAGGTTGTTTCTGGGAAAGCCCACGGAACGTAACCCGTGGGCCGAGTCTTCGGAGCTTTGGCCCACGGGACGCCACCCGTGGGCTTTCCCAGAAACAACCTGGCTGTACCAGCCGTGCGAGCGGTCGCCCCACCTCGCTCACACGCGGCTGGTTAACACCTGAGAAGTGGAAGCCAGGCGATCCGAGGGAAGAGAGCCATGACCCAGCAGACGAACTTGCAGGTGCCGGTGGACCACACGAACGGGAGCGTGGGACCGAACCCAGTGCCTGAGGGAGCCTCCCCTGCGCTGGCACCGCAGTCGGCGGCCGGTCGTGGCCGCTCGGGCTGGATCATGGGGTCAGTCCTGACCCTGGCCGCCGGCGCGGGGATCGCGTTTGCCCTGCGGGTCGGCGGGTCTTCCCCGCCAGGGCCTGCTGAGCCCCCGCTGAGCACCAGCCAGGGAGTGGCGATCCCGGTGAAAACGGTCTTCCCCATTCGCAAGACCCTGGTGCGGTCCGTCGAGCTGCCCGGCTCGCTCCGCCCGTGGGCTCAGGCGGAGCTGTACGCCAAGGTTTCCGGGTATCTGAAGTCAGTCCAGCATGAGGTGGAGCCGGGTCCACAGGCAGCGCTCGTCGCCTCGATCCTGGGCGGGACCGGGGCCGGTCCGGCGGTAGTGCCCGGCGCGTCGCTGGTCCGCGGTCTGGCTGCACTCCACCTGGCGGAGCTGAACGCGGAGGAGAAGGACATCGGCTCGCCGGTCGCGGCCGGGGAAACGCTCCTGGTCATCGACGCCCCGGAGTTGCTGCAGGATCTGGAGCAGAAACAGGCCGTCTGGTTGCAGCGCAAGGCCGAGGTGGAGCAGGCCGCCACCACCATCGCCACCGCCGAGGCGGCCGTTCGCGCCGCCGCCGCCAAGGAGAGACAGGCGGAGGCGGACGTCCACCGCGCCATCTCCGAGCACACGTTCGTGCTCAAACAGTACAAGCGGCTCCAGGAACTGGCCCGGGATCGGACCATCACTCAGGAACTGGTGGACGAGAAGCAGTACCACGTCAACGCTACCAAGGCAAACTGGGAGAGCAGTCTCGCGAAGGTCCAGGCGTCCCAGGCGGAACGGGCGGTCGTTTCGTCAAAGTTGGCCACCGCCCGTGCCGATCTCTCCGTAAAGCAGGCGCAGGTTCACGTCGCCCGGGAGGACCACCACAAGGCCCAGGTGCTGGCCGAGTACGCCCGCATCCAGGCTCCGTTCGACGGCGTCATCACCTACCGCGGGGTGGACGAGGGCGACTTCGTCCAGAACTCCAGCAGCGGCCAGACACGGCTGCTGATGACCGTCAGCGCCATCGATCGGCTCCGGGTGGTACTCGACATTCCGGAGCAGCAGGCGGTCTGGGTTCGCCCCGGGAGCGAGGCCGTCATCCGGTTCGACACCCAGGACAGTTGGGTGACGAAGGGGAAGGTGAGCCGGATCGCGTACTCGCTGGACAACCAGGCACGGACGATGCGGGTCGAGATCGACGTGAACAACCGCGACCGCAGGCTGATGCCGGGGATGTACGGCCAGGTACGGTTGACCCTCCAGCGGATCAAGAACGCCCTGGCGATCCCGGCGACAGCCCTCTACAACCAGGGCCGGGAGGTCTACGTCATCCAGGTGCGGGGCGGCCTCGCCTACCGCCAGCGCGTCCGGATCCGGTACGACGACGGGCGCGAGTTGCAGGTCGTCAAGGTGATCGGTAAGCGCGAGGTGCCGCTGGACGGCACCGAGGAACTGGTGGTCAGCAACAAGGGCGAACTGGCCGACGGCCAGCGCGTCAAGACGGCGCACCCCGGCTCTGGCCGGCAAGTACGCCGTGGCACGCCCCCCGCGGTGACGGACACCGCCGCCCTCCCCACCTCAGCACTCAAGGACGAGGTCCATGCGCAAACCGATGTCAACCCGGCCGGCCCGCAGGTCGTCGCCCCGGCGGTTCCTCCGGTGGCTGGCCGTCCCCGGCTTGCTGGCCGGGTGCCACCACGCCCTCCCGCCTGAGCCGGTCGCGTACCCTCCGCCGGCGGCGCACCTGTGCCCGCCCGTCCCGTGTACCCCCGTAGAGGAGCAGGCGCCGGACGCCCGGGCAGCCCAGGCATGGCCGCTCGACCCGCGCCCGATCGACCTGCCGACGGCGCTCAAGCTGGCCGACGCCCAGAACCCGCAAATCGCCGTCGCCCGGGAGCGCATCCGCGAGGCTCTGGCGCGGCAGGACCGGGCCGAGGTATTGTGGCTGCCGGACCTGCAGCTCGGGGCCACCTGGCTCCGTCACGACGGCCAGATCCAGCGCGCCACCGCCGAGGTTCTGACCATCTCGCGCAGCTCTCTGTTCGTCGGTGGCGGGCCTGGCCTGTCGCTGGAGCTGAGCGAGGCGCTGTTCGCCCCCCTGGCCGCGCGTCAGCTGACCAACGCCCGCCGGGCCGGAGCGGTCGGAGTCGCCAACGAACTCCTCCTCAACGTCGCCCTGGCCTACATCGACCTGCTCCAGGCGTATGCGCTGCAGCAGATCGCGGAGGAGGCCGAGCGCAACGCCCGCCACATGCTGGAGCTGACCGAGAGCCACGAGCGAGCGGGCAAGGGGACGGCGGCAGACACGGCCCGCGCCCGGACGGAGGCGATGGTCCGCCAGCGCCAGGTGGTGGAGGTGCGCGGCCGCATCGGCGCCCTGGCGGCCCGGCTGGCCCAGTTGCTGCGGCTGCCGCCGGACGTCCAGCTACGGCCGGTGGAGCCGGCCATCGTCCCGGTCGCCCTCGTCTCCGAGACGCTCCCGCTTCCTGAATTGATTGCCCACGCGCTGCTGAACCGGCCGGAACTGGCCGAGAACCGGGCACTGATCGAGGCGGCTCTGGTGAACTGGCGTGCGGCGAAGGTGGCCCCGCTCGTACCGAACCTGCAGCTGGGCTACGTGGCGGGCGGGTTCGGGGGCGGTCGGAATGAATTCTTCGGTAACTTCAACGGCCGCGGCGACGCGACTGCCGCTGCCATCTGGCAGCTGGAGAACTTCGGGCTCGGCGACCTGGCCCGGATCCGGACGCGCCGGTCGCTGTACAACCAGTCGGTCTTCCGGCAGCACGCCGTCGAGACAGAGGTGGCGGAGCAGGTGGTGCGGGCGTTTCGGTTGGCCTACACGCGCGCGAAGGAACTGGAGTTCGCCCAGCGCGGAGTACAGGCGGCGCGCGAGTCGTACCACCTGAACGAGGAGCGCGTCCGCCGGGCGCCGGAGCAGGCTCGGCCGATCGAGTTGTTGCAGGCGATCCAGGCTCTCGCCCGCACCCGCCAGGATTACCTTGACGTGGTCGCCGAGTACAACCGCGCCCAGTTCCGGCTATCCACCGCGCTGGGGACGCCACCACCGTGCGCCTTGCCCGGCGCGAGTGCAGTGCCCACCAGCGTCCCCGTCGCGCCGCGGCCCACGGAGAAGGAGTAACCCACTCCGAGAAG
>JADLBT010000314.1 GCA_020847555.1 Gemmataceae bacterium
CTTTTCGTTGGCATTCGCGTTCCCTACTGACCTACAATACGCCAGCAATCAGCACTATCCTCCATCTCGGGTGGCCCGTACCGCTTCGAGGAACCCCATCATGCCCTCGACCATTTCCGAAGACCTGATTCAGCAGATTGCCCCCGACAGCAGCGCGCTGTCCTCCGGCCGCGGCCTGCGCAAGAGCATGGAGAAGCTCGGCGTCTCCAGCGACGGCACCTGGCTCCTCGGTCAGTGCAAGGGGTCCGCGAAGGAGCCGTATCAGGTGTCCGTCGATCTCGCCAACCCGTCCGCTCCGGTCGGCCGCTGCACCTGTCCGAGCCGGAAGTATCCGTGCAAGCACGCTCTCGGCCTCCTGTACGCCTACCTCGACAAGCCGGACAAGTTCAGCACTCGCGAGCCCGCCGCCGACCTGCTCGGCAAGCGCGAGAAGCAGGTCGCCCGCGCCGAGAAGGCCCAGGCGAAGGATGCCAGCGGCGGCCCCGCTGCTCCGCGCAAGGTCAACCTCGCCGCCCTCGCCAAGAAGGTCAAGCAGCAGCGCGACGGCCTCGACCTGCTTGAGAAAGTCCTCACCGACCTCGTTTCCGGCGGCCAGTGGTTCGAGAAGTCGCGCCTCACTCGCCTGGAAAACCAGTCGAAGCAGATGAGCGACCACTACCTGCCCGGGGCGCGCGTCATGCTCCGGCGCGTCGTCCTGCTCGGCCGCGAGAAGGACATCAACGAGGAGGAGCGCATCGCCCGCGGGACCGAACTCATCGGCCGGCTGTGGGCGATGGTGCAGAAGGGCCGCAGCTACCTCGACAACAAGCTGTCCGGCGAGGAGTCGCAGGCCGAGGCCGACGCGGTCATGGAGGAGGTGCTCGGCAAGGCGTGGCAGCTCACCGAACTGCGCGAGAAGGGGTACTTCCGGTCGGACCTCGACTTCCACGAACTCGCGTGGGAGCGGTACGACGACGACGCTCGCGAGGAGCGCGTCGAGACGAGCTACCTCCTCGACCTGAAGGAGGGCAAGGTTTACCTGGCCATCACCTACCGCCCGTACAAGGCGATGGGGCAGCGCACCCAGGCGAGCTACCAGCAGCCGCTGCACGTCACCGAGGCCGCTGTCTACCCCGGCCTGGCCAATCGCCGGGTGCGCTGGGATCCCGCCGCCGAGGCCGCGGTGCCGCTGACGCCGGTGGTGCTGAAGCGCGTCCACGGGTTCGCGGTCGCCGAGTTCGAGCCGGTGCTGGCCGACTTCCGCAGGCAGCTCAAGCACCCGCTGGCGCCGCGCGAGAGTGTGGTGCTGCTGCGCTGCCACGCTGTCGGCCGCGTCGGTGAGAGGGTGGCGATCGAGGACACGAAGGGGCTGCGCATCGAGACGGCCGACCGGGAGAAGCGGGATTACAACGTGGCGAACCTCGTGCGAGCCGCGGGCGAGCTGCGCAAGCAGCCGGCCCTGCTGGCCCGCCTGTCGGTCCGCCCGCTCACGAACATCCTCGTCGCGCAGCCGCTCGCGCTGCTGACGCCGGACAAACACCTCCGCCTGGGGATCTGATCATGCCGCGCGAACAACTTCAACTGCTGTCGGCCGACGTGAACCGTTTGCTGGCCGCCGGCGCCTCGGTTGCGGCCGGCGACGAGGGGCTGCGCAAGCGATCCAGGATGCTGCGCGACCTCGGCCAGAAGGTGCCGGTACTGAACCAGATCGCCGACGCGGTCGAGCGCGTCGTCAACGCCGCCCCGAAGCAGGCGACGCCGGCCCTGCTCGACCTGGCCCTGGTCGTGCGGCAGGTGCGCGCCAGCCTGGCCGGTGCGGGGACGGACGGGGCGGTCGAGGCGTTGCCATCATCCGGCCCGTGGCAGAGCCCGGCCCCGCTGCGCGCCCTGGAGGGGTGGCTCGACTCGCTCGCCTCGTCTGACTACCAGCGCACGCGGGTGCTCAAGAAGGCGCTTGCCCGGCCGGAGTTCCCGGACGTGCGCCTGGTCGGGCCGCTGCAGCGCACCCTCGGGTCGTCGCACTACGGACTGGCCCGGCTGGTCGCGAACAAGGCGCTGCCGGCGTTCGGCAAGTCGGTGCTGCCCGAACTGGAGGCTGCCTTCGATCTGGCGAAGGGCAAGGCCGTCGATGCCCACCGACTGGAAGCGATCTGCGCCATCGACCCGGAGAAAGGGGCCGCCCTGTGCCGTCAGGGGCTGGCCGACGGCAGCGCGCCGGTCAAGGTGCAGGCCCTGCGGAGCCTCTCGCGTATCAAGCCGGAGGAGACGGAGAAGGCGGCCCTGCTCCTGCTCGGCCAGAAGGTTCCGGACGAGGTCCACATCGCTGCCTACTACGCGCTGGCGACCGGCAAGACCGACGCGGCCCTCGATGCCCTGATGACGTGCCTGGTGGGCGGCAAGGGGACGTTCCACTGCACGATCGAGAACAGCCTGCAGAAGTTCGAGCACCCCAGGGCGACGCAGCGCGTCCTCGACGAGGTGGACAAAGCGCTGCAGGATCTGGAAGAGCGCCAGGCGAAGGACAAGGCCCGACGGAACGCCGCCAGGGGGAAGAAGAAGGTCACGCTGACCAAGGCCCAGCAGAAGGAGGCCGAGAAGGAGCAGCGGCTCCTCTCCGAGTCCGCCGATCGGGTCTATCTGCTGCTCCGGATCCTCGGCGGGCGCAAGGACGACAAGGCGGTCCCGAAACTGGTGAGCCTCCTGCAACACGCGGACTCGGGGGTGCGGGAGACAGCGGGCAACGCTCTGATCCGGCTCGGCGACCGGAAAGGGCTGGAGGCGGTGGCCGACCTGATCGACGACAAGAACCTCTGGGGGCTGGCCATCCAGGCGGCGTGGACCATGTCCCCGAAGGAGCGGTTCGACCGCCTCGCGCCAACCCTCGCCAAGCTCTCCGCGGCCAGGGCCGCCGACCGCTACCGCGGCGAGCGCGTCCTGAACCTCTTCACGAGCGAACTGCACTTCCTGAACCCGGACGAGGACGAGTACGACGACGACGAGTACGACGAGGACGACGACGAGTACGACGACGACGAGTACGACGACCCGTATGCCTACGACGAGGACGACAACTTCGATGACGAGGACGACGAACCGAGCAAGCCGACCGCGGAGTGGGATCCGCGCTGGGTGCCAGCCCTGCGCAAGCACCTGAACGGGCCGCAGCGGCAGAACGTGGCGCAGGCGCTGGCGGTCCTGCTGCACGACAAGGCGATCCCGGAGTTGGTGAAGATCCTCGCGGCGTCGGCGGCCAAGAATGAGTACGGAGTGATCATCGCCCTGGGCATGCTGCGGGCGAAGGAAGCGGCCAAACCGCTGACGGAACTCCTGACGAAGAAAGGGAGCCTGATCTACCCGATCCAGCACGCGCTGCGGCAGATCGGCGACTTTTCCATCCTCCCGGCGCTGGAAGAGCTGGTCAAGAAGACCAAGGATAGCTACCGCAAGCAGTACCTCGAATCGCTGATCGAGTACCTGGAAAAAGCAGCGAAGCAGGCGAAGGCGTGACGCACTCGCCGCGACCGAAAACGACAATCCTCATCCACGGGTGATCCATCATGGCGAAGGTCGTAACTGCCACGAAAACCAAGGCTCCTTCCCCCGCCTCCAGCTCGGGGAACGGGAGCGCCGATATCCTGCGCCGCCCGGCCGAGATCGAGTACAAGGCCGAGTTGGAGGCGCTGGCCGCGGTAGACAGGGATCCGCGCCCCGAGGGCTGGAAGCTCTCGCCCAAGGCGGTCCGCACCTACATCACCGGCGGCACGGCCGGCAAGACCGAGATCCGGCCGAAGTACCTCGGCAGCGAGCGCGTCGTCGAGATTGCCATCGCGACCCTGGCGACCGACCGGGCGCTGCTGTTGATCGGCGAGCCGGGGACGGCCAAGAGCTGGCTGAGCGAACACCTGGCGGCGGCCATCTCGGGCAACAGCCTGATGCTGGTGCAGGGGACGGCCGGCACCACCGAGGAGCAGATCCGCTACAGCTGGAACTACGCTCTCCTCCTGGCCGAGGGGCCGACGCCCAAGGCGCTGGTGCCGAGCCCGATCTACCGGGCGATGGAGGGCGGCAAGCTGGTCCGGTTCGAGGAGATCACGCGCTGCCCGGCGGAGGTGCAGGACGGGCTGATCACGCTGCTGTCGGAGAAGATCATGGCGGTGCCGGAGCTGGGGTTCCACCTGCCGGCGCAGCGCGGCTTCAACCTGATCGGGACGGCCAACACGCGCGACCGCGGCGTCAACGAGATGTCGGCCGCCCTGAAGCGGCGGTTCAACATCGTCGTCCTGCCGGTGCCGACGGACCTTGACACCGAGGTGTCGATCGTGACGAAGCGCGTTGCCGAGATCGGGGCCGGGCTGAAGCTGCCGGCGCCGCCGCCGGCCGAGGAGGCGGTGCGCAAGATCGTGCAGATTTTCCAGGAGCTGCGCCGCGGGCAGACGCTCGACGGCAAGCAGAAGGTCAAGCCGCCGTCGGGCGTGCTCTCGACGGCGGAGGCGATCAGCCTGCTGGGCAACAGCATGGCGCTGGCCGGGCACTTCGGCGAGGGCACCGTGGAGGACCGCGACCTGGCGGCGGGACTGCAAGGCGTGGTGGTCAAGGAGGACGCGCGCGACGGGACCGTGTGGGTCGAGTACCTGGAGAACGTGATGAAGAAGCGCGGGGCCGAGTGGCGCGAGTTGTACACGGCCTGCAAGGAGCTGGTATGACAACCGTTCTCGACCCCGCGGCCTTCTTCCACGCCCCTTATGGGGAAGCGAAGCCGCTGGCGTGCGTCTTCGGTGTCCGCCACCTCTCGCCCGCCGCGGCACATCACCTCCTGAATGTCCTCGACGCGCTGCAGCCGACCGCCGTCCTGATCGAGGGGCCGTCCGACGCCACCGAGGTCATTCAACAGTCGCTCAAGAGCAAGAGGACGAGCGTCCTCCTCGAAGAGATGACGAAGCCGCCGGTCGCGCTGCTGGCGTACACCAAGGAGCGCCCGGTGCGCTCGATCCTCTACCCCCTCGCCGAGTACTCGCCGGAGTGGGTGGCGCTGACCGGGGGCCGGCGCAACTGCCCGAAGGCGACGCGGGTCATCGACCTACCAGCGGCGGTTTTCCTGGAACTGCACAAGGTCGCGGCTCCCGACGGTGATGACGAGCCGACCCCGAACGGTAACGGCAAGGGCGAGCTTCCCGACGGCAGTCGCCCCGCCGTCACGCCGCCGAAGGCCCGCCGCAAGCAGGTCAGCGAACACACCCGCGCCTACCTCGACGATCCGTATGAGGCGATCGCGCGCCTGGCCGGCGACCCGGACCACGAGACGTGGTGGGAGCGGCACTTCGAGCACACGTCCGAGCCGGCCGCCTACGCGCATCAGATCTTCGAGCTGGGGCGCGGGCTGCGCGACCTGCGGCCGATGGCCGAGAACGACGAGAATCTGATCCGCGAGGCGTACATGCGCCGCTGCATCCACGCGGTGCTGAAGGAAGGCCACCGGCCGGAGAAGGTCGTTGTCGTCTGCGGCGCCTTCCACTCCGCCGCGTTGACGCATGAACAACCACCGATGGATGACCGGCAGCTGAAGAGCCTGCCGAAGGTAACCACCAGTATCACGCTGATGCCGTACAGCTACTACCGGCTGTCGTCACAGTCGGGGTACGGGGCCGGCAACCACGCGCCGGCGTACTTCCAGCGTCTGCACGAAGAGCGTCGCCACGGCCACTCGCACCGCCTGGCCTCACGCTACCTCAGCGAGGTCTGCCACGCGATGCGCAAGGGCGGGCAGATCCGCTCGCCGGCCGAGGTGATCGAGGGCGTGCGCCTGGCGCAAACGCTGGCGGCGCTCAACGAGGCGCCGGCGCCGACTCTGCGCGACCTGCGCGACGCGGCCGTCACGCTGCTGGGCCGCGGCGAGGTCGATCTGGTCCGGCCGTTCCTCGCAGAAGTGGAAATCGGCAGCAACATCGGCAAGCTGCCGAAGGGCGTTAGCCGCACCGCGCTGCAGGACGACTTCTACCTGCACCTGGAGGGGCTGCGCCTCGAAAAGTACCAGGTGGACAAGGACCAGGAACCGCTCGAACTGGACCTGCGCGAGAACCGCTTCGTCAAGGGCGAGGACGCCGCCTTCCGCGACCGCAACCGCAGCATCTTCCTGCACCGTCTCGACGCGCTGGGACTGGAGTTCGGCAAGCGGGAGGACGTCAAGGGACAATACGGGACGGCGCGCGAGCGGTGGAAGCTGCGTTGGAAGCCGGACTGCGAGATTCAGCTCGTCGAGGCGGCGCTGCGGGGCGACACCGTCGAGGTGGCCGCGGCGGTGGCGCTGTCGGAGCGGCTGACCGAGTGCGAGCGCGTCGATCAGGCGGCGGGCGTGGTCAAGGACGCGATCCGCTGTCAGCTCGCCGACGCCCTGGAGGACGCGCGCAAGCGGCTGCAGGCGATCGGCGTCGAGGACACTGGCTTTATCCCGCTGGCCCGCGCCGTGGACGATCTGGCCGAGTCGATCAGCTACAAGGACGTGCGCCAGTTCGACCCGGCGCCGCTGCGGCCGCTGCTGGGACAGCTGTTCCTGCGGGCGTGCCTGCAGCTGAAGCAGGCGTGCGTTTGCGACCGCCAGGCGGCCAAGGACGTCAAGGGGGCGATCATCGCGCTGAACCGCGTTTCGGGCGAGAACGCCAACGACGTGGACCACCGTCGCTGGGACACGGAGCTGCAAGCAGTGGCGGCGGCGGACGATCTGAACTCGTACCTGTCGGGGCTGGCCTGCTCGATCATGCTGGAGAAGGGCCGCATCGCCGAGGACGAACTGGCGCGCGAGGTGAGCCGGCGGTTGTCGCCGGGCGTCGGCGCCGAACTGGGGGCGGGCTGGTTCGAGGGGCTGGTGCAGGGCAATCGGCAAGCGCTCTTCTCGCGGCTGGTCCTGTGGCGGCAGCTCGACGCCTACATCCAGAGCTTGCAGGACGACGAGTTTCGGCAGGCGCTCGTTTACCTGCGCCGCGCGTTCAGCGAATTCGAGCCGGCCGAGATCCGGCGCGTCGTGTCGAACCTGGCGGAGATCTCGCAGGAAGGGGCGCAGGAACTCCAGGCGAGCGTGGACGTCAAGCTGAGCGAGGAAGAGGCGAAAAAGCTCCAGGAACAACTTGGAGAGCTGGAGCTGGACCTGTGAATTGCGTTTCGCGCAAAGACGCAAAAGAGCGCAAAGGAAAACCCCATCCGAGCTTTGTCATGCACCCGAACGAAGTCGCTCGTCAGATTGTGGATGCGGCTTACAAGATTCACACAACACTGGGGCCGGGGCTGCTCGAATCGGTTTATGAGGCCGTGATGGCCTTCGAGTTGAAGAAACGTGGACTGAGCTTCTTGCGGCAGCATCCTATTCCGGTTGTCTACGAATCGGTCCACCTGGAAGAAGGCTTTCGGGCGGATTTCATTGTTGAAGGCCTGGTCATCATCGAGTTGAAAGCGATCGAGGCGGTTGCCCCGGTCCACAAGAAACAAACCCTTACCTACATGCGTCTGGCAGAAAAGCCTCTCGGTCTGCTTATCAACTTTAACGTGGCCTTGATCAAGGAAGGCATCACCCGGCTCGTCAATAATCTTCAGGAGTGATTGGGCGCTGTTGTGTCTTCCTTTGCGCTCTTTGGCGGCTTTGCGCGAAACGTTTTTGGATTGCACTCATGTCAACCGATCGATACGTCCGCTGGCGCCTCGTGCTCGGTCGCGAATCCGATCCGGGTCTTTCCCAGCTCGCCGGCTGCCCCGCTGGGAGCCTTGTCAGTGGCGACCTGGCCAACCTCGACGCCTCCCTCGGCATGATCTACGGCGGCGCCCCCGACACCACGCCGCCGCAGAAAGGTGCCAAACGCAGCGCCGGCCTCGGCTCGTCCGCCCCGCGCCTGGCGCAGTGGCTCGGCGACATCCGCGGCTACTTCTCCCAGGACGTCGTCACCGTCATCCAGCGCGACGCGATCGAGCGCAAGGGCCTCAAGCAACTCCTCTTCGAGCCCGAAACGCTGAGCCAGATCACGCCGAACGTCGAACTGGTCGGCACGCTCATGTCGCTGCGCGGCATGATCCCGGAGAAGACCAAGGAGACCGCCCGCGCGATCGTCCGCCAGGTCGTCGAGGAGATCATGAAGCGCCTGCGCGGGGCGGTCGAGCAGGCCGTGCGCGGCGCCCTCGACCGCAGCCGCCACAGCCCGATGCGCAGCCTGCCGAACATGGACTGGGTGCGCACCATCCGCCGCAATCTCAAGAACTACGACCGCAAGCGCAAGGTCGTCATCCCCGACTCGTTCCACTTCTTCGCCCGCCAGCACCGCCGCAAGGAGTGGAACGTCATGGTCGCCATCGACCAGTCCGGATCAATGGCCGATTCCGTCGTTTACGGCTCGATCATGGGCGCCATTTTCGCCAGCATGCCCGCTCTGGAGACGCACATCGTCGCGTTCGACACCGAGGTGGTCGATCTGACAGAGCAGTGTCACGATCCGGTGGACATGCTGTTCGGCATTCAGCTCGGCGGCGGCACCGACATCAACCGGGCGGTCGGTTACTGCCAGGGGTTCGTCAAGGATCCGCACAAGACGCTGTTCATCCTCATCACCGATCTGTTCGAGGGCGGCAACCAGCGCGAGCTGCTGCGCCGGGTCGAGGACATGGTGGGGTCCGGCGTGAAGGTGATCTGCCTGCTCGCGCTGTCCGACAGCGGGGTGCCGTGCTACGACGAGACGCTGGCGAAGAAGCTCGCCGAGCTGCGCGTGCCGTGTTTCGGCTGCACGCCGAACATGCTTCCGCCGCTGCTCGAAGGCGCGATCAAGGGCCAGGATCTGATGCAGCTGGCCGAACGGTACGGCACCAAACCAAAATAAGGGCATGGAGCGCTACTTTGCGACCTGTGCCCGCGGGCTGGAAAATGTGTTGGCGGACGAGCTGCGCGCCCTCGGCGCGGCAGAGGTGAAGCCGGGCCGCGGCGGCGTCGCGTTCGCCGGCGAGCGCCCGCTGCTCTACCGCGCCAACCTGTGGCTGCGCACCGCCATCCGCGTCCTGATGCCGATCCGCGAGGCCGACGTCACCACGCCGGAAGAACTCTACGACGCGGTGCAAGCCATCGACTGGTCGCGCTACCTGACGCCGGACCACACGCTGGCGGTCGATTGCAACGTGCGCGACTCGCACCTCACCCACTCGAAGTACGCCGCCCTGAAGACGAAGGACGCCATCTGCGACCAGTTCATCGCGAAGGTCGGGCGGCGCCCGAGCGTGAACGTCGAGGAGCCGATGGTCGGGCTGAACCTGCACATCTACCGCGACCACGCAGTCCTGAGCCTGGAGAGTTCCGGCGAGTCGCTGCACAAGCGCGGCTATCGGCCGATCCTGACGAAGGCGCCGCTCAACGAGGCGCTGGCGGCGGGCATCGTGCTGCTGACCGGGTGGCGCGGCGAGACGCTGTTCGTCGATCCGATGTGCGGCTCGGGCGTACTGCCGATCGAGGCGTCATGGCTCGCGCTGCGCCGTCCTCCCGGACTGACGCGCAAGCGGTTCGGGTTTCAGGGGTGGATGGATTTCGACGTCGCGCTGTGGGCGGAGCTGCGCGACGAGGCGCGGCGCGGAGTGCTGAAGCAGTTGCCCGCGCCGATCCGCGGGTCCGACGTGCGCCGCGACGTGGTCTCGTTCGCACGCACCAACGCCCGCGCCGCCGGGGTGGGACACCTGCTCCCGTTCGAGATAAAGGACGTGCGCGACTTCCGCCCGCCGGCCGGGTCGCCCGGGGTGATCGTCTGCAACCCGCCCTACGGCGAGCGCATCGGCGAGGAGAAGGAACTCAGGGGGTTGTACGCGGCGCTTGGCGAGGTGCTGCGAACGCGGTGCGCGGGCTGGCGGGCGTTCGTGTTCACCGGCAACCCGCGGCTGGCGGGCGATATCGGGATGGAGCCGGCTGAACAGGTGCCGCTTTACAATGGAAAGATCGCGTGCCGGTTGCTGCAATTCAATCTTCCACCATGAAAACCCTGATCAAGGTCGCGACATTTCTGCCACCGTGAAGAAGAACGGGTGCCCAATTTGCTCATTGTGGATATTACATGGGTTCGCAGACTGCTCTGGGGTGTTGCCTGGCAAGTCCACGGGTGGCGGCCCGTGGGGGAAGTGCCGGGGATCTGGCCCACGGGACGCCACCCGTGGACTTTCGTCCCGCCCCGCAGGAGTATGATA
>JADLBT010000315.1 GCA_020847555.1 Gemmataceae bacterium
CCAGATATCTTCCTTCCTCCCTCATCCCTCATCCCTCACTTTTCACGAGCCCTTGATGACGATCTCCGAGATCACCTGGGCGACGGCCCGGCAGGCGTCCACCGTCTCCTCCATCCAGCCGTATAGCTCGCGCATCTTGATCAGGGTGAGGATCTCCGGCGGGTGGCTGAATAGCTTGGCCTCGGTGTCGCGGTAGATGCGGTCCGCCTCGTTCTCCAGCCGGCCGACCTCGCGCAGGCTGATTTCCATCTGGTCCAGTTCCTTCATCCGGCGGCACAGCTGGACCGCCCGCGCGATGTGGCCGCAGCAGTCGTGGATGATCTGCGCCATCTCGACCTGCTCCGGGGTCGGCCGGTCGATGCGGAACGTCAGGAAGCGGTGCGAGACTTCCTCCATGTTGTCGAGCACGTTGTCCAGCGAGGTAGCCAGGCGGTGGATGTCCTCGCGGTCCATCGGCGTGACGAAGCTGCGGTCCAGCGCCTTGATGATCTGCTCGACGACGAGGTCGCAGGCGTGCTCCTCGTCCTTCAGTTCCTCGGCCCGGACCGCCAGGTTGTCGAACGCCGACACCATCTCCAGGAACTTCCGCGACGCGCGGACGAGCAACTCGGCGGCCTCGTCGAACAGGTCGAAGAACTTTTCCTCGCGCGGCATCAGGAAAACCATGAGTCCCTCCGGCTCTCGGGCGCGGCACCGGCGAAGGGCGCCCGGGGGTCCAATCGTCACAATCGCATTACTGGCTATTCTTGGGATTTTCCCACCGACAGCCAGATGAGCCTATCAGGATCGGGGGCCGGGGGTGAGTGTAAAGCCCACGGGTAACGTCCCGTGGGGGAAGCGCTGGCGACCTGACCCACGGGACGCCAGCCGCGGGCTCCAGGCTGACTCTACCCCTGCTCCCGGTCGTTTTTTCCCCCGCAAGCGCTTGCGTTGCCGGAACGGGTGGTCTATCATACCGCGATTGGAGGAGAATCCGGCCTCGGCGCAGGTCGCGATCCCGGCGGGAGGACGCTGCACCACCATCTCCGGGAACGTACAGCATGGCCTCGGCTCCCGTTCTGGACTTCTCGGCGCTCACCCAACCCATCCCCGGGGATGCCCCCGAGGGGAGGACCGTACCGCTGCCGGTGCGCCAGAAGCTCGGCGCCGCCCGCAAGGAGACCGAGCCGCACCCGGACGACCCGAACCTGGGTGAAGTCCCCAGGAAGGCCGACTGGCCCGGGATCGTCCGCACCGTTGAAGACCTCCTCACCAACACCTCCAAAGACCTCCTTCTGGTCGCGCAGCTGACCGAGGCTCTGACCAGGCTGCACGGCTTCGCCGGTGTGCGCGACGGGTTGCACCTCTTTTATGAGCTGGTCGAGCAGTGCTGGGACCGTGTCCACCCGATGCCGGAAGAAGGCGAAGGGATGGACGTGCGCACCGGCCCGTTCCACTGGCTGAGCGACGCCGACCGCGGCGCCCGCTTCCCCAACACGGTCCGCGAGGTATCGATGCTGCGCATCGACAACCAAACGTACTCGTGGATGGATTGGAAGTGCTCGCAGGAAGGCAAGCCCCTGGTGGACGGCCGCGATCCGGTGCCCGCGGCGGACTTCGACCGGGCGCTGCCGCTCTCGCCGGACGTGGCCGAGGATCTAACCCAGGCGAACGACGAGCTGACCCGGCTGGAGCAGAAGCTCGACGCCTTGATGGGGGCCGACGCGCCCGGCATGATGGGCCTGCGCCAGGCTCTGGAGGACTGCGCCCAGCTGATGCAGACGGCTGTGCGCCGCGCCGGCCCGACCGAGATGGCCGGCGCGGCGCCACCGGCCGCGGAGGCGGCGGCCGCGCTCGCCCCCAACGGCACCTCCCTCACCGCCTCCCTCGCGGTCGGGACCGGGACGATCGCTACCCGGGCGGAGGCGTACCGGCAGATCGAGCACATCGCCGCCGTCCTGGAGCAACTCGAACCCCACAGTCCCATCCCCGACTTGCTCCGCCGCGCCGTGGCGCTGGGGCGGATGCCGTTCCGCCAGCTGATCCGCGAATTGATCCGCGATCCCAACCACCTCGCCGAACTCGGCCGCGAGTTCGGGATCCGCGAACTGGGAGAAGGCGCGCCGCTCGCGCCCCCGAGTGGATAAAATTACCTTCAGACGGCAGCGTTCCGGACCCGGGTCCGTTCCGGCACCGCGAACCGGACTGCTGTACCCTGAAACCCGACAGCAACCCGACAGCAACCCCAGAGGAGGATTACCGATGAGTGCCGCCGAACAGGCCCAGGCCGCCGCCGCGGCGACGACCACCACCGAGGACGCCGGCAGCAAGTGGCTCGAAGACGCCATCAAGACGACCCGCCCGCGCACCGACCAGGAGTCGCAGCGGACGCGCAACTACCTGGAGGAGTACGTCAGGCACCTGATCCAGCCCGGCATGGTCGTCTCCAAAGACGCCGAGGCGAACATCAAATACTGGATCAAGGAGATCGACAAGAAGCTGACCGACCAGCTCAACGCGGTCATGCACCACGAGGACTTCCAGAAGCTGGAGGGCACCTGGCGCGGCCTGCACTACCTCGTCCACCAGACGGAGACGAGCGACACGCTGAAGATCAAGGTACTTAACGCGACCAAGCGCGAGCTGTTCAAGGATCTGGAAAAAGCTGTCGAGTTCGATCAGAGCGCTCTGTTCAAGAAGATCTACGAGGACGAGTACGGCACGCTGGGCGGCGAGCCTTACGGCATGCTGGTGGGGGACTTCGAGTTCAACCGCGACCCCGAAGACATCGCCATGCTGGAGAAGCTCTCCCATGTCGCGGCCGCCGCCCACGCCCCGTTCGTGGCCGGGGCGTCCCCGCAGATGTTCAACTTCGAGCGCTACACCGAGCTGAGTGGTCCACGCGATCTGGCCAAGATCTTCCAGGGCGTCGAGTACGCCGCCTGGAAGTCGTTCCGCGAGTCGGAGGATAGTCGCTACGTCGCCCTGGCTCTGCCCCGGGTACTGTCGCGTCTGCCGTACGGCGAGAAGTTCAAGCGTGTCGAGGAGTTCAACTTCGAGGAGCAGGTCGATGGCACCGACCACGACAAGTACCTGTGGATGAATGCGGCCTGGGCCTACGCGACGCGCATTACCGATGCGATGGCCAAGTACGGGTGGATGGCCCGCACCCGCGGCGTTGAAGGCGGGGGGAAGGTCGAGGGACTGCCGGTCCATACCTTCCCGACCGACGACGGCGGGGTGGCGATGAAGTGCCCGACGGAGATCGCCATCACCGACCGGCGCGAGTTCGAGCTGTCGAACCTCGGATTCCTGCCGCTGATCCACTGCAAGAATCGCGATTACGCCGCCTTCATGGGCGCCCAGTCGTGCCAGAAGCCCAAGACGTACTTCAGCGCCGACGCCAACGCCAACGCCGAGCTGTCGGCCAAGTTCAACTACATCATGTGCGTCGCGCGCTTCGCCCACTACCTGAAGGTGATGGCGCGCGACAAGATCGGTTCGTTCATGGAGGTCGGCGACTGCTCGCGCTGGTTGAACGAGTGGATCATGAACTACGTCCTCGCCACTCCCGAGGGCGCCAGCGACGAGGCGCGAGCCCGGATGCCGCTCGCCGACGCCCGCGTCGATGTCCGCGCGGTCGCCGGCAAGCCGGGCTGGTACGAGGCGGTCGCGTACCTGCGTCCGCACTTCCAGCTCGAAACCTTGACCACGTCCATGCGCCTCGTCGCCGAGGTTCCAAAGAGAGCGTAAGGATCCTCTTCCCGGCGCGCGGGAGCACATGCTCCCGCGCGCCGGGGGTGGCGCGGCGCTCCGGAAGTTCCGAAAACGGTGTCCGCTTTGGGCGGCGAAACGTCATAACCTTGCAGAGCAGGGCGGTGGCTGGCGAGACGCAAGGCGGACGGCAAACCCCTGAGCCTCGGCAACAGCCCGCCGGATGCAGGGGCCTGTGCCCCCTGCCGGCGTCCTTACCCTGAGGCCTGTTACGACTTGGAAGGTTGCCCCAGGACGGGCCGGATGGTTTCCGGCCTACCCCCGGATTCCGGCCCCGCGGAGCAACCCCTACCCTTTGGAGGTTTGTCATGGCTGCGGTTGATTATTTCCTGAAGATCGACGGCGTCGATGGCGAGGCGACGGCGAAAGGGCACGAGAAGGAGATCGATCTGGAGTCGTGGAGCTGGGGCGAGACCAACTCGGGCTCACACGCCCACGGCGGCGGCGGCGGCGCCGGCAAGGTCGTCATGCAGGACTTCCACTTCGTGATGAAGATCTGCAAGGCGTCGCCCAAGCTGCTGCAGATCTGTGCAACGGGCGAGCACATCAAGAAGGCCACCCTCACCTGCCGCAAGGCGGGCAAGAGCCAGCAGGAGTTCCTCAAGATCGAGATGGAGGATCTGCTCGTTTCCTCGTACCAGACCGGCGGCAGCGGCCACAGCGACATCATCCCGACGGACCAGATCAGCCTCAACTTCACCAAGGTCAAGATGGTCTACAAGGAGCAGAAGCCTGATGGCACCCTCGGCGGCACGACCCCCGGCGGCTACGACCTGGCGAAGCAGGCGACGTGGTCGTAAGCGCGGTCCGTTGTCTCTGGCTCCGTCCTCGGGCCGCCGGCAACCATTGCCGGCGGCTGTCCCTCTTTCGCGGGCTGTTTGACGGCGCGGCCCCGCAGGAGCCCCCGTGTCCGAAACCGCCACCACCTACGACGAGGTTCCTTACACCGGCTACGCCTTCCCGTCCACCCACCCGCAGCGATTGGCGGCCGTCGGCACGCTGCTGGGGATGCGCCCGCCGCCGACGGAGCGCTGCCGCGTGCTGGAGTTGGGCTGCGGCGTCGGCGGCAACCTGATCCCCATGGCCCTGGGCCTGCCCGGCGGGCACTTCGTGGGCGTGGACCTGTCGCGCCGGCAGATCGAGATGGGGCAGGAGGTCGTCCGCACGCTCGGGCTGACCAACATCGAGCTGCGGGCGCTGAGCATCCTCGACGTCGATGCGTCGCTGGGGCGGTTCGACTACGTCATCTGCCACGGCGTCTATTCGTGGGTGCCGCCGCCGGTCCAGGACAAGATCCTCGATGTCTGCCGCGACAATCTCCAGCCCGACGGCATCGCGTATGTCAGCTACAACACCTACCCCGGCTGGCATGTGCGGGGGATGGTGCGGGAAATGCTGCGCTACCACGCGGGGCAGTTCCCCGACCCGCAGGAGGCGGTCGGGCAAGCCCGCTCGCTGCTGGACTTCATGCTCGAGACGGTCGGCGACAAGAAGGGCTGGTACGCGGAGATGTTGCGGCTCGAAGTCGATCTGCTGGCCGAGGCCAGCGACACGTACATCTACCACGAGCACCTGGAAGAGGTGAACCAGCCGCTGTATTTCCACCAGTTCGCCGCGCGGGCGGCAGTTCGCGGGCTGCAATACGTCGCGGAGGTGGACTCCAACCCGCTCCCTTCCAACGTTTCGCCCACCGCACGCGACACCCTGCTGCGCCTGGCGGGGGGCGACCTGATCCAGGGGGAGCAGTACCTCGACTTCCTCCGCTTCCGGACGTTCCGCCGCACGCTGCTGTGCCACGCGGCCGTACCGCTGCGCCGGCCGCCCGCCGCGCAGGCGCTCGAAACCATGTACATCACTGGCCTGGTCCGCCCGGTGTCCGAACAGCCGGACGTCACCGGGTCGGGCCGCGAGGAATTCCGGAGCGCGGAGGGCGCGAGCCTCGCAACAAACTACCAGCCCCTCAAGGCGGCCCTGGTCCGCCTCGCCGAGGCCGGGCGGGGCGGGCTGCCGTTCGCGGAGTTGTGGGCCGCCGTGGGCGCGCCCGCCGGCACGGGGAAGGAGGCGCTGACGGAACCGCTGCTGCAGTGTTACCTGGGCGGCCTGGTGAACCTGCATGTGTCCCGGCCGGACTATGCGCAGGAGCCGACGGAGCGCCCCGTCGCCAGTCCGCTGGCACGGCTCCAGGCGGCGGACAAGGACGCCGTCACGAACCTCTGCCACGACCGGGTCCGGCTCAATCCGTTCGAGTGCCTGGTCCTGCGGCAGCTGGACGGCACGCGGAACCGCACCGCGATCCTCGACGCTCTGGTGGACGCGGTCCGGTCGGGCGCTTTCGCCCTGGAGTGGCAGGGCCGCCCGGTGCAGGAGTCCGACGAGGCGCGGCGGCTCATGGGCGAGGCGCTGGAACCGACCCTGCGCCGGATGGCGCGTGCCGCGCTGCTCGTGCGCTAGGTGCTTTCGAGGGCGGTTCGGCCAGCGCCGGCCGCGCTGCCCTCCGCGTGGAGGTGCGGCCCGTGGCCGAACCGGCATCGACGAGCTATGACGACGTCCCTTACCTGGGCCTGCCGGTCGATGTGACGCACCCGGACTGCCTGGGCGCCGTGGCCGCCCTGCACGGCCTCACGCCGACCGCGCCGGACCGCTGCCGCGTTCTGGAACTCGGGTGCGCCGACGGCGGCAACCTCATCGCGATGGCCCTGAGCCTGCCCGAGGCCGAGTTCATCGGGATCGACCTTTCTCCCCGCCAGATCGCCGACGGACAGGCCATCGTGAAGACGGTCGGCGTGCCGAACGTCCACCTCCGGGCGATGAGTGTGCTGGACGTGGACGAGACGTTCGGGATGTTCGACTACATCATCTGCCACGGCGTCTACTCGTGGGTGCCGGCGGACGTTCGGGAAGGGATCCTTGGCGTCTGCCAGCACCACCTCGCCCCCGCCGGGGTGGCGTTCGTGAGCTACAACACCTACCCCGGGTGGCGCCTGTGGACCGCCCTGCGGGATCTCGTCCAGTTCCACGCCTCCCACTACCACGCGACTGCCGACCGCATCCGCCAGTCCCGGGCGATTCTCGCCCTGACAGCGCGGGCGGTGGAGGGTTCGACGGAGGTGTATCATCAGGTTCTCCGCCAGGATCTGGAGGCGGTTCGCGGCCAGCGCGATGCGTACCTCTACCACGAATACCTGGAAGACGTCAACGAGCCGGTCTACTTCCGGGAATTCGCCGCACGCGCGGCCGCCCACGGCCTGCAGTACCTCGACGAGGTCCGGCCGAGCCCGCTGCCCAGCACCATCCCGCCCGAGGTGGTCGCCGCCCTGGACCGGATGCCGGGCGGATTCCTCGACCGCGAACAGTACCGCGACCTGCTGAGCGGCCGCAGTTTTCGCCGCACGCTGCTGTGCCACGCAGACCTGCCGGTGCGGCGTGCCGTGACGGCGGAAGCGCTGACGGGCCTCTGCTTCGCGGCGCTCGCGTGGCCGGCCGAGCCGCCCGCCCCGGCGGAAACCGGCGCCGTCCAGACGTTCCAAACGGCGGACGGCAAGAGCGGAGCCACCGACGATCCGCTCCTCAGGTCGGCACTCGTCCACCTGGCGGAGATCGCGCCGCGCGCCGAACCCTTTGCCGACCTCTGGCAGCACGTCGCCGCTCGGCTCGGGCAGGCGAGCGGACGGGCGCCGACACGGTTGGCGGCCGGCCCGGCGGCGCTGGCCGAGGGTCTGCTGGAGTGTTACCAGGCTGGCATCGTGGAGGTGCGCTTCCGGGCGCCCCAGTTCCCACGCACGGCGGGCGAGCGGCCGGTCGGCAGCCCGCTGGCGCGACTGCAGGCTGCCACGGACGCCAGGGTCACCGGGTTGTCCCACCGCCTCATCGAACTGCCGGAGTTCGACCGGGCAGTGCTCCGCCAACTCGACGGCACGCGCGACCGCGCGGGTGTGCTCGACGCGCTGGCGGGCCTGGTGGAGCAAGGCGCCCTGGCGATGCACGCGGACGGCAAGCCCCTCCGTGAGGCGGCGGTTGTGCGCCGCGTTCTCGAACTAGCGCTTCCTCCCTCACTGCAGCGGTTGGCGGACTGCGGGCTGCTGCTCGGCTGACCGGGCTTGCCGCTCGTGGAGCGTGGATTAGAGCAGTTGGTGAGGGGAAGAGAGATGGTGTGGAAGGGGTTTACGGCATGCCGGTTGCCTGCTAACAATGGAGTGGATTCGTCCGCGCCTTGCGGTATGCTCCCATCGTTGGGAAGTGGCCATCCGATCAGGAGGTGCGTCGTGGCTCGACTGCTCTTGGGGCTCCCTCTTGGGTTCGTGCTGCTGACCTTCGCAGGCGGCGCCCCGGCGCAGGGACCGACCCAAAACCCCTACGGCGGCTACTACCCCCAACCGTCAGGCAGCGGCGGGGCAGGACAGGCGCCCGGCTACGGAGGGTACACGCCGCAGTCGAACATGCCCTAGTCCCCAGGCCGCCCAGGCTACCCAATCTTCGGACCTCCGCCCCCGCTGCCGGCACCGACCGACCGGGCCGTGGTGGAGATCTTCGACAACTACTTTCTGCCGTCCTTCGTCTTCGTTACGCCCGGGGGGACGGTGCGCTGGATCAACCGCGGCCGCCACAAGCACACCGTCACCGCCCTCGCAGGCAAGCCGGATTCGGGCGACATCCCTCCCGGCGGGGCGTACACGCTGAAGGTCACCAAACCGCTCAACCACGAGTACTACTGCCGGCACCACCGCCTGACGATGAGCGGCACCATCGTTGTGCGGGCTCTTCAAGCCGTCACGCCGCCCATCACTCCCAGCGGGTACTATCGGCCTTACGCCTATCTGCCGGGCAGCTTTTCGCGCCCGCCGGTCAGCCCAGTGGGAGGATACCAGTCTCCCCCGCCGCCCGGGAACCCGCACGGGCCGTGACCCCGCGCCCGGCAGTCCCGCCTCGCTCTCCGCTTGCGAGCTTTTCCCGGGAGGGGTAAAAAGAAGGTGGACGCTGCTGGCTCCTCACTGTCCGGGGCCGGGCGCCACCGCCTCGCGACGCCTGGTCCTGCGGAGATGCGCCCATGTCCGACCCGAATAACCCCCCGTCCGGAAGCCTCCCCACAGGCTACCGACTCCTGCAGTGCCTGGGGCGCGGTGCGGCCGGTGAGGTGTGGCGTGCCGAGGCGCCGGGGGGCGTCGAGGTCGCCATCAAGCTGATCCGGCGCGCCCTCAAGTCCGAGGAGGCTGCTCGCGAACTGCAGGCGCTCGAGCTGATCAAGAAGCTGCGCCACCCCTTCCTGCTGTCCCTGCAAAGCTTCCACGCCCTCGAAGACCGCATCGTGATCGTACTGGAACTGGCCGACCGGAGCCTCCGCCAGCGCCTGGAGGAGTGCCGGCAAGCGGGCCAGCCGGGGATTCCGTCCGGCGAACTGGTCCGCTACACCCGCGAGGCGGCCGAGGCGCTCGACTATCTGCACGCCCACGGGGTGCTGCACCGCGACGTCAAGCCGGACAACCTGCTCCTGCTCGGCCGCCACATCATGGTCGCCGACTGCGGGGTTGCATGCCTGCTGGAGCGGACCGACCCGCTGGCGCTGAGCATGGCCGGGACGCCGCCGTACATGGCGGCCGAGGCGTGGGAGGGTCTGGCCCGCGAACAATCCGACCAGTACGGCCTGGCCGTCAGCTACGTCGAGCTGCGCCAGGGCCGCCTGCCCTTGCGGCCGCAGCAGTACATGCCCCACCTGCTCGGCGGTCCGCGCGGGGATCCGGACCTGGACTTCCTGGGGGAGCGCGAGCAGGTGGTGCTGCGCCGCGCGCTGGCGCCGTCGCCGACCGAGCGCTTTCCCACCTGCCTGGAGTTCGCCCGGACGCTGGCCCGCGCGGTGTTCGAGGACACGGCTCACGGCTCGGGGAGGAAGTCCTCGGACAGCCAGTTCGGCATGTCCAGCAGCCTGTTCCCGCTCCCGGCGCCGGTGCCCGCTCCTGGTCCGAAGCTGCCGCTTGCCGAGCCGGAGTTGTCGTTCCAGGCAACCGCCTTCCTCCCCCCCTCGTCCCCTCCGGGCGCTCCTCCGACGCCCCCGCTGCCGGAGCCGCCACCATCCATCTCGCCGACCGCGTTCTTGCCCTCCGATCGTCCGGCGGCCTCGACCGGGCCGATGCCGCCGCCGCTGGAATCGGTGCCGACCCCGCTGCTGCCGCCGCCGCTCGAGGTGCTGTCCGAGCCGCCGTCCGTCCTTCCGGTGTTCGACTTCCCGGATCTGCCGACCAGCTGGCCTGAGGATCCGAGCGACTCCGGGGCGGGGATCCTCTTGCCGGAAGTGGCGTCTGTCCTCGAGGCAGACCAGCCCGAAGACGAGGACGACGCGCGCCTGACGCTGGTGCCCGAAGGCGGCAGCGTAACCCCGGAGGCGCCGGTGCCTCCTCCGCCCAGGCTAGTTCCAGTGGATGACGAGGTCATCCAGACCGCGGCCATCCCTGCCCCTGCCGAGCAGCCCAAACCTCGACCGGGTCCGTTCCGCAACTCCCGCGTCGCGGTCCTTGCGGTCTGCCTGCTCGTGGCGGTGGTCGGGTTCACGGTCTGGCAAATCGTGAGCCTGCTCGGCAGTCCGGAAACCTCGCCGCCCGACAAGGGGCCGGTGGCGAGCACACCCTCGGACGCGCCCAAACCGGATGACGGACAGGCGATCAAATCGCCCGTGCAGCCGATCCAGAAGCCGCTGCTGCCGACGAAACAGCCGCCCCGAGTCCTGCGCCTTCAGGTCCGCGATGTGACGCTGAAAGCGGGGGAGCGGGGTGAGGTGGAGGTGCGAGTCCGGCGCGAGAACTGCAGCGGGCCGGTTGCCGTGAGGATGGAGGGGCTGCCCAAAGGGGTCCGCGTCGAGCCCGAAACGGTGGCCGCCGACGGGAGCGTCGCCCGGCTGCAGCTGCGCGCCGAGGAGGACGCCCCGGACTTCGACGGCAAGGCCACGGTTCTGGCGGACCTGGAGGGAGTGCCGGCCCGCCAAACGATTCACCTGACCGTGACCGGCCTGCCGCTGCGCCTCCAGGCGCTGGACAGCGTGACGCTCCAGCCCGGCCAGACGCGCGCCGTCTGGGTGTGTGTGCAGCGTCCCCGCGGGGCAGGGACCATCGACGTGGAGCCGGGCCAGCTGCCGAAGGGGGTGACGGCGTGGCCCTGCCACATCCAGCCCGACGCCGATCGCGCGATCCTCGTGCTGCGCGCCGCGAGCGGCACCCCGCTGGGCAAGGCGACAGTGCAGCTGACGGCGAAGCGCGGCGCCGCCCGTGCGGTGGACGAGTGCCGACTGACGATCATCGAGCCGCGGGTCTTCTTCGTACAGCAGGGCGAGGACATGGCCGCGGTCCGGCAGAACCCGATGGACCCCGTCGCGCTGCTGAACCTGGCCCACACCTGCCAGGGACTGGGTGAGGCCGATCTCGCGCGGACCTACTGCACTCAGGCATTGAAGGCCGACCGCAACTGCGTGCCGGCGTATGTCAGCCGGGCCGAGGCCTACCTGCTGAAGAAAAATCCCCCCCGGGCGATCGAGGACTGCGACGCGGCGCTCCGCCTCGACGTTCGCCACGGTTACGCTTACGTTGTGCGTGCGCGGGCTCACGCGGCGCTGCCCGACGTCGGCAAGGCGATCGCGGACTACGACGAGGCCATTCGGTTGTCCCCGTCCGACGCGGTTCTCCGTCACGAGCGCGGCCGCCTTCACGCCGCCCAGGACGACCGGGAGCGCGCGTTCGCAGACTGCAAGGAGGCGATCCGCCTGGACCCGAAGTTCTTCGCCGCGTACCGGGATTGCGCGACGATCTGCCTGACGCAGCAACTCCCCGACAAGGCCATCGCCGAGTACACGGCGGCGATTCAGAACAATGCCAGCCCCGCCCTCGCCTACACCGCGCGGGGGGACATCCACTTCCTGAAGAAGGATTACGACAGAGCCATTGACGATTACAAACTCGCGGAGAAGGCCGACCGCGCGGCGCGGCCGTCCCCCAACCGCCCCCTGGCCTACTATGAGCGCGGGCTGCTGCGCTTCGCGCAGAACCAGTACGCGGCGGCGATCGCGGATTACACCGCCGCGGTGGGTTTCAAGTCCGACTTCGCGCAGGCGTACTACAAGCGGGGCAACGTCTACCTGGCCCAGAACAACTATCAGAAAGCGCTCGCCGACTACCAGACGGCCCTCGACCACGACAAGAAGCACGCCTACGCCTACCACGGCCGCGGCGACGTCTACTACGAGCAGAGGGACTACCTGCGGGCCATCACCGAATACAACCAGGCCGTCAAACTGAGCCCGGCGGAGCCGCACCACCGCAACAACCGCGGCAACGCCCACGCGGCCCTCGGCTACCTCTACGCCGAGCGCAAGGATCCACGGGCGGCGGCGGAGTACGAGCTGGCGCTGGCGGACTACAAGGAGGCGATCGCCCTCGACAGGAACTGCGCCCGGCCGCTCCTCAACCGGGGCGGCCGGGTTTACCTTCGCCAGCGGCGGTACGCCGAGGCCATCGACGATCTCACCCTGGCGATCGACATCAAGGGGGCGTGCGCACTGGACCGGAAGGACCGCGCCCAGGCGTTCGCCGATCGATGCTGGGCGTACCACCTCAGCAACCGACCCGAGCAGGCCAGCGCGGATTGCGCTGCGGCACTTCAGCTTAACCCGAGCTTGAGCACCTACCTGCCGACCCTCGTGCAACTCCGTCCGGGCAGGTAGCCGTGACAGGGCGAACCCGATCGTCCCTTGCCGTCAACGACCTGTAAGCGCCTGTGCGAGAACCTCTCCCCCCGGCCCCCTCTCCTGGCAGGGGAGGGGGCCGGGGGGAGAGGTTTACGCACAGGCTCCAGGACCAGGGACAGGAAAGAACTCGCGCCGACCAGCCCGGAGCGCCCGCTCCGGGCTGGTCGGCGAACGCGCGCCTTCTGTGCCCCGGTCCGCAGTTTGCATAAACCTGACCGGGGAGGGGTGCTCGGTTCCTTGCCCACTCCCTTCAAATCCACCTCGCGGGAGTGGCGATGCAGAGCAGGCCGGTTGTCACCGTTGGGCTGGTGCAGATGACATGTGGCGCCGAGCCGGCCGCTAATTTGGCGAAGGCACTCGACGGCATCGCCGGCGCCGCCCGGCGCGGCGCTCAGGTCGTCGTCCTGCCTGAACTCTTCCTCGGCCCCTACTTCTGCCAGCGCAGGGACGACCGCACCGCCTTCGACCGCGCGGAGCCAGTCCCCGGGCCGACCACCCAGGCACTCGGCGCGGCGGCGCGGCGGCACGGCATTGTCCTGGTCGGCGGGTCGGTGTTCGAGAAGTCCCCATCCGGAGTGTACTTCAACACCACGCCGGTCCTCGGCCCCGACGGCGCCCTCCTGGGAGCCTACCGCAAGAGCCACATCCCCGAGGACGTCCTCTACCACGAGCAGCACTACTTCGCGCCCGGTGACACCGGCGTGCGCGTCCTCGACACACCGTTCGGCCGGATCGCCCCGCTCATCTGCTTCGACCAGTGGTTTCCGGAGGCGGCCCGGCTGGCGGCGCTGGGCGGAGCCGAAATCCTCGTCTACCCGACGGCGATCGGCATCATCGACGAGGCGGTCGAGACGAACATTACTGGCGACTGGGAGCAGATGTGGCGCAACGCCCAGCTCGGCCACGCGGCCGCGAACAATGTCTACGTCGCGGCGGTCAACCGGGTCGGGCGTGAGGGAGCGATTGCGTTCTGGGGTGGGTCGTTTGTGGCCGACCCGACGAGCGAGGTGATCGCCCGGGTGGGGGATCAGGAAGAGCTTGTGCTGGCCCGCTGCGATCTGTCCCGGGTGCGGGCGCTGCAGGAAGCGTGGGGCTTCCTGCGCAACCGCCGGCCGGACCGGTACTCGCCGCTGGCCGCTGCCGTGAAGTAGGGCGAGGAGGCGGTGCCATTGGCTCCGCGAGGGATCTCCAGTTGCGCCCGGCGCCGCCCAATCGGGCGGCGCCGGGATGCCTGCTCTACCGGGTAACCAGGAGGCCGCCGAGGTGGCCGCCCATGCGGGCGATGGCCCGGGTGGCGGCGCGAACCTCCGGTCGGGCGGCCTCTTCCGGGTCGAGGACCAGCAGCACCCGGTCCGAGGCGCCGACGAGAGCCGCCATGTCCAGGCCGCCGTCCCACGTCGGACCGTCCACGAAGACCAGGTCAAAGCGCCGCTTCAGCCAGGCCGCCAGCCAGCGCGCCGCCTCCGCACCTAGCATGCTCTCACGTACCCCGCCACCAGCCGTCAGGGCGTGCAGACGCTCCTGCGCAGTGTGGCGGAGAGCCTGGTCCAGGGCAGCGGTGCCGGCCAGGATCTCACGCAGCCCCGGGGACGAGACGACGCCCAGCCGGGACGCCACCGCCGGCCGCTTCAGGTTCGCGTCCACCACCACCACCTCGCTGCCGTCGGCCGCCGCGCAGACCGCGAGATTGAGCAGGG